>NZ_MUFA01000006.1:0-257101 GCF_001995955.1 Salinivibrio sp. PR6 | reverse complement strand
AATAGCGTCAGTAAGGAGGTGATCCAGCCCCAGGTTCCCCTAGGGCTACCTTGTTACGACTTCACCCCAGTCATGAACCACACCGTGGTAAACGCCCTCCCGAAGGTTAAGCTATCTACTTCTGGTGCAGCCCACTCCCATGGTGTGACGGGCGGTGTGTACAAGGCCCGGGAACGTATTCACCGTGGCATTCTGATCCACGATTACTAGCGATTCCGACTTCATGGAGTCGAGTTGCAGACTCCAATCCGGACTACGACAAACTTTAAGGGATTCGCTCCACTTCGCAGCTTCGCTGCCCTCTGTATCTGCCATTGTAGCACGTGTGTAGCCCTACTCGTAAGGGCCATGATGACTTGACGTCGTCCCCACCTTCCTCCGGTTTATCACCGGCAGTCTCCCTGGAGTTCCCACCNGACTTCATGGAGTCGAGTTGCAGACTCCAATCCGGACTACGACAAACTTTAAGGGATTCGCTCCACTTCGCAGCTTCGCTGCCCTCTGTATCTGCCATTGTAGCACGTGTGTAGCCCTACTCGTAAGGGCCATGATGACTTGACGTCGTCCCCACCTTCCTCCGGTTTATCACCGGCAGTCTCCCTGGAGTTCCCACCATTATGTGCTGGCAAACAAGGATAAGGGTTGCGCTCGTTGCGGGACTTAACCCAACATTTCACAACACGAGCTGACGACAGCCATGCAGCACCTGTCTCAGAGCTCCCGAAGGCACCAATCCATCTCTGGAAAGTTCTCTGGATGTCAAGAGTAGGTAAGGTTCTTCGCGTTGCATCGAATTAAACCACATGCTCCACCGCTTGTGCGGGCCCCCGTCAATTCATTTGAGTTTTAACCTTGCGGCCGTACTCCCCAGGCGGTCTACTTAATGCGTTAGCGCCGAAAGCCAAAGTCTTAAACCTCAACCTCCAAGTAGACAGCGTTTACGGCGTGGACTACCAGGGTATCTAATCCTGTTTGCTACCCACGCTTTCGCATCTGAGCGTCAGTCTTTGTCCAGGGGGCCGCCTTCGCCACTGGTATTCCTTCAGATCTCTACGCATTTCACCGCTACACCTGAAATTCTACCCCCCTCTACAAGACTCTAGCCTGCCAGTTTCAAATGCGGTTCCGAGGTTGAGCCCCGGGCTTTCACATCTGACTTAACAAACCGCCTGCATGCGCTTTACGCCCAGTAATTCCGATTAACGCTCGCACCCTCCGTATTACCGCGGCTGCTGGCACGGAGTTAGCCGGTGCTTCTTCTGCAGCTAACGTCAAGCCRTGCACSTATTAAGTACACCACCTTCCTCACTGCTGAAAGTGCTTTACAACCCGAAGGCCTTCTTCACACACGCGGCATGGCTGCATCAGGGTCTCCCCCATTGTGCAATATTCCCCACTGCTGCCTCCCGTAGGAGTCTGGGCCGTGTCTCAGTCCCAGTGTGGCTGATCATCCTCTCAAACCAGCTAAGGATCGTCGCCTTGGTAAGCCATTACCTTACCAACTAGCTAATCCTAACTGGGCCCATCCCAACGCGATAGCTTACATGTAGAGGCCACCTTTGGTCCGTAGACATTATGCGGTATTAGCCGTCGTTTCCAACGGTTATCCCCCTCGTCAGGGCAGGTTCCCAGCCGTTACTCACCCGTCCGCCGCTCGACGTCCAGTAAATCCACCGAAGCTTCAATACTGCCGTTTCCGCTCGACTTGCATGTGTTAGGCCTGCCGCCAGCGTTCAATCTGAGCCATGATCAAACTCTTCAATTTAAGTTTTNGTTTCCAACGGTTATCCCCCTCGTCAGGGCAGGTTCCCAGCCGTTACTCACCCGTCCGCCGCTCGACGTCCAGTAAATCCACCGAAGCTTCAATACTGCCGTTTCCGCTCGACTTGCATGTGTTAGGCCTGCCGCCAGCGTTCAATCTGAGCCATGATCAAACTCTTCAATTTAAGTTTTGGTGTTTGCTTTCCYAAAAGGAAAGACAAACGGCTCGATAAATACTGTTTTGTTCGTCTCTTACGAGACAAACGAATTGACTGTGCCGAACAACTATTAAAGTTGTCGTTTGGTCACTCAGTTCATCGAATAAATCTTTTTGTCTATTCTCAACGAGTGCCCACACAGATTGCATAGGTCAAATTGTTAAAGAGCGTTGACATTGCGAAGCTGCGCTTCGCTTGGTCAAGGCTGCGTATCTTACGCGCCTTGCCGTTAAAGTCAAGAAGAAATTTTATCTTTTATTTTCAACCCGCCGGGTGAAATAAAACCTCTTTTTGACTCCCCTAACGCGCTATCTGCGTTAAGTAGGGCGGCATTCTAAAGCGTTTGTGACATCCGTCAATCATTAATTGTTTGTTTTTTACTAAGCGGTCTATTTTTGTCCGATATCGCCTTTTTTGGTCAACTAAACCTCGTTTTGCTTCCTAAGCATTAAAAATTGTCATTTATGCTGCAAATTTTATTCTCTGTACCCCGACCTCTTGTATGAAAGGAGACAAACATTGAAAACCTATCAGGGATTTTGCTCTATACAAGCCTAGGCTAGATAAAGAAAAAGCCAGGCGAGTTGCCTGGCTTTTCTGGGTGCTGCTTATAAGTAATAAAACTTATTCTGCAGCTTGCTCAGCGTCTTGCTCTGGGCGATCAACAAGCTCGATGTAAGCCATTGGGGCTTTATCACCAGAGCGAACACCGCATTTCAGAATGCGAGTGTAACCGCCAGCACGTGAAGCAAAACGTGGGCCGAGTTCATTAAACAGTTTCGCTACGACTTCGTCGTTACGAGTACGAGCGAATGCTACACGACGGTTAGCAACACTGTCGTTTTTAGCTAAGGTAATCAACGGTTCAATGACGCGACGCAGCTCTTTTGCCTTCGGCAAAGTTGTTTTGATAACTTCGTGAGTTACCAGCGAGCTAGCCATGTTGCTGAACATCGCTTTACGATGGCTGCTGTTGCGATTGAGTTGACGACCACTCTTACGATGGCGCATGACCTAATCCTTCTAACTAAATAATCAGTCTCTGATTAATCTTCAGCAATGGATGCTGGCGGCCAGTTTTCTAGGCGCATACCTAGAGACAGACCACGTGATGCCAGCACGTCTTTAATTTCAGTCAAAGACTTCTTACCAAGGTTTGGCGTTTTCAGAAGCTCAACCTCGGTACGCTGTACCAGATCACCGATATAGTGAATCGCTTCTGCTTTCAAACAGTTAGCAGAGCGAACAGTTAGTTCAAGATCGTCTACAGGACGCAGTAGGATCGGATCGAACTCTGGCTTCTCTTCTTTCTCCTCAGGGACACGTACATCGCGCAGGTCAACAAACGCATCTAGCTGTTCTGCTAGGATGGTTGCCGCACGGCGAATCGCTTCCTCAGGATCCAGTGTACCGTTAGTTTCCATATCGATGACCAGCTTGTCGAGGTCAGTACGCTGTTCGACACGCGCCGCTTCCACTTTGTAAGCAATGCGATCTACTGGGCTGAACGTTGCGTCAACAAGTAGGCGACCGATTGGACGCTCGTCGTCTTCGCTATCGATACGCGCAGACGCTGGTACATAGCCACGACCACGCTCTACCTTGATACGCATGCTAATTTCAGCGCTTGCATCAGTCAGGTGGCAGATAACGTGTTCTGGGTTCGCAATCTCAACACCACCATCATGGGTGATGTCGCCTGCAACAACAGGGCCTGCACCAGACTTGGTCAGAGTAAGGATAACTTCATCTTTACCCTCAACCTTAACGGCTAGGCCTTTAAGGTTAAGTAGGATTTCCAGGATATCTTCCTGAACCCCTTCTTTGGTGCTGTACTCGTGCAATACGCCGTCAATTTCAACTTCCGTCACCGCACAGCCTGGCATAGATGAAAGTAGGATACGACGTAGCGCATTCCCCAGAGTATGGCCAAAACCACGCTCTAGGGGTTCAAGAGTTACTTTTGCGTGCGTCGAGCTAACTTGTTCAATATCAACTAGACGCGGCTTAAGAAATTCTGTTACAGAACCCTGCATTATGTCCTCTCTTTAGTTCAGCTTTACTTAGAGTAAAGCTCGACGATCAGGTGTTCGTTGATGTCAGCAGACAAATCAGAACGCTCTGGTAGGCGCTTGAATGTGCCTTCCATCTTCTTGCTGTCTACTTCGATCCAAGTTGGCAGTTCGCGTTGAGCGGCAACTTCTAGAGCTGCTTTGATACGCGCCTGGTTCTTAGCTTTCTCGCGAATGCTAATCACGTCGTTTGCCGAAACCTTGAAAGAAGGTACGTTAACTACTTTGCCGTTAACTAGGATCGCTTTGTGGCTTACCAGCTGACGTGATTCAGCGCGAGTTGCGCCAAAGCCCATGCGGTAAACTACGTTGTCTAGGCGACCTTCAAGAAGCTGAAGCAGGTTCTCACCTGTATTACCCTTGATGCGGGCAGCGTCTTTGTAGTAGTTACGGAACTGCTTTTCCATTACGCCGTACATACGACGTACTTTTTGCTTCTCGCGAAGCTGAACGCCATAGTCAGACAGACGGCCGCGACGCTGACCGTGAACGCCTGGGACGTTATCGATTTTACACTTGGTATCAATCGCGCGTACGCCTGACTTAAGGAATAAGTCAGTGCCTTCGCGACGGCTAAGCTTCAGCTTAGGACCCAAATATCTTGCCATGATCTTTCTCCAATATTCTAAGAAACAGCGCTAGTGCGTATTAAACGCGGCGTTTCTTAGGTGGACGACAACCGTTATGCGGGATTGGCGTCGCATCAACAATGTTAGTGATGCGGAAGCCCGCTGCGTTCAAGGCACGAATAGTAGACTCGCGACCTGGACCTGGACCTTTAACCATCACTTCGAGGTTTTTCAGGCCGTACTCTTTTGCCATTTCACCACAACGCTCTGCAGCAACCTGCGCAGCGTATGGAGTTGACTTACGAGAGCCACGGAAACCTGAACCACCGGCGGTCGCCCATGCCAGAGCGTTGCCTTGACGGTCAGAAATCGTCACGATTGTGTTATTGAAAGACGCATGAATGTGCGCGACGCCATCAGCGACTTGCTTGCGTACGCGTTTGCGTGCACGAGTTGCTTGTTTAGCCATAGTACTTATCTACCCCGATTATTTCTTGATCGGCTTGCGCGGACCCTTACGGGTACGAGCATTGGTCTTCGTACGCTGACCACGTAGTGGCAAGCTGCGACGATGACGAATACCGCGGTTACAACCAAGGTCCATAAGACGCTTGATGTTCATGGAAATTTCACGACGTAGATCGCCTTCTACGGTGTACTTAGCGACACCGTCACGCAATTGGTCGATCTGTTCTTCTGATAGTTCACTGATCTTAGTGCTTTCAGCAATACCTGCATCAGCTAAAATAGCTTGAGAGGTGGTTTTGCCGACGCCGTAAATCGCAGTCAATGCGATAACAGCATGCTTTTGATCAGGAATGTTAATGCCTGCTATACGGGCCACTATTCACTCCTAGTACTTTTCAAGTAGAACCGCTGCAGAGCCCGTCGAGGATACGCAGCGGCATAACCACTTCTTTTGCACATACAAAAGGTGGGCTGGCTAATGTAGCCAGCCTGACCTCATTTTGCAAGAAAAATATTCTGCTATTAGCCTTGGCGCTGCTTGTGCTTTGGCTCACTGCAGATCACACGAACGGTACCGTTACGCTTGATCACTTTACAGTTACGGCAGATTTTCTTAACGGAAGCACGAACTTTCATTGCTAAACTCCGTAAATAGACAACCTATTAGCGGCCGTAGCCTTTGAGGTTGGCTTTTTTCAACACGGACTCATATTGTTGAGACATCAAATGAGTCTGAACTTGAGCCATAAAGTCCATGATTACGACTACTACGATGAGTAGTGATGTACCACCAAAGTAGAAGTGGACATCCCACGCAATCATCATGAACTCGGGGATCAGACAGATAAAGGTAATATACATGGCACCTGCGAGGGTTAACCGTGTCATTACTTTATCAATGTATTTAGCAGTCTGCTCACCCGGGCGAATACCAGGTACGAACGCTCCTGACTTCTTCAAATTATCTGCTGTTTCTCGCGGGTTAAACACCAACGCTGTATAGAAAAAGCAGAAGAAGATAATCGCTGCCGCATAAAGTATTACGTACGCTGGTTGCCCCGGACTCAGTGCCAATGACACATCGGTTAGCCAGCTTGTTTGATCACCCTTACCAAACCAGTTAGCAAGCGTGCCAGGGAACAAAATAATACTTGATGCAAAAATCGCAGGAATAACGCCTGCCATGTTGATCTTAAGTGGCAGGTGCGTGCTTTGCGCTGCAAAGACACGGCGACCTTGTTGCCGCTTGGCGTAGTTAACGACGATACGACGTTGACCACGTTCCATAAAGACCACAAAGTAGACGACCGCCAATACGATCACTGCGATACCTAGCAAGAGAAGCGGAGACATGTCGCCTTGACGCGCTTGCTCTATTGTCTGTCCAATTGCGGGTGGCAGACCCGCGACAATCCCGGTGAAAATGATCAGCGAGATACCGTTACCTATACCACGTTCCGTAATTTGCTCACCTAACCACATTAAGAACATGGTACCTGTGACCAAACTGACAACCGCAGTAAAGTAAAACGCAGGACCTGGATTAATCACCAGACCTGGCATCATACTCGGTAACCCAGTCGCGATTCCAATTGCTTGGAAAGTTGCCAACACCAGCGTGCCGTAGCGGGTATACTGACTGATCTTACGACGGCCAGATTCGCCCTCTTTTTTCAACTCCGCTAATGCGGGGTGAACCACTGACAATAACTGAACAATAATCGACGCCGAAATATACGGCATAATGCCCAGTGCCAGTATCGAAGCACGCTCAAGGGCACCACCAGAGAACATGTTAACCAAGTCAATGATGGTCCCTTGTTGCTGTTCGAACAGATCGGCAAGTACAGCAGCGTCAATACCAGGAATTGGCACAAAAGAGCCGGCACGGAATACCAATAATGCCATTGCTACAAAAAGTAGGCGGCTTTTTAGCTCCGCGACTCCGCCTTTTGCACTACTGAAGTTTTGTCCTGGTTGTTTTGCCATCTGTACCTCGTCCTCGAGCTAAATTATTCCTCGATTTTACCGCCTGCAGCTTCGATTGCCGCTTTAGCGCCTTTAGTGACACGAACACCTTTCACGGTCACTGAGCGAGCGATTTCGCCAGACAGTACGATTTTCGCCGTACGAGTGTCTTGTGCGATAACATTCGCTGCTTTCAGTGTTTCAAGGCTTACCACGTCACCTTCAACTTTTGCCAGCTCGCCGAGACGAACTTCAGCAGAAGTGAGGCCTTTACGCGAAGTAAAACCGAATTTTGGCAGACGCTGTTTCAAAGGCATTTGACCGCCTTCGAAACCTGGGCGTACTGAACCACCTGAACGTGATTTCTGACCTTTGTGACCACGGCCACCGGTTTTACCCAGGCCTGAACCAATACCACGGCCTACACGCTTCGCAGAAGGCTTTGAGCCTGCAGCCGGAGATAGAGTATTCAAACGCATGTGATTACTCCTCCACTTTAACCATGTAGTTGACTTTGTTGATCATACCGCGCACGCACGGTGTGTCTTCAAGTTCAACAGTGTGGTTGATGCGACGTAGGCCCAAGCCACGCAGGGTCGCTTTGTGCTTCGGCAAGCGGCCGATAGCGCTACGAGTCTGAGTTACTTTAATTGTCTTAGCCATGTCGTATTACCCCAGAATTTCGTTGACAGGCATGCCACGTTTCGCAGCTACCATCTCTGGAGACTTCGTACCACCCAGACCATCAATCGTTGCACGAACGATGTTGATTGGGTTGGTAGAACCGTATGCTTTCGCCAGAACGTCTTGAACGCCTGCTACTTCAAGCACGGCACGCATCGCACCACCGGCGATGATACCTGTACCTTCTGATGCTGGCTGCATGTACACTTTTGAACCAGTGTGGCGGCCTTTAACAGCGTGGTGCAGAGTACCGTCTTTCAGCGCGATAGTAATCATGTTACGACGCGCCTTTTCCATTGATTTTTGGATCGCAGCAGGTACTTCACGGGCTTTACCGTAACCGAAACCTACGCGACCGTTACCATCACCTACCACAGTCAGGGCAGTGAAGGTAAAGATGCGACCACCTTTAACCGTTTTAGATACACGGTTTACAGCGATCAGCTTCTCATGCAAATCACTTTGTTGTTTATCGTTAGCCATCTTCCACCTACCTTAGAATTTCAGACCAGCTTCACGGGCAGCATCTGCCAGTGCAGCCACACGGCCGTGGTATTGGAAACCGGAACGGTCAAAAGCAACGGCTTCGATGCCTTTTTCCTTCGCTCGCTCAGCAATGATCTTACCCACGGCTGCAGCGGCGTCTTTGTTACCGGTGCTCTTCACTTGCTCACGGATCGCTTTTTCTACGGTAGAAGCGGCGGCGATAACTTCCGCGCCGTTACCAGCGATAACCTGTGCGTACACATGACGTGGAGTACGGTGTACCACCAGGCGAGTCGCACCCATTTCCGCGATCTTGCGTCGTGCTTTGGTCGCACGACGGATACGAGATGCTTTCTTATCCATAGTGTTACCTTACTTCTTCTTAGCTTCTTTGGTACGCACAGCTTCGTCAGAGTAACGAACGCCTTTGCCTTTGTAAGGCTCTGGCTTGCGGTATGCGCGGATATCGGCAGCCACCTGGCCAACTGCTTGTTTATCAGCACCGCTGATAACAATTTCAGTTTGGCTTGGACATTCTGCCTTAACACCCTCTGGCAGAGCGTGCTCAACCGGGTGAGAGAAACCAAGTGTCAGGTTAAGTTTATTACCTGCAACGTTTGCACGGTAACCAACACCTTTCAGGATCAGTTTCTTGGTAAAGCCTTCTGTAACACCAACAACCATGCTGTTGACCAGTGCGCGCGCTGTACCAGCATGTGCCCATGCTTTAGCGTGCTCCACACTTGGTGCGAAGGTAATGGTGTTCTCTTCTTGGTTTACTGCCACCATATCGTGAAGCGTGCGGCTTAGTTCGCCTTTGCTTCCTTTTACAGTGATTTCCTGACCGTTAAGTTTCACCTCTACGCCGGCAGGAACTACGACAGGTGCTTTTGCAACACGAGACATTTCCTACTCCTTATTAAGCTACGTAGCAGATGATTTCACCGCCCAGACCCGCTTTGCGAGCTGCGCGATCGGTCATCAAACCTTTCGAAGTTGATACAACAGCAATACCAAGGCCACCCATCACTGAAGGCAACTCATCTTTCTTTTTGTAGATGCGCAGGCCTGGACGGCTAACACGTTGGATTTGCTCGATAACTGGTTTAGATTCGAAGTATTTCAACGTCACTTCCAGTTCAGGCTTCGCGTCGCTATTTACTGCGACGTCAGCCACGTAACCTTCTGCTTTTAGTAGCTCAGCAATTGCCACTTTTAGCTTTGACGAAGGCATTTTAACAGCAACTTTCTTTGCTGCCTGACCGTTGCGTAGGCGGGTCAGCATATCCGAGATCGGATCTTGCATGCTCATAAGTCTTTACTCCCGTGATTCAATTACCAGCTTGCCTTACGCAGACCCGGAATCTCGCCTTTCATGCAAGCTTCACGAACCTTGATTCGGCTTAGGCCGAATTTGCGTAGGTAGCCATGTGGACGACCAGTCTGGTTACAGCGGTTACGCTGACGAGACTTCGCAGAATCACGTGGTAGCGACTGAAGCTTCAGGACTGCGTCCCAACGCTCTTCGTCTGACGTGTTGACATTCTTAATGGTCGCACGCAGGTTGTCACGCTTTTCAGCATAACGGGCTGCGAGCTTCGCACGTTTTACGTCACGTGCTTTCATCGATTTTTTAGCCATAACAGTAACCCTTCACCTTACTTACGGAATGGGAAGTTAAAGGCAGCCAGCAGAGCTCGACCTTCCTCATCTGTACCTGCGGTGGTAGTGATAGTAATATCAAGACCACGGATACGATCGACTTTGTCGTAGTCAATCTCAGGGAAGATGATTTGCTCGCGAACGCCCATGCTGTAGTTACCGCGACCGTCGAACGCTTTCGGGTTCAGACCACGGAAGTCACGGATACGAGGAACTGCGATAGCGATCAAACGCTCAAAGAAGTCCCACATACGCTCGCCACGTAGGGTTACTTTACAACCAATTGGGTAGCCCTCACGGATCTTGAAGCCTGCGACTGATTTACGTGCTTTAGTGATCAGCGGCTTTTGACCAGAGATTGCGGTCATATCAGCTGCTGCGTTTTCAAGCAGTTTTTTGTCGTTCAGAGCTTCGCCCACACCCATGTTAAGGGTGATCTTTTCGATCCCTGGGACTTGCATGATGCTTTTGTAACCAAATTGCTTAGATAGCTCAGCTACAACTGTCTCTTTGTAGTAATCATGCAGTTTCGCCATTGTACTACTCCAGAATTACTTAATAGTTTCGCCATTCGACTTGAAGAAACGCACTTTTTTGCCGTCTTCAAATCGGAAGCCTACACGGTCACCTTTACCAGCAGCTGCGTTAAAGATAGCCACGTTTGAAACGTCAATAGCGGCTTCTTGTTCAACGATGCCACCTTGAGTGCCCAGAGCCGGAACCGGCTTCTGGTGTTTCTTCACGAGGTTAATACCTTCAACGATAACTTTACCGGTCGGTAGAACCTTAGATACTTTACCTTTCTTGCCTTTGTCTTTACCGGCAAGAACGATAACTTCGTCGTTACGACGGATTTTAGCTGCCATGAGATCGCTCCTTACAGAACTTCAGGCGCCAGAGACACAATTTTCATGAACTTCTCAGTACGAAGTTCGCGTGTCACAGGGCCAAAGATACGTGTGCCGACTAGTTGCTCGTTAGTGTTGTTCAACAACACGCAAGCATTGCGGTCGAAGCGAATGACAGAGCCGTCTGGACGACGTACGCCTTTACGGGTGCGAACTACCACCGCCTTAAGCACATCACCTTTTTTCACTTTACCGCGTGGGATTGAATCCTTAACGGTAACTTTGATGATGTCGCCAACGTGGGCGTAACGACGGTGAGAGCCACCCAGAACCTTAATACACATTACACTGCGAGCGCCGGAGTTGTCGGCTGCGTCCAGCATACTTTGCATTTGGATCATTGTTAGTGCTCCGCTGTTATTACATCTAGACCCATCTCGGGTCGGGCTGCCTTTTTACAAGGGCGGCGAATAATAACACTATTTTGACCAGATGGGTAGATAAAAAATAAACGGCCCCCCAAATGAGAGCCGTTTGACTTATTATTGT
Organism: Salinivibrio sp. PR6; assembly: GCF_001995955.1. NCBI lineage: Bacteria > Pseudomonadati > Pseudomonadota > Gammaproteobacteria > Vibrionales > Vibrionaceae > Salinivibrio > Salinivibrio sp. PR6. The sequence goes on along the minus strand of NZ_MUFA01000006.1, from coordinate 245,816 downwards.
ATGAAAAATCGCTTAGATGCGTGATTTTTCAACAACGCGAACCAATGTCCAAGACTTTTGCTTAGAGATTGGACGACACTCACGAACCTCGACAGTGTCACCTTGGTTACACTGGTTTGATTCATCGTGTACATGTAGCTTACTCGTGCGCTTGATGTACTTACCGTAGATTGGGTGTTTCACAAAACGCTCGATAGCAACGACGATAGTTTTATCGCCTTTGTCGCTGATAACGCGACCTTGCTGAGTGCGGATGTTCTCGCTCATTATGCGTTAGCCTTCTCAGTCAGTACGGTTTTTACACGTGCGATATCGCGACGAACAGCTTTAAGAGTGTGAGTTTGCTGAAGTTGGCCAGTAGCCGCTTGCATGCGCAGGTTAAACTGCTCACGTAGCAGACCCATTAGCTCTTCGTTCAGCTGCTCAGCAGTCTTTTCACGTAGTTCTTGTGCTTTCATCACATCACCGCCTTAGTTACGAAAGTGGTTTTGATCGGTAGCTTACGTGAAGCTAATTCAAACGCTTCGCGAGCCAGTGATTCAGGAACACCATCCATTTCGTACAGGACCTTGCCTGGTTGGATTTGGGCAACCCAGTAATCTACTGAACCTTTACCCTTACCCATACGAACTTCCAACGGCTTACCAGTAATTGGTTTGTCAGGGAAGACACGAATCCAGATTTGGCCTTGACGTTTAATGTGACGAGTCATCGCACGACGAGCCGCCTCAATTTGACGCGCAGTGATACGACCGCGACCAACAGCTTTCAGGCCATAGGTACCGAAGCTTACGTCAGTACCGTGCGCCAGACCGCGGTTACGACCTTTAAAAGTCTTGCGGAACTTAGTACGTTTTGGTTGAAGCATCGATAGACTCCTTACTTACGGCCTTTACGCTGCTTCTTCGGCTTGTCAGCCTTTTGCTCAACTTCAGCCATTCCACCTAGGATCTCACCTTTGAAGATCCAGGTTTTAATGCCGATTACACCGTACTGGGTGTGAGCAGAAGAAGTTGCGTAATCAATGTCAGCACGAAGGGTGTGCAGTGGCACACGGCCTTCACGGTACCACTCGGTACGAGCGATTTCAGCGCCGCCAAGACGGCCGCTTACTTCTACTTTGATACCTTTGGCACCTAGGCGCATAGCGTTTTGTACCGCGCGCTTCATCGCACGACGGAACATAACACGGCGCTCTAGCTGTGATGCGATGCTGTCGCCAACAAGTTGCGCATCTAGCTCAGGCTTACGTACTTCAGCGATGTTGATTTGCGCTGGTACACCGGCTAGTTTTGCAACGTGAGCGCGCAGCTTCTCAACATCTTCACCTTTCTTACCGATAACCACACCAGGACGTGCAGTGTGAATAGTCACACGAACACTCTTAGCAGGACGCTCGATAACGATGCGAGAGACTGACGCTTTTTTCAGTTCATTGTTCAAGAACTGACGTACCTTAAAGTCGCCGTCTAGGTTGTCAGCGAAATCTTGGTTATTAGCAAACCAAGTGGAATTCCAAGGCTTAACAATGCCAAGACGAATACCATTAGGATGTACTTTTTGACCCATTGCTTTATCTCCTCGTCTCTTAGCGGTCTGCTACAACAACAGTGATGTGGCTAGAACGCTTCAAGATGCGATCGGCACGGCCTTTTGCACGAGGCATAATACGCTTCATGATTGGGCCTTCATCAACGAAGACTTTGGCGACGCTTAGATCGTCGATATCCGCACCTTCGTTATGCTCGGCGTTTGCAATAGCAGATTCCAACACTTTCTTAACCAGGTCAGCAGCTTTTTTGTTGCTGAAAGTCAGTAGTTCCAGTGCTTGTGCTACGTCTTTACCGCGCACTTGATCCGCAACCAAACGTGCTTTTTGAGGCGAGATACGAGCAAAGCGATGTTTAGCAATAGCTTCCATTTCTTACCCCTTAACGCTTCTTAGCTTTCTTATCAGCAGCATGGCCGCGATAAGTACGTGTTGGTGCAAACTCGCCCAGCTTGTGACCGATCATTTCTTCAGAAACGAAAACGGGTACGTGCTGACGACCATTATGGACAGCGATGGTCAATCCGATCATCTGTGGGATGATCATTGAACGACGGGACCAAGTCTTTAAAGGCTTCTTGTCACCGCTTTCCACCGCTTTCTCTACCTTCTTCAGCAAGTGCAGGTCAATAAAAGGACCTTTCTTGAGAGAACGTGGCATGGCTTATCCTCTGATAATAATTACTTGTTACGACGACGTACGATGTACTTGTCGGTACGTTTGTTCTTACGGGTCTTGAAGCCTTTAGTTGGCATACCCCAAGGTGATACTGGATGACGACCACCTGAGGTACGGCCTTCACCACCACCGTGTGGGTGGTCAATCGGGTTCATTGCAACACCACGTACGCTTGGACGTGCGCCTTTCCAGCGCGCGGCACCGGCTTTACCCAGTTCGCGTAGCATGTGCTCAGAGTTACCCACTTCACCAAGAGTCGCACGACCTTCAGCAAGAACCTTACGCATTTCACCGCTGCGTAGGCGGAGTGTGACGTACGCGCCGTCACGAGCTACGATTTGCGCATATGCACCCGCAGAACGAGCTAACTGACCACCTTTACCAGGCTTAAGCTCGATATTGTGGATAGTAGAACCCACTGGGATGTTACGCATTGGCAGGGTGTTACCTACCTTGATAGCTGAATCTGCACCAGATTGGATCTGATCACCGGCTTTTAGGCCTTTTGGTGCGATGATGTAACGACGTTCACCGTCCGCATACAGTACAAGCGCGATGTTTGCACTACGGTTCGGATCGTACTCGAGACGCTCAACTTTCGCTGGGATACCGTCTTTAGTACGTTTGAAGTCAATTACACGGTAATGATGCTTGTGACCACCACCGATGTGACGCACTGTGATTCGACCGTTGTTATTGCGACCACCAGACTTAGAGTTTTTCTCTAGCAGTGGTGCATATGGTTTACCTTTGTACAGATCATGGTTAACCACTTTAACAAGGTGACGACGACCCGGTGAAGTCGGCTTACATTTGATAATAGCCATTTGCTTTTACTCCTCCGTCTTACTCAGCGCCGCCAACGAAGTCGATGTCCTGACCTTCTTTCAAGGCAACATACGCTTTTTTCCAGTCGCTACGACGGCCTTCACGCATACCTTGACGCTTGGTCTTACCCTTCACAAGAAGAGTACGAACAGACTTCACTTCAACTTCGAACAGTTTTTCAACTGCCGCTTTGATCTCTTTTTTAGTTGCTTCTTTGGCGACTTTGAATACAACGGTGTTGTTGTTTTCAGCGGCCATCGTCGCTTTTTCAGAGATGTGCGGAGCACGCAGAACTTTTAGGATACGCTCTTCAGTGATCATGCCAGCATCTCCTCAACTTGTTTAACTGCATCAGCAGTCATCACGACTTTGTCGAAAGCGATCAAGCTAACTGGGTCGATGGTATCTGTATCGCGTACGTCAACCTTATAAAGGTTACGTGCCGCAAGGAACAGGTTCTCATCAACTTCGGCAGTGACGATCAGAGCATCGTTCAGCTCAAGCTCTTTCAGCTTAGCGACAAGCTCTTTAGTTTTTGGTGCTTCAACAGAGAAGTTATCAACAACGATCAAACGCTCTTGACGAACCAGCTCTGACAGGATGCTCTTAAGAGCACCACGGTACATCTTTTTGTTTACTTTCTGAGCGTGGTCCTGAGGACGTGCTGCGAAAGTGACACCACCGCTGCGCCAGATTGGGCTGCGGATTGTACCTGCACGGGCGCGACCAGTACCCTTCTGACGCCATGGCTTAGCACCGCCACCAGACACGTCTGAACGAGTTTTCTGAGCGCGAGTACCTTGACGGGCACCAGCTGCGTATGCAACGACTACCTGGTGAACCAGGGACTCGTTGAATTCACGCCCGAAGGTAGTTTCGGAAACAGTTAGCGCGTCGGCGCCTTTGACTACCAATTCCATTACTATCTCCTCGACGTTACGCTTTAACGGCTGGTTTAACGATCACGTTGCCACCTGTCGCACCTGGGACTGCACCTTTAATAAGGAGCAGATTGCGCTCAGCGTCAACACGTACGATCTCTAGGTTTTGAGTCGTTACACGCTCAGCACCCATGTGACCTGCCATTTTTTTGCCTTTGAATACGCGACCTGGGCTCTGACATTGTCCGATAGAACCAGGTGCACGGTGAGACAAAGAGTTACCGTGGCTCATGTCTTGAGTACGGAAGTTCCAACGCTTAACGCCGCCTTGGAAGCCCTTACCTTTTGACGTGCCAGTAACGTCTACTTTTTTGATTTCAGAGAAAAGATCGACGTTTAGCTCAGCGCCAACTTCGAACTCTTCACCATTTTCCAGACGGAATTCCCACAAACCGCGGCCTGCTTCAACACCTGCTTTCGCAAAGTGACCAGCTTGTGCCTTGTTAACACGGCTTGCTTTCTTCTCGCCTGTAGTGATTTGAATTGCGGCATAACCGTCAACGTCAGGCTTACGCACCTGCGCAACACGGTTAGCTTCAACTTCAACTACGGTTACCGGGATAGAAACGCCATCTTCGTTGAAGATACGAGTCATACCGACTTTACGACCGACTAGACCAATCATTATCTACTCCCCCTTAACCCAGGCTGATTTGAACATCAACGCCCGCAGCAAGGTCAAGACGCATCAGAGCGTCAACAGTTTTATCTGTTGGCTCAACGATGTCGATCAGACGTTTGTGAGTACGAATTTCGTACTGGTCACGTGCGTCTTTGTTTACGTGCGGAGAAATAAGAACGGTGAAGCGCTCTTTACGAGTAGGTAGAGGGATTGGTCCCTTAACCTGTGCGCCAGTGCGCTTAGCGGTTTCAACGATTTCCGCGGTAGACTGATCGATCAAACGATGATCGAACGCCTTAAGGCGGATACGGATACGTTGGTTCTGCATGAGACAGAGCTCCAAATTCTAAAATATTTACACAAACAATATCGCCATTCCACCTCATTAAGACGAGGGAATGCCGATTAATTTATGTGAAACCGTAGTGCCAAAATTAGGCACATTGTCAGCCATTATTCTATGACTGCGAACATAAGCGGAGTATACATTAAACGAACAGTTTACTGTTCCATTCCTCGATGCTCATTGGTTCACAACTGCGTCGGAAGTCGCAATGACTTAAGCAGTGCCGGGCATTATACCGATGCGCGATAGCTTTGCAAGCCTTGGTTAAAAAATAAGCCCAAACAAAAACGCACCCGACTGGGTGCGTTTATCTACCTCGAGACGTTGAGCGCCGTTTTAAGCTTTATCGCTGGCGTCTTCGATTATCTGTGCTTGGTTGTAGTTGGCGATACCCACTTTATCAATCAGACCCAGCTGAGTCTCCAACCAATCAATGTGCTCTTCCTCATCATCGAGGATATACTGGAACAGATCGCGCGACACGAAATCACGGATGCTTTCGGTGTAAGCAATCGCTTCTTTCAAGTCTTCGTGCGCTTGCATCTCTAGCGCCAAATCACACTCGATAATTTCTTGTGTATCTTCACCAATGCGTAACTTGCCTAAATCTTGCAAATTGGGCGTCCCTTCTAAAAACAAGATACGCTCAATGAGCTTGTCCGCATGTTTCATCTCATCAATGGACTCTTCATATTCTTTGTCCGCGATGACTTTTAAGCCCCAGTCTTTAAGCATGCGCGCATGCAAAAAGTACTGATTAATCGCAATCAGTTCATTGCCGAGTACCGTGTTGAGAAACGCTATCGATTTTGGATCGCCTTTCATGGCAAAAGCCTCCTTATGGGTTCTACTTAACAAATGTAGAACCCATAAGGAGGCTGTCAAATATTGACTGCAGGTTAACTCGCTTTTTGTAGCGTGATCAGTTGGCTCTCGTCATATATTACCTCTTTGGCTTGACGTACACATTTACCACATTGCGAACCCAGAGGGGTCAGCTGGCGTAACTCACGGATACTGGTGACGCCTTGCTGACGCACCCAATGCTTAATGGTCTTATCCGACACGCTGTGGCAAATACAAACTAACATCTCTGTCATCTCAAAACATTAACTATAACGAGAATAGTTCGCATTGCTTTCAAGGTAAAGGGTTTTTATATAACGCTTGGTTATTGATGACTAACTCATTTATATCAAGTTATCGCGAAAGAAAGCGCAAACAAAAAGGGAGCGCAAATGCGCTCCCTTTGATTGATAAGACAAGATGTCTATCAAATTAAGCGATGATGTTAGCAACAACACCCGCGCCTACAGTACGGCCACCTTCACGGATAGCGAAGCGTAGACCTTCGTCCATCGCGATAGGTGCGATCAGCTCAACAACCATCTTGATGTTGTCACCAGGCATTACCATCTCAACGCCTTCTGGCAGCTCGATAGTACCGGTCACGTCAGTCGTACGGAAGTAGAACTGTGGACGATAGCCTTTGAAGAACGGCGTATGACGGCCACCTTCGTCTTTGCCCAGTACGTATACTTCTGACTCGAACTTGGTGTGCGGAGTGATTGAACCAGGNAACGTTCTCACCCGCACGGCCTTCGTCTAGAAGCTTACGGAACATCTCAACACCAGTACACGTGGTCTTCGCGGTGTCTTTCATGCCCACGATTTCAACGTCGTCACCTACAGTGATGATGCCTTGCTCAACACGACCAGTGACAACAGTACCACGGCCTTGGATTGAGAATACGTCTTCGATTGGCAGGATGAACGGCTTGTCGATCGCACGCTCTGGCTCTGGGATGTAAGAATCCAGCGCTTCAGATAGCTCAACGATCTTYTGCTCCCACTGCTCTTCACCGTTCAGGGCACCCAGCGCTGAACCTTGGATTACTGGGCAGTCGTCACCTGGGAAGTCGTACTCTGAAAGTAGTTCACGTACTTCCATTTCAACCAGCTCAAGCAGCTCTTCGTCATCAACCATGTCACATTTGTTCATGAACACGATGATGTTTGGAATACCAACCTGACGGCCAAGTAGGATGTGCTCACGCGTCTGTGGCATTGGGCCATCAGTTGCTGCTACAACCAGGATACCACCGTCCATCTGCGCCGCACCGGTGATCATGTTTTTCACATAGTCAGCGTGTCCTGGGCAGTCAACGTGTGCGNCATCAACCATGTCACATTTGTTCATGAACACGATGATGTTTGGAATACCAACCTGACGGCCAAGTAGGATGTGCTCACGCGTCTGTGGCATTGGGCCATCAGTTGCTGCTACAACCAGGATACCACCGTCCATCTGCGCCGCACCGGTGATCATGTTTTTCACATAGTCAGCGTGTCCTGGGCAGTCAACGTGTGCGTAGTGACGGTTTGGCGTATCGTACTCAACGTGAGACGTTGCGATGGTGATACCACGATCACGCTCTTCTGGTGCGTTATCGATTGACGCGAAGTCACGAGCAGCACCGCCGTGTACTTTTGCAAGTACCGTACAGATAGCTGCGGTCAGCGTAGTTTTACCATGGTCAACGTGGCCGATAGTACCAACGTTAACGTGCGTTTTCGTACGTTCAAATTTTTCTTTAGACACGATCGTCTTCCTTCCTAGTTGTGAGTTAAAGGGCTTGGCCTAGTAACTCAGAAGTCAGTGTTTGATGCCGACCATGATGTCGGCATCTGGACCAAAATAATTAGCTACGCTCTGCGATCAGGGCGTCAGCGATGTTCTTAGGCACTTCACCGTACTCGCTGAATTCCATCGAGTAAGATGCACGGCCTTGTGTTGCACTACGTAGGTCAGTAGCGTAACCGAACATTTCAGACAGTGGAACCTGGGCACGTACGATCTTCAGACCCGCTGGGCCTTCGTCCATACCACCGATCAGGCCACGACGACGGTTCAAGTCACCAACAACGTCACCCATCCACTCTTCTGGCGTGGTTACTTCAACCTTCATCATTGGCTCAAGCATAACAGGCTGCGCGTCGTGTGCACCTTTCTTGAATGCCATTGATGCGGCGATCTTAAACGCCATTTCGTTAGAGTCAACATCGTGATAAGAACCATCGAACAAGGTTGCCTTAACGTCAAGTACCGGATAGCCAGCGAGTACACCGTTAGCCATCTGCTCTTCGATACCTTTAGAAACCGAGCTGATGTATTCACGTGGAACCACACCACCAACGATTTCGTCAACGAAGACAAAACCTTCGTTTGGCTCTGATGGTTCGATTTTCAGCCATACGTGACCGTACTGACCACGACCACCAGACTGCTTAACGAACTTACCTTCAACTTTGGTGCTACCACGGATGGTTTCGCGATAAGCTACCTGAGGCTTACCAACGTTACACTCAACGTTAAATTCGCGACGCATACGGTCAACGATGATGTCTAGGTGAAGCTCACCCATACCAGAAATCAGGGTCTGGCCAGACTCTTCGTCAGACTCAACACGGAAAGATGGATCTTCTGCCGCCAGTTTACCTAGCGCGATACCCATTTTCTCTTGGTCAGCTTTAGACTTAGGCTCAACCGCGATTTGGATAACTGGATCTGGGAACTCCATGCGCTCTAGGATTACTTTTGAATCCATTGAACATAGGGTGTCACCCGTGGTCACGTCTTTCAGACCAACTGCAGCAGCGATGTCACCGGCACGGATTTCTTTGATCTCTTCACGCTTGTTCGAGTGCATCTGTACGATACGGCCCAAACGCTCACGCTTTTGCTTCACTGAGTTATAGACAGTGTCGCCAGAGTTAACCACGCCTGAGTAAACACGCATAAAGGTCAGCGTGCCCACGAATGGGTCAGTCGCGACTTTAAATGCCAATGCTGCAAACGGTTCTTTGTCGTCAGCGTGACGTGCGATTGGGTTACCGTCTTCGTCTTCACCTTTGATTGACTTAACGTCAATCGGTGAAGGCAAGTATTCGATAACCGCATCCAGCACTGCCTGAACGCCTTTGTTCTTAAACGCAGAACCACAGGTTGCCAGTACGATTTCGTTGTCAAGCGTACGCTGACGCAGCGCTGTTTTGATCTCTTCTTCAGACAACTCACCTTCTTCAAGGTACTTGTCCATGAGCTCTTCAGAGGCTTCCGCAGCAGACTCAACCAAGAAGTTGTGCCACTCTTCTGCTTGCTCTTTCAGATCGTCTGGAATTTCTTCATAGGTATAAGTCATACCCATGTCTTCTTCGTTCCAGTTGATCGCTTTCATTTTGATCAGGTCAATCACGCCTTTGAACTGGTCTTCTGCACCAATGTTCAAGTGAATTGGCACAGGGTGTGCGCCTAGGCGGTTTTTGATTTGATCAACCACGCGCAGGTAATCGGCACCCGCACGGTCCATCTTGTTCACGAATACCATACGCGGTACTTCGTATTTGTCAGCCTGACGCCATACGGTCTCAGACTGAGGCTCAACACCTGATGAACCACAGAATACAACTACCGCACCATCAAGCACACGCAAAGAACGCTCAACTTCGATAGTGAAGTCAACGTGTCCAGGGGTGTCGATGATGTTTACGCGGTGTTGTTTGAACTGCTGATCAGAACCGGCCCAGAAAGTCGTGGTCGCGGCTGAGGTGATGGTGATACCACGCTCCTGCTCTTGCGACATCCAGTCCATGGTAGCGGCGCCGTCGTGTACCTCACCGATTTTGTGTGACAGACCTGTGTAGAACAGGATCCGCTCGGTAGTCGTGGTTTTACCGGCGTCTACGTGAGCACAAATACCGATGTTACGGTAGCGCTCGATAGGGGTTTTACGAGCCACAATAGTATCCTCTTGCTAAGGTTAACCTTAGAAAATGGGTTTGGCGTGCCCCGAATGGGACACGCCATGAAGGCATTACCAGCGGTAATGTGCGAACGCTTTGTTCGCGTCTGCCATACGGTGAACGTCTTCACGTTTCTTAACAGCAGTACCTTTGTTTTCTGACGCGTCTAGCATCTCGCTTGCTAGGCGCTGAGCCATAGATTTTTCACCACGCTTACGAGCGGCTTCAACCAACCAACGCATAGCCAGTGCGTTACGACGTACAGGACGTACTTCTACTGGCACTTGGTAAGTTGAACCACCTACACGGCGAGATTTAACCTCGACCGCTGGGCGTACGTTTTCAAGAGCTTGTTCGAATACAGCCAAGTGCTCTTTACCAGAACGCTCAGCCATGATGTCTAGTGCACCATAAACGATTTTTTCAGCAGTTGACTTCTTACCGTCAACCATCAGGATGTTTACAAATTTTGCCAGCAATTCTGATCCGAACTTAGGATCTGGAAGAATTTTACGCTGACCAATTACGCGACGACGTGGCATGGATTATCTCCGTTGTCTTCTTCAGGTTTTATCCAAAACTTTTCAGTTTTTTCAAAATTCAATTGTTTGAGTGTTTGGCCTTACTTAACGGAATCCATTAAGACTTAGGACGCTTCACACCGTACTTAGAACGACCTTGTTTACGGCCGTTAACGCCTGCACAGTCTAGTGCGCCACGAACAGTGTGGTAACGCACACCCGGCAAGTCTTTAACACGACCGCCGCGGATAAGCACAACACTGTGCTCTTGCAGGTTGTGGCCTTCACCACCAATGTAAGAGGTGACTTCAAAGCCATTGGTCAAACGTACACGGCATACTTTACGCAGTGCAGAGTTTGGTTTCTTTGGAGTAGTGGTGTAAACACGAGTACATACACCACGTTTTTGTGGACACGCTTCCAACGCAGGCACGTTGCTTTTCGCAACTTGCTTCAAGCGTGGCTTGCGGACCAGCTGGTTAATAGTTGCCATTAAATAGCTCCTGATATTACTTAACGTATAAGTGTGAAAAATCTAGCCCCAATACAACAGGGACGCGAAATTTTAGGCGTCGGGGTATGGGGTGTCAAGATTTATACAGAGATCTTTGCATTGTTTGTTTTTCGAACAGCACGCGGGGGATTTTCACACGCGACAAAGACTAGCCGATTACCATGTCATTTGCGTGACATGTTCAGCACTCAAATCGACCAATTGATGCATATCAATCAGCTCAGCACGAGGGTGTAATGTATCGCCTAGCCCTCGTGCGTCCACATCATCTTTGAGCAAATAAACAGCATGAGTCTCGGTAAACAATCGGGTTGCCCACTCGCTCCCCGCCACCCCAGCGACGACGGCATCACTGATCAAGACAATCGCACTGTTCGACGGCGCGTAGTCTAAGCACTGTGCCAAGGCTTGACGGCTGTATGGTGAGTGTTTGACCAGGTGCAGCACGGCCTTCTCCTTAAAAATGTAAAATGCGATCGCAGCCTGACAGCTGCGTTTTGATTTGCTCGACGGATAACGCTTGAGTTGGCAGCACAGTCGAGGCTTGCTCAAGTCCTCGCGCGGTCAACGAGGCCTGACAGACATAAATCGCTTCGACATCACACAAAGGGAGCATTTTAAAACTGGCTATATAGTCACGGCTCAAAATGTGGCTCGGCTTTTGCCCTTCAAGTAATTGAAAGACACCGTCGCCGATAAAAAACACCGCAAGGTTGTCACAAAAGGCGGACGCGGCAAGCAGCGCATCAAGCCCTTCTCGACCACTCGCGCGACCGTGAGGCGCCGAGGAAAAAACAAACCCTATTTGCATCACATCCCCCTTAAAACTGCATCACGCGGTCTGCGGTCAATAAAGCTTCCGCTAGCGCTCCGAGCCCCGCTTGTGAAAACCCCGCGGCCAAGGTGCTTTGCGCTAACTCATGTTGTGTCGCTTCCTGATCACTGATCACACCACGGCGCAGCGCCGCCGCCACGCACGTTTCCAGTTGCACCTGATGATCTCGCGCGAGGGTTTGCCATGCTGTCACCATATCAAACTCATCGTTGGCAGGCACCGTGGTCGCCATGCCGTTTAACACGCCGTCTTGATAAAAGAACACCTTACTGACCTGATGTCCTGCTTCAATCGCCGCACAGGCAAACTGATACGCGGTACGTGCCATCTGTGACCCATAAGCCGGCTCAGTCACCACTAACACATACTGCAAACTCATGACTCAGCCTCTTCGGTTTTACGTTGTCTGACGTAAAGGTACACCGTATGTTTAGAGATATTCAGCCGAGCCGCGACCCGATTAATGGCATCCTTGATATCAAAAATGCCTTTATCATAGAGCGCCATCACTATCTGGCGGTTTTTGGTATTGTTAGACACGCTTTTATCGGCGTTCACTTCTTCAACGGTACGCTCGACCGTTTGATCCACCAGCTCGTCAACATCACTGGCAAAGTTAACCGATGAGGCCGCTTGTTTAGCTTGGTCGTCGGGGATGAAGGCTTGCAGTACCTGAGAAAAAGGGGCATCTAAATTGATATTGATACATAACAGCCCAATGATGCGATTGTCTCCATTGCGAATGGCCACCGTGATTGATTTCATCAAGGTGCCACTTTTCGCACGCGTAAAGTAAGCGCGAGAAAAGTTGCGCTCGGACCCTTCGATATCACGTAGCATACGCAACGCTAAATCAGTGATGGGCGAGCCTACCTGACGCCCGGTGTTCTCGCCATTGGCAATTTTTATCGCCGATTTATTTAAATCGTCTAATGCATGCAGCACGATTTCACAGTGCTCACCAATCAAGGCGGCTAGCCCATCAACCACAGCCGAATATGACTGCAATATAATGCTGTCTTGTTGGTTGAGTGGATTGGGCTCAATGAGCTCACTTTCCGTCATAATGTTCGCGCCAAAACCCTCTGTCGGTACCACGTACGCCTATCCTTATTCGACCATGTCTCTTTTTTGTTCTGCGCTCAGTTTAACAGAATTCACGCTGAAAAATGTAAAAAGCCCCGGCTAGGCCGGGGCGAATGCTATACGGCAAGACGGGGTGATTTAGCCTTCGCTGGCCGCTTCTTTGTTGCTATCGTCTTTAATTTCAAGTAATTCAACATCAAACACTAAGGTTGAGTTAGCCGGGATCGATGCGGTGTCTTGGTCGCCATAAGCCAACTCTGGCGGCACAACAAAGGTGAACTTAGAGCCTACAGGCATCAGCTGCACCCCTTCAGTCCAACCTGGGATCACACGATTAAGTGGGAACGTCGCAGGTTCACCACGCTCGTACGAGCTATCAAATTGCGTACCGTCAGTCAGAGTACCTTTATAATGCACCACGACGGTGTCTTCAGCTGATGGCTTCTCGCCATCACCCATGCTATCGACTTTGTACAACAGCCCAGAGTCAGTTTCCTTTACGCCTTCTTTCTGCGCGAACTCAGTGCGGTATTTTTCACCGTCAGCGATGGCGGCTTCTGCCTTTTCTTTCGCTTGTTGCTGCGCAAGCTTGGTCACACGCTGATCAAGCGATTGCAGTGCCGCTTGTGCTTGCTCATCGGTTAACTTTGACTCACCTTGAAAGACGTCTTGCACCCCTTGCAATACCACCTCTTTATCCAGTTCGAGACCAATCTCGGCCTGCTGCTCCAAATTGGCGTTGAGGTATTGTGCCAAAGAAGCGCCAATCGCGTAGGCTGCTTTGTCGTCTTCGTTCGCAAACGCTGCTTCGGCTTTTTCAGCCGCTTGGTTCGTTTGCTCTACTTTTGCGTCTTCTTGCTGACAGCCGACGGCAAAGGCAACGGTTGCCGCGAGTAGCGACATCTTCATTACTGATTTCATTGGGTACTCCGTTGATGGTAAGGATTAATCCTCGTATTGTATTTACTGACGCATCAACCATGCGAAAGCCTGTTTCTATCCATATACTCGTGGTTATATGGCTGCACACACTGGAACTCAAGTATGATGCCCAAAATCCGCCACATTGTTGGCATTTTTATTGTTTTAAGCACCCTGTTCGGCTGTTGGCAGTCTGGCAAAGAAGCCCAGCGCTGGTCAATCCACCCTGAGGGCGCCACCAGCTTTAGCCTGAGTCGAGACGGGCGATTTGCCCTACTCGCCTCGGACGAGACCGATATTGTGCTGTGGGACCTTGTCACCAATCAGCAGTTGGCGGGGCTGGGGCCGCAAGACCCCAATGCGAACCCCGTCGTGGTCAGCCATATTTCCGATAATAAACGCTACGCTATCACCGCAACGGCACAAAACTTTGCCGTTTGGGACCTGGCTTGGAGCCAGTCTCAGGGACTTTGGTCCATTTCTGACGGCATCATTCGCGATGCTGCGATCAGCAACAATGGTGAAAAGCTGGTGCTTGCCATGTCTAACGGCAAAGCATTATTCATCGACTTAGGCACGGGGAGGCGCCTAGAGTTCCTCGCGCATCGCGATAAAGTCAATGCGGTCGCGATTTCCCCCAATGGTGCTTACGTCCTGTCAGGCGGTAATGACCATCATGCCTACTTTTGGGATACCGAGTCGGGACAAATTATCAACGACTTCGCCTATGATCAACGGGTTAAGCAAGTAGCCCTGCATCGTGACGGGCAATACGCGTTCGTTTCTGATGGCGGCAACCGCGCCGTGATTTGGGCCTTACCCAGTGGCGAGAAGGTGAGTGAGTTAGATATTTTCGCTCGCCAAGCCATATACGCCAGTGCCCGTTTTTCCGATGATGGCCGTCAGTTGGCGACGGGCACGCCTTCACAGCGGGTCGAGTTATGGGATGTACAAAGCGGTGAAAACATCGGCCGCTGGCAAGCTTTGGCACAACCAGACACTCGCCCGCCGAGCGCAGTCGTGTATGATGTGGCTATCGACCCCACCGGGCGAGTGATTTCCGGGACATCCGCCGGTATCGCCCAAGCTTGGTTAACCGACGCGCAATAGCGAGAGAGCAGTATGAGCGAGATTGATAAGTTACAGCAGCAAATCGACGACCTGGAATATAAGGTCGCTTTTCAAGAAGACACCATCGAGCAGCTCAACAGTGCGTTAACCCAGCAGCAGGGGGATATTGAGCGTATGACAGTGCAAATTCAATACTTAGTCAGTAAGTTAAAAAACATAGAGCCGGAAAACATTGCCAGCCAAGCAGAAGAAACCCCGCCACCACACTACTGATACGAAAAAGGCGCCATTCGGCGCCTTTCATTCACCACAGACGGATACCGTCTTAGTGGTCGTGACCACAGCTTTCACCGTCTTGGTGAATATGACCGTGAGACACTTCCTCTTCTGTCGCTTCGCGAACGTCAACCACTTCCACAGAGAAAGACAGGGTTTGACCGGCTAGCATGTGGTTAGCGTCAACCACCACTTCTTCACCATCAACTTCAGTCACTTCAACTGGGATTTGGCCTTGGTCCGTTTCTGCCATAAAGCGCATGCCCACTTCTACTTGGTCTACGCCTTGGAATACGTTAGCAGGTACGCGTTGTACCATGGCTTCTTGGTAGTCACCATAAGCTTCGTCTGGGCCTACAGTCACGTCAAAGCTCTCACCTTTTTCGCGGCCTTCCAGCGCGTTCTCAAGACCTACGATCAGGTTACGATGACCGTGCAGGTATTGGAGAGGCTCTTGTGCTGTTGATTCGTCAACAAGTGCACCATCTTCATTTTTTACTTGGTAAGCCAGGCTGACTACCACATCTTTTGCAATTTTCATGCTCGCTCCGAGACCGGAAGGTAAATGGACTGCCGATGATAACGGATCCCCTACTCCGGTTTAAAGATCCCAATGACATTCTCTGCTGACTCGGCACCAGAGTGTGACTGTTGTGCCGAATCAGGCAACCGACTATCATGATAATCGCAGCTGACACATTCTACTTTGTCAATATTATTTTCGCGCCACACTCGTAACGTATCGAGCTGTTGGCACGCTGGGCAAGCAGCCCCAGCAATGAAACGTTTTTTCACTTCAACACCTTACTCATCTCGGTTCCAACTTTGGTGCCGCTCACTATCACCGCGCATTTCTCGGTCAAAAATTTCTTCTAACTCTTTGCGCGCTTCTTTCACCCGAGAGGCCGTCGCTAAATCTTCACTGTGTTGGGGTAACAAGTCTTGCAATACCCGCATATCCAACTTACGAAATAGAATTTCGGCTCGCTTGGCTTTGTACGGATGCATACCCAGTGACTCTAGCGTCTGTCTCCCGAGCTCAAGCGCCCCCAAAAAGGTTTCACGCGAGAATTGATCCACGCCCTGCGCCATCAATTGATAAGCCTCTACACGGCTCCTTGCCCGCGCCATTACTTTAAGGTTAGGGAAATGGCGCGCACAAAGATCAACAATTTCCATCACCTCATCAGGCGAATCAGTACAAATCACAATCGCTTCAGCGGTATGCGCCCCTGCCGCCCGTAATAAATCGAGCTGAGTTGCATCGCCATAATACACTTCATAGCCAAAGCGACGTAGCAGCTTAATTTGCGTCGGATCACGTTCTAATATGGTCACCCCAATTTTATTGGCGAACATCAACCGGCCCACCACCTGACCAAAGCGACCAAAACCGGCAATGATCACGCGCGCATCAGCTTGCTCAAACTGTCCTTGGGGTGGCGCGTCCTCTGGCTCGTTGAACGTGCGGGCAAACCAGCGTTGTTGAAGCGTCAGCATTAAAGGCGTGGTCATCATCGACAAGCTGACCACCACCAACAAAAACGCGTTTAACTCTTGGTCAAGCAAACCCTGGTTACGCGCCGCATTGAAAATGACAAACGCAAATTCTCCCCCTTGGCTGAGTAATACCGCCATTTGACTACGCGCTTTCGGTACGACCCCGAAGGCACGCGCTAAGCCATAAAGCAGCAAGGTCTTCACCAAAATTAACGCCGCAACCGCTCCCAGAATGGCCAGTGGATAGTCGAGCAATAAACCAAGGTCAACGGTCATTCCCACCGCAATAAAGAACAGCCCGAGCAACAAACCTTTAAAAGGCTCAATCGCGGTTTCTAATTCATGCCGGTATTCACTTTCAGCCAGCAGTACCCCAGCAAGAAAAGCACCTAGCGCCATTGATAACCCTAACGCTTGCATGGAGAGGGCAATCCCTATCACCAAGGCCAACGAGGTCACTGTAAATAGCTCGGTAACACCGCTCATAGCCACTAGACGAAACAGTGGGCGCAGCAAGAAATGACCGCCCACCAGCAAGATACCGATGCCAACAAACATCCATAATACGTCGAGCCAACTGCCAGCGCTGCCACCGGCAAGCGCAGGGATCATCGCGAGCATCGGGATCACCGCAATGTCTTGGAAGAGTAAGACCGCAAACCCCGCTTGCCCGGTTTCGCTGCGCATCAGGCGTTGATCTTCAATAATCTTCATCGCAATCGCGGTTGAAGAAAGCGCCAAGCCGACCCCAATCACCAACGCTTGCGAGAGTGTCAAGCCTGCCAATGCGCAAATCACACCGATAAACAACGCTGTGACCACGACCTGACTGCCCCCAAGCCCGATAATCGGCCGTCGCATCTGGAGCAACTTTTTCGGGTTCAACTCCAAGCCAATCAGGAAAAGCAGCAGCACCACGCCGAACTCCGCAAAATGGAGAATCGCATCCACATCACGGACTAGGCCCAGCCCCCAGGGCCCGATCACTATGCCTGCCAGCAAATAGCCAAGGACAGAGCCCATGCCCAAGCGCTGCGCCAACGGAACCGCAATCACCGCCGCCAATAAAAAGACAAAAGCCACCGATAAGAGGTTGTTATCCATCCTCTCCTCCTTGTTGCACCAGCGGATCGGCGAGCCAATCGGCATAAATCTCGGCAAAAGCCTCGCGATCGGCATCGCCAACGCGACGCGCCCAGTGCAAGACCAACGGTGGGATCCAATACATCCGACATAATGAGGCGGTCAATTCAAAGGGTTGCAAGAGTTCGGCCATCGAATATTTATTGTAACCTTGTTGGCTAAACGCTTCGGCCGCCCCCCCGGTGGTCACTACAAAGCGACAGGTTTTACCTGCCAACGCATCCCCACCTTGACCATGTGCAAACCCTTTCCCTAGCACCACATCTATCCACTCTTTTAACAGCGCCGGACAGGAATACATTTGCAGTGGATGCTGAAAGACCAACACATCGGCGTCAGTGACCAACGCGCGCTCATGATGGACGTCCACCACAAAATCAGGGTATGCAGCGTAAATATCGTGCACGGTGACATGGGTCAGCGGGGTAATGGCCTCAATTAAACGACGATTAGCAACGGATTCATCGGGGTCGGGGTGAGCAAAAATCACCAGTACCTTGGGAAGAGAGGGGCTTTCAGCCTTATCTCGGGGCATAGGCTTCCTTGTCTTATGATTATGGTCAGAACGCAATCTGTTCATTTATTCCGTGTTTTTAACTTTAACACACAAATATGCCCCGTCTGTGTCTGACCAGTAGGATGACGCGGTAGAATTTGGCAATCCCTGTATCAAGCTGGTATAACGACCGCGCAACAATGCGCATCCATCAACCCGAGACAGACTGAGTAATCATGATTCGCTTCTCCGACATTCAACTGCTTCGTGGTGGTAAGCCCCTGCTTGACCACACTTCAGCCACTATCTCACCAGGCGATAAAGTCGGCTTGGTGGGCAAAAATGGCTGTGGCAAATCTAGCCTGTTTGCCTTGCTCCGCCACCAATTATCCCTGGATGCCGGCCGTTGTGATTACCCAAGCCAATGGCAAGTGGCTTGGGTAGCGCAAGAGACCCCCGCACTTGATAAAAGCGCCCTTGAATATGTCATTGATGGCGACAGCGAATACCGCGAGCTCCAACAAGCCCTACGCGACGCCGAAGCCCGTGATGATGGTAACGCGGTGGCGATGTTACACGACAAATTGGATGCCATTGGTGGCTACACCATTGAAGCTCGCGCCGCGAGTCTGCTCGATGGTTTGGGCTTTAGCCAACCCCAAGTCCACTGGTCGCTCACCCAATTCTCAGGGGGCTGGCGAATGCGACTGAACTTAGCACAAGCGCTATTATGCCGCTCTGATCTATTGTTGCTGGATGAGCCTACCAACCACTTGGATCTCAATGCGGTGATGTGGCTGGAAAAATGGTTACAACAATACCCAGGCACCTTGGTGTTGATCTCCCACGACCGGGACTTTTTGGATCCTGTCGTCAACCGGATTATTCATATTGAGCATCAACAACTTAATGAATACACCGGTAATTATTCTGACTTTGAGCAGATGCGCGCGCAAAAATTGGCCCAACAACAGGCGCAGTACGAAAAGCAACAAAAGCAAATTGCCCACATGCAATCGTACATTGACCGCTTTCGCTACAAAGCGACCAAAGCCCGCCAAGCGCAAAGCCGGATTAAAGCGCTCGAGCGCATGGAGAAAGTATTGCCCGCGCAATACGATAATCCGTTTAGTTTTACCTTCTTCACACCGGATGCCTTACCCACTCCCATTTTAATGATGGACAAGGTGGCGGCCGGTTATGATAAGACGCCCATTATTGAAAACATTCGCCTTAACCTGGTGCCGGGGGCGCGCATTGGCTTACTGGGGCGCAATGGTGCGGGTAAGTCGACCCTGATAAAACTCCTCGCGGGCAGCTTACCCGCCATGGCGGGCGAATTAACCTATTCACAAGGGGTGAAAATTGGCTATTTTGCCCAACACCAACTCGATACGTTACGCATCGACGATACACCACTTCAGCACTTAAACCGGTTGGCTCCCACCACCGCTGAGCAAACCTTGCGTGATTTTCTCGGCCGGTTTGGCTTTCAAGGCGACAAGGCGCTCGAGCCTATCGGCCCCTTCTCTGGCGGAGAAAAAGCCCGCCTTGTGCTCGCCTTACTGGTCTGGCAAAAGCCGAACTTATTGTTACTTGATGAGCCAACCAACCATCTGGACTTGGATATGCGCCAAGCGCTGACACTCGCTTTACAGTCCTACGAGGGCGCGATGGTGATTGTCAGTCACGATCGCTTTTTGCTGCGCGCCACCACCGATGATTTGTACTTGGTCGACAATGGCGCAGTGCTACCCTTTGATGGAGACTTGAACGATTATCATCGCTGGCTGACCGATCAACAGCGCGCCGATCGCGCCGAGACCAAAAAACAAGCGGCCGCGGAGAAAACAGCGCCGCAACAAACACAGATGGATCGCAAAGCGCAAAAACGCCGCGATGCCGAGTTACGCAAGCAAACCGCGCCTTTGCGGAAAAAAATTGACAATCTCGACACACAGATAGAGCAACTCTCTGCCATTATCACTGACGCAGAAAATCAGTTGGCGGACCCTGACATTTATCACACTGATAATAAGGCGCAACTCACGGCGCAATTGCAACGTCAAGCGGATGCCAAATCGACGCTCGAAGAGGTGGAACAAGAATGGATGGAGCGACAAGAAGAGCTGGAAGCCCTGGAGGCGACATTCAATCAAAACTAACCCCTGGGATGGCGAACCCCGCCGACCTATGGCAGTTTTGTTTACATCATTATGGCAAGCCAGAGGTGAAGCAAGCTTGCCTCAGGCTCCAAGACGAGCATCAAGGCAACGTCAACCTTGCCTTATTACTCGCCTGGATTGAACAGCACGGCTATGGTCTTGCGCCCGAGAGCCTCACACAACTGAAGCACGCATTGAGCCGCTCTGAGCACTTACTGATTGCTTACCGTCATTTACGGCGTGACATCAAGCCGCGTGTCGGGAGTGGGCAATATAAAAAAATGCTTAACTTCGAGCTCAGCTTAGAAAAATTCCAACAGCAAGATTTAGTCGATGCCCTGAATCGTCAAACCTGGCTCACGGACACCGCCTCTCCTCTCGCCTACTATTGCCGTCAGTTGTCACCATCAGCACGCAACCTATACACATCACTGAAGGTGACACCCGCCGAGGAACAGGGAAGCAACCATGATGACACCGTTTAAACCCATTCCCAGCGCGCGGAATGCGCACCTGCAAACCTTGTTGCCTCGCTTTCTGCGTCGTGCCCCGCTTTTCACCCCTCGCTGGCAGCAATTTGACCTGCCCGATGGCGATTTTGTTGATCTGGCGTGGACGCATCAGCCGCAACCTGGACAGCCGATTGTTGTTTTATTCCATGGCTTAGCAGGCAGTTTTGACAGCCCGTATGCCAACGGCTTGCTCGCGGCCTTCCAACGCCAAGGTTGGTGCGGCGTGGTGATGCACTTTCGCAGCTGCAGTGGCCGCCTCAATCGTGCCGCGCGGACCTATCACTCGGGAGAAACCCAGGACGCACGCGCCTTCTTAACCCATTTGCGTCAAACCTATCCAGAGAGTCAAATTGGCGCAGTCGGGGTCTCTTTGGGGGGAAATATGCTGGTGCGCTACCTGGCGGACTATCACGATGATCCCATCGTGGCCTGTGGCTGCGCCGTGTCGCCGCCACTTGACCTTGCCGCCTGCTCGATGCGTATCCAGCAAGGCTTTTCCCGTATTTATCAAGCCTATTTATTGCGCTCGATGCGACAAATCCTAGCGGAAAAGCTCACACGGCATCAGCAAGTAGGCCGATGGCACGCGGGGGAGCGCCCGGCGATAAACACTCTGTTCGAGTTCGACCAAACCGTCACCGCTCCGCTTCATGGCTTTGACGATGCCCTCCACTATTATCGCGCCTGCAGTGGTTTATCGGTGCTCGACACCATCAAGGCCCCACTGGCGATTATTCATGCCAAAGACGATCCTTTTATGACCGACGCGGTGATCCCTACGTCCCCGTTACCCGCAAACATTGATTACCAACTCACTGAACATGGCGGCCATGTTGGCTTTGTCGCCGGTAGTTGGCGACAGCCACAGTTTTGGCTTGAGCACGCCGTCCCCCACTGGCTTGCCACTTATCTACCCGTACCATCACCTCATTCGGATCGTGTGAGTGACACGCGCACGATCAAGAAAGCGTAGAGAACCACTGCATTACGCGGAATGATCGGGTAAAATGCGAGCCAATTCACAACATTCACATCAGGCACCCTAGCATGCCATCCTGAGATCGATAAAAGGTGATGTAGTATGATGGTTCCATGGCAATCGATTCCCGACGAGACACTCACAGGTTTAATTGAGCATTTTGTGTTACGGGAAGGAACCGATTATGGTGAGCAAGAAGTCAGCTTTGCACAAAAAGTGGAGGACGTTCGCCAACAACTGCAATCCGGAGAAGCCGTGATTGTGTATTCTGAGTTGCACGAGACAGTGGATATTCGTCGTAAAGCAGCACTCAGATCCTAGCATCGCAGTACTCGCCGTATCGCGATACAAATTCAGACTGAATGACAGGGCGCGTCATGTCGGCTAAACATCCAATTATTGCGGTCACCGGCTCGTCAGGGGCCGGCACCACCACCACCTCGGAAGCCTTCCGAAAGATGTTCCAAATGATGAACATCAAAGCGGCCTGGCTAGAAGGGGACAGCTTTCATCGCTTTACCCGTCCCGAAATGGACGTCGAGATCCGTAAAGCGCGTGAGCAAGGTAAACATATCAGCTATTTTGGCCCCACCGCCAACGACTTCCCTCGGCTGGAACAGTTTTTTCGTGAGTATGGTGACCAAGGCACCGGGAAGTACCGCCGCTACTTACATACCTTTGATGAAGCGGTGCCCTATAACCAAATGCCTGGTACCTTCACGCCATGGCAAGACTTGGCCGACAATACCAATGTATTGTTTTACGAAGGGTTGCACGGCGGCGTGGTCGACGGTGACGTCAACGTTGCGCAGCACGTCGATCTCTTGATTGGTATGGTCCCCATCGTCAACTTAGAGTGGATTCAAAAATTTGTCCGTGATACGCGCGATAGAGGCCATTCTCGTGAAGCGGTGACCGACTCGATTGTGCGCTCAATGGATGATTATCTGCACTATATCACCCCGCAGTTTTCTCGCACCCATATCAACTTTCAGCGCGTTCCCACGGTAGATACCTCAAACCCATTAAATGCCAAAGGGATTCCGTCTTTGGATGAAAGCTTTGTGGTGATCCGCTTTCGTGGCATGAAAAACGTCGACTTCCCTTATCTGTTGCAAATGATCACCGGGTCGTTTATGTCGCGCCATAACACCTTAGTGGTGCCGGGAGGAAAAATGGGCTTTGCAATGGAATTGATCATACGTCCATTGATCCAGCAATTGATAGAAAAAGGCAAGATTGGCTGAGGCGTAGCGCATTCATGATGTATTACTTCTCAAGCCGTGATCTTAGCCACGTTTTTGCCAGTTTTTTAGGCGGTTGGCCTAGATCAAAATCAAGAAATCACCAACAAAAAAAGATACACTCTTGTTAACATACAGTGAGCTTGTAGCCCGCGTTCAGACTTCGTATTCTGTGCAATGATCTGATGGGTTACCCCTCAGACAAAGATAGGACGTTGTTGCCGGGCAACACATGCAGAGGAAATAAGTTATATGGTTCCAGGAAAACCTCAAACAGACCCTACACTCGAGTGGTTCCTTTCACATTGTCATATTCATAAGTATCCGTCGAAAAGCACGCTTATCCATGCTGGTGAAAAGGCGGAGACCTTGTATTACATCGTGAAAGGGTCTGTGGCCGTACTGATCAAAGATGAAGAAGGCAAGGAAATGATCCTGTCTTACCTTAACCAAGGTGACTTCATCGGTGAGCTCGGGCTTTTCGAAGAAGACCAAGAGCGCACTGCTTGGGTACGCGCCAAATCACCGTGTGAAGTGGCAGAAATTTCATTCAAAAAGTTCCGCCAGCTTATCCAAGTGAATCCTGATATCTTGATGCGCTTGTCCTCACAAATGGCGCGCCGCTTGCAGGTAACGAGCCAAAAGGTGGGGGATCTTGCCTTCCTGGACGTCACAGGGCGCATTGCGCAAACCCTATTGAACTTGGCGAAGCAGCCTGATGCCATGACGCATCCTGATGGTATGCAGATTAAGATCACCCGTCAGGAAATTGGCCAAATCGTTGGCTGCTCACGCGAAACAGTGGGACGTATCCTTAAAATGCTGGAAGAGCAAAACCTCATTTCCGCACACGGTAAAACCATCGTGGTATACGGCACACGCTAATCGCGCCGCTCTCTGTATCACCAACCGACGCCCTGGCGTCGGTTTTTTTATCTCCATTATCTGGCAAGCACGCGGATTGCTTCTACACTCAAAACGACATGGTTAACATAAAATTAACAAGGTGTCGTTTATGAAAAAACTCATGATTACCCTCACCGCCTTCGCGCTCTCTGTGTTTTCAGTCCATGCTGCGTCCAATACGACGATTGTCCACCCCGAGCCACGCGCCGGCTCGGCGCTTGATCTCTATGCCATTGAGCTCATCGAGTTTCTTGCCGAAAAGTCGGGAGAATCTGTTACCTTACAAGCCTTTGACGGCCAAATTGGCTCTCAATCTCGTAAGGTGGAAATGCTCAAGCAAGGCAAGCTCACCGTCGACTGGCTTGGTGCCGACCGTACACTGGAAGCTGAATTGATCCCCGTTCGCTATCCCGTGTTTCGTGGCTTACTCGGCCACCGCCTGTTTATTACCAACCAAGCCACCGAGCCCCAACTTGCTCAGATAAGTAGCGCGAGTGACTTGCAGTCTCTTACTATGATTCAGGGACAAGGTTGGGCCGACGTCAAGGTGCTTAACTCAGCGGGATTTCGCGTACGTGAAATATCGAGCTTTGAAAACATTTTCAAAGTGGTTGATACGGGCCGGGCCGATCTCTTCCCTCGTGCCTTGATTGAGCCTTTTAGTGAATTAGCCGAGCGGCCGCAATACGGTAACCTGTTAGTTGACCCACACCTGATGCTGATCTATCGCTTCCCAATGTTCCTGTTTGTGTCTCCGCAACATGCTGACGTCGCCGAGATGTTAAATGGCGCTTTTGAAGCGGCGTATCAAGACGGATCATTTATCGAGTTTTTCAATAATGCGCCTTTAGTTAAGGAAACCTTTGAAAAGGCGAACATTGGTGAGCGTACTGTCATCCGAGTCGACAACCCGCATTTAAGCAACGAAACACAAGCGATTCCAGACACGTTTTGGCTCGACATCGAGGCTCAATAGACGATAAAAAAGGGAGCGTATCACACGCTCCCTTTTCCCATGATGTCGATAAGCAATGTGTGACGCACTAATGGGTGCTTTCAAAGATTTTGTCTGCCGAAGCAGCCACAAAACCTTGGTAGAGTTCACCATTGGGCAACACATACCGCTTAGCAAACTCGTAAAAGCCACCCGGGATGGTTTGCGTGCAATCGGAGAAAGTAACGGGCACGCGGTCAGCCATGGTGGAGGATTGCTCCAGATACACAGATGCATCCCCTTTGACTTCCCCACCTGACTCGTTAATCGCAAAGCCATTATCACGCAATCGGTTGTTCACCGAGAGGCAATCATCATGCGCATTCAGCTGATTCACACTCACGGTAAAATGGTTCGCACCATAACCGTGTGCCGCCACCCAAGACGCATATTCACTCTCTTCGGCAAGCGTTTGATAGGTTGCCCAATCAATATCCCATAGGCGGCCCTGATGGAGAAAATCGCTGCCTGTAAGTGACGACGCATCAACTTGTGCCACCAGCTTCTCAACAATCGCCTGAAGCGCGGGCGAGCATTGCTCGACCATCAACTCACTGATAAAGACTTTCGGCATCAAGGGATCGGGGTGCTCAAAATGGCAAGCATTGAGCTTTTTCGCTTCAAAGGTATAGTCACCTTTTTGCTGATACCCCAAGGCGAGAAATGGACGCGCGAGTACCTTTAGTCCAACCTTAGGCAAACCAAATGTCCGTAAGGCAATATGGTCATTGATCAAAGGTTGCCCTTCCTCTAATAAGGCATGCACCTTATGTGCCGAAGGGCACAGGCGGTTGATGTAGTCCTGCCACAGTTTGTCGAATAACGCTTGGCCACTGTCCATGTTGCTCTCCTTAGTCCTGTTGAGTCGGTATACCGGGGGCGAACGTCTCGGGAAGCATCACCTGCTCGCCCTCCATGGATGCCATGGGATAAGCACAATAATCTGCCGCGTAATACGCGCTAGGGCGTAAGTTCCCCGAAGCACCTGGCCCACCAAATGGCGCATCGCCACTGGCTCCGGTCAGTTGACGATTGCGGTTAACAATCCCTGCACGAATATGGTCAAGGAAATACTGCCATTCACCATCGTCTTCACTGATAAGCCCGGCAGACAATCCATAACGGGTGTCATTGGCTTTGGTGACCGCATCGGCCATATCCTGGTAACGCTGCACTTGCAACAACGGGCCAAAATACTCTTCATCCGGTAAGTCTTGGATACCACTGACATCCAAGATCCCTGGCGAGATCACCGCATCATGCTGATGTTCACACTCAATCACTGGCTTCGCGCCCAGATCAACAAGCTTTTGTTGTGTCGCCAGGATGCCTTCCGCTGCCGCCACTGAGATCTGTGCGCCCATAAACGGAGCCGGATCATCAAACTGACCGCCTACACGCACGGTTTTTGTCCATTGAGCTAGGCGAGTCAAGATCTTGTCACCCACTTCCCCCTCAGGCAACAGCAAGCGGCGCGCACAGGTACAGCGTTGGCCGGCGCTAAGATACGCTGACTGAATGATGGTATACACGGTGGCCTCTAAATCACCAAACTGATCACTGACCACCAAGGGGTTATTTCCCCCCATTTCAAGTGCGAGCATCTTATCAGGCTGACCGGCAAACTGGCGGTGGAGAATATGGCCAGTATTGGCGCTACCGGTAAATAGCAGTCCGTCGATGCCGCGCGCTTGCGCGAGTGCCTCACCGGTATTACGGCCACCTTGCACCAAATTGATAAGGCCATGTGGCAGCCCCGCCTCTAGCCAATACGCCAGTGTTTTCTCCGCCACTTTCGGCGTCAACTCTGACGGCTTGAATACCACACTGTTACCGGCCAGTAACGCGGGAACAATGTGACCATTGGGCAGATGACCCGGGAAGTTGTAAGGACCAAAGACCGCCATCACACCTAACGGGCGGTGGCGCAACACCGCTTGCGTGCCATTGACGTCCTTCTCGCGTGAGCCCGTTCTCTCGTGGTAAGCGCGTAATGAGATCGCCACTTTTCCGACCATGGCACCGACTTCGGTTTTGGTTTCCCAGAATGGTTTGCCCGTCTCTTCCGCAATGGTGCGCGCTAAATCATCCGTATTCGCTTTCACTATCTCGGCAAAGCGCTCAACCAGCGCTTGGCGCTCGGCAAATTCAGTATTACGCCAACGAAGAAAGGCTTCACGTGCGGCGCTAACCGCTTGTTCAACCTGGGGGCGCGTCGCTTCTTCACCTTGCCAAATACACTGACTATCAAAGGGATTTTGCGAGGTCATCACCTCGCCCTCGCCTTTCACCCATTCACCGTTAATCAGATGGCCTGCTGATTGCTTTGTCATCTTATCCCTCCATGGCAATCAAACGCAGCTGATCGCCTTCTTTTACATTCAATGCATCTGCTACCGCGGGGCTGATCACCACCTGATTGGTTTCATGATCCACCGCCGCTTTCGCCGCCGTGGCGCGGAAACCGGCAAAGTCCGTGTTCGATATCAAATAGTCCTGCGCGCTGCTGTGCTCTCTTACGCTTGCCGAGGCGTTAAAAGAATGACGCACGGATTCGATATTGTGACGTAAGCATTCCACCGTGGGGCCGGCATCAAAGATGTCGACATAACCACGGCACGAAAAGCCTTCTTTTTCCAACAAGCGCAACGCTGGGCGGGTATTTGGGTGCACTTGCCCGATAACCGCTCGCGCCTCCTCACTAAGCAGGCTCACGTAAATCGGCAGTTTTGGCATCAGGTCAGCAATGAAGCCTTTCGCCCCAATCCCAGTGAGGTAGTCAGCCAACGTGAAGTCAATGTTAAAGAAGTTATCCTTCAACCATTGCCAAAACGGCGAGTTTCCCTCGTCGTCAGACACACCACGCATTTCAGCAAAGACCACGTCTGCGAAACGCTCTGGAAATTGTGCCAACATTAAAAATCGACACTTGGACAAGAGCTTGCCGTTTAGGCCGCCACGAAACTCAGGGCGCATAAACAAGGTGCAGATCTCTGTCGTGCCGGTGTAGTTGTTGCCAAACGTCAGCACTTCCACGATGTTATGCACATTCAGTTTGCGCGACGAGTGCACCACCTTCGTCAGGTGGTAACTGTAAAATGGGTTGTCGAGGCCAATCGCGGCCTCGATGCCTGTTGTCCCAGCAATCTCACCCGTTTCTACATCTTCAGCGACCATCAAGTAGCCTTCCGGGCCAGGCTCTGTCACCTTTTTGGCAAAACTTTCTAGCGAATTATCAATTCGCCCTTGTAGCAAATCGGCATCCACCGGCAACGAGGTAAACCCATGGCCGGACGCTTCCGCACACAACATCAGTGCATCAAAATCTGATGCACGGATAGGCCGAATAACTAACATCTCAAATCCCTCCGAGTGTATGAGGTCGCTTATCCTGCAACGACCTTCGCAATCGCGCGCTCTAGGCGTGCCATCCCTTCTTCAATATCAGCTTTGGTAATCACCAATGAGGGGGTAAAACGCACCACATTTGGGCCGGCGACTAATACCAACAGGCCTTCTTCACCCGCGGCAACCAAAATATCGCGGGCACGGCCTTCCCAGTCTTGGTTCAGTGCCGCACCGAGTAGCAAGCCTTTGCCACGGACTTCACTGAAGATACCGTACTTATCGTTAATCGCTTCTAAACCGTCACGGAACCATTGCTCTCGCTCAATCACACCGTCTAAGACTTCAGGTTTGGTCACTTCATTGACCACCGCTTCTGCCACGGCACATGCCAGTGGGTTGCCGCCATAGGTAGAGCCGTGAACGCCAGGTTTCATATGTGCCGCGAGACGTTCGGTGGTAAGCATGGCACCAATGGGGATCCCGCCACCTAATGATTTGGCTGTCGCCAGAATGTCCGGCTCGACCCCTGATTCTTGATAGGCATAGAAGGTGCCAGTACGGCCATTGCCGGTTTGGACTTCGTCGAAAATCAACAACGCATTGTGCTTATCACACAGCTCGCGCACGGCCTGCAAAAAGCCTGCCTCCGGTGGCACGATGCCGCCCTCACCTTGCAATGGCTCCATCATCACCGCACAGGTGCGATCGGAGATATGGTCAGCCAATGCGGCGATGTCGTTGTAGGGAAGGTGGGTCACATCGCCAGGCTTGGGGCCAAAGCCATCGGAATAAGCGGGCTGTCCCCCTACCGTGACGGTAAAGAAGGTACGACCGTGGAAACCTTTGGTGAACGCGATGATTTCACTTTTGTGCTCGCCGTGCTCTTCTTTTGCCCAGCGACGCGCCAGTTTCAGTGCGGCTTCGTTCGCCTCGGCGCCTGAGTTCGCGTAAAAAACACGATCGGCAAAAGACAGCTCGGTGAGGCGTTTAGCAAGGCGCAACGCAGGGGCATTGGTCATCACATTACTCAGGTGCCACAGCTTCTGTGCTTGTTCGGTCAGTGCATCCACCATTACCGGATGACAATGGCCTAAACAGCTCACCGCGATACCACCGGCAAAATCGATATACTCTCGACCTTCCTGATCCCAGATGCGCGACCCTTTACCATGATCTGGGATCATCGGCATTGGGTTGTAACATGGCACCATGACTTCATCGAAGAGTTTACGTTCTACTTTGTGCTCCATTGTCATCACTCAATCCTTCTGTGTTTTATCTATGACGCATAGTATTTACATTATTTTAACCGCGGCAATAGCAGATTATGTTTTGTTTTCAGCAGGGTAACCGATCTCATGCAGTTTACAGAGATAGTTATGCATAAACTGTGAGCAGAGAGAAGCGCAGAGCGAGCAAGGCTATGATGCCAAATAGGCAAGACTGAAGGGAGACAACACCCAGGCTGCATAAGGTTGCAGCCATTGATAAGACAGTCAAAAATAGCGAAATGTAAAATTAGTGATAAAGATCGCCATTTTGTGCAATAGTGTGTAATAGTGGGCGCGACTGGGATGCTCCGAGGTAATGGCGCTTAAAACTATCGCGCCTTTATCCCGTCGGCTTTATTGCTGGAGAAAGTTGGCCAGTAACGCATGTCCCTCTTGGGTGAGGATGCTTTCTGGATGAAATTGTACCCCTTCCACCGCGAGCTCTCGGTGTTTTAACCCCATGATGATCTCACGTCCATCCGCCTCCGTGGTGGTCGCTGTTACCATCAAACAAGCAGGTAAGCTGTGTGGATCCACCACTAAGGAGTGATATCGCGTGACGGTAAGCGGGCTTGGCAAATGCGCAAAGACACCTTGTCCTTCGTGATCAACGGGCGAGGTTTTACCATGCATCACTGCCTTCGCGCGTATCACCTTAGCCCCAAATACTTGCGCTAGGGCTTGGTAGCCCAGACAGACACCTAACAAGGGGATCTTTCCCGCAAAGTGCTCAATCACCGCCAGCGAGATCCCAGCCTCATCTGGGGTACACGGGCCTGGCGAAACCACGATATGCGTGGGTGCCATCGCCTCTATCTCCGCCAAGCTAATCGCATCATTGCGTTTGACGCAAACAGACGCGCCCAATTCACAAAAGTATTGATACAGGTTGTAGGTAAACGAGTCGTAGTTATCGATGATAAGAAGCACTGTGCGCGGCCATGCGATTGAAAACCGGCATGATGCTAACACAGTGCTTATAGGGCGTCATCCTAGCGTGAGTTAGGGACGACGCTTATTGGTTAACGATTTAACTGACAGCGAAAGCCAGTGTATGTCACTGTCATCGGTGTATCAGCGGGGGCACTGCCACAGTATACAGGGAACAACCCCAAGGCTTTCACCGCAACCGTAATACGATCATCTGCGCTTAACGCCAAGGATTGCACCAAAGGGCTGGCTTGGTTGAACGTGCGCGTCGCGCGCCATTTCATCCACGCATGAGCCGGGCTTTTCTGTCCGTTAAGCAGCGGCACAATCGGTAAAATGCTGCGATTGTTCACGGTCACAGAAACAGGCACCACAGGCTCTGGGTAGTCAAGCGAGATCAAGACAGGATCGTGATCGGAGGATGAGAACGCATTGTCCGATTTCACCAAATCACCCGTATACTGGCGGCTATATTCAAACAGCGTACTTTCTACCGAGTTAATGTGCCACTCTTCTACGCCAACCACTTTGCTTGCCAAGCTGGCATTGGCCAAAGCATGATCTAACGCACCCAGCTCTCCAGAGAACGAATACGAATAGGCTTTGTCCCCTAACCAGTCGGTGGCCAAATTGGTATACCCCAATCCTTCTTCCACGGGTTGGCCGGTCGCATGCATAGGCACACCACGAATTTCCGTGCCCGCAGCGGTGAGAATATCGCGCTGACCCTCGCGACGCTGATAGTCCGTCAGCACACGAACAGGATCTTCTTGCGCGTACGCATTCAAGTCACCTAAGATCAGGACATCACCCTCTACGGTGTTTAATCGGTCACGTAATGCCACCGCCGCCGAGACGCGGAACTCATTACAACGGCCCTGCAGGTCAGCCGTTTCACTATCAAACTCGCCGGCAACCCAATCTTCATAACAGCCCGAGCCTTTTGATTTGAAGTGATTCACCACCACACTAAGAGGCTGATCATTAATCATAAAGCGTTGGATCAAGCTATCACGCTGGTATTTGTCGAGTGCCTTGGTTTCTCCGTCTGGGCTTTCGCCACTGATATGCTGCTCGGGCATTGGGATAGCCTGGGCATTGCCTGCTAATGCCACTGTCGCAGGACGATAAATCATGCCTACCATGATGGCATCAGAGCCAAAGTAAGCGCCTTGATTTTTCTCCGCCTCACTCGGTTCAACAAATTGGTAGTGATCACGGGGGTCAGCAAACTGGGCGTTGAGTTGAGTCACTAGATCATCAATGGCACTACCCGCTGCAAAGCCGTTGTTTTCAATCTCCATCAATCCAACGATATCAGCATCCATTGCCGTCAATGCGTTAACGATTTTCGAGCGTTGCAGTTCAAACTCAGCCGCGGTTTTTGCGCCACGGTTACAGCCACGGCTCGCATCCGCGTCGGCTTGATCTTCACAGGTCACATTGAGTGGGCCACCGACCGCACTGGCGCTAGTAAAGTAGTTAAGCACATTAAAGCTCGCGACCTTAATATCTGTGTCTGGTACCGTCTTAGGCGCCGGTTGACGGTCATTGCGATGCACAATATCCCCAGCGGTGATCGTGTTAGTCGCCACCAGCCGATACTGGCTGTAGCTATAGCCCAGCACACCACTCAACCGTTCGATGCGATCGCCAATCCGCAAATAGCCTTGCTCAGCATCAAGGCCAGGGAAGTACGGGATCTCGCCATCTTTCGCTTTCTGGTCGGTTTCAATATAAAGCTGGTTTTGGGCATTTTTCTCTGCCAACGCCTCAGCGCCTGGTGTTAATGCTGGATACAATTGTGTCGGTTTATACAAAGGTGCCTGATGTGATAACACCATGTTGTTACGGAACGCATCGTAGTCAAAACCAAAGTTACGGGTGATCACTAATTCACTGTCAGCGTCCATGGTCACCTTCATGCCTTCATAGCGCTCCAGTGCCTGATCAAGGGTTTCCTCTGCCCCCACACGGATGGCAGTAGGTAGCACATCACCTTGGTAAGGCCCTTTTGCCACCTGTCCATCCGTGACGCCTAGCTGGGTATGCCCGTAGTACTCTTTAATTTTACCGCTGGCACAAAGAGTATCGCCGGGCGCCAACGCTAAGTGTTGCGCGTCACGCAAATAGACAAACAACCCGTCAGACGTGGCAGGGTTGCCATCACCTTGCGGATCTTGAATCCAGACCCCTTTATACAAACCCTGAGTGACCGCCGTCACCACCCCTTGCACGGCATAAGTTTTGTCTGAGCTATATTTGCCATCCGGGACAAGCGGGCTCCGCGTCCCATCGCCTTGAATGGCATAAATGGGGGTCGGGGTGGTCACCCCACATTGGTAGCTCTCGGTAAGTGGCGCTTTTGCCGCCGCGGGCAGTGCAATCCCCGCCATTACCAGCGCAAGCGGTGACCACATCATTGGCTTTTTCATACCTGTTCCTTCACGTAATTGAGTGTTTACTCGAAAATCGAGTGTATTATTCATGATAGGTACAGGATATGACGTGATATGAATCGCACCGGAATCAGCGATTATTGATGAAGTAATTAGAAGTGAGAAGCTGGTTCAGTTATGTTAAAAAAAAGCAGCGAGCTTTCACCCGCTGCTTTTGTCATCTTTTAGTGACCCACTACACGCGTGGAACAAAGCCAACCGCGTCATAGACTTTGCGCAGTGTCTCTTGCGCGCGCGCCGAAGCATGGGCTGCCCCTTTTTGCATCACGCTATCAAGCAGTGCGCGATCGGCACGGTACTCGTGATAACGCGCTTGCAACGGCTCAAGCATAGCGACCACCGCATCGGCCGTATCCTTTTTCAAATGCCCGTACATCTTGCCCTCGTAGGCTTGCTCGAGCGCGTCAATCGACTCACCCGTGGCGCCCGACAATAGTCCAAGCAGATTAGACACCCCTGGCTTTTGCGCAATATCGAAACGCACCCGTGGTGGCTCTTCGGAGTCAGTCACCGCACGTTTAATCTTTTTCGCGATCACTTTAGGGTCTTCCAGCAAACCAATCACATTGTTGCGATTATCGTCCGATTTAGACATTTTTTTGGTCGGTTCTTGTAGGCTCATGACCCGCGCATTGACATCAGGCGTGTAGGGCTCTGGAAGCACAAACACATCGCCATAACGGTTGTTAAAGCGGGTCGCCACATCGCGCGCCAACTCCAGGTGTTGCTTTTGGTCATGACCAACGGGCACCTGGTTAGTTTGATACAACAGGATATCTGCTGCCATTAACACCGGATAGCCAAACAGCCCCGCATTAATGTTCTCAGCATGACGCTGCGACTTGTCTTTGAACTGCGTCATCCGGTTTAACTCACCCATTTGGGTGTAACAGTTAAGTACCCAACTCAGTTGCGCGTGTTCAGGCACGTGTGACTGCACAAACAGGTTACTTTTTTCTGGGCTCACCCCCACCGCCAAGCAAAGCGCTAAGGCATCAAGCGTGGCTTCGCGTAACGCGTCAGCATCCTGGTGGACGGTGATCGCATGTAAATCCACCACGCAATATTGGCAGTCATAATCATCTTGCATCTGTTCCCACTGACGCAACGCGCCCAGATAGTTACCAATACTCAGCTCGCCAGAGGGTTGCACACCACTCAATACAATGGGTTTTGAAGGTTGACTCATGATGATTTGATTCCTTTACATATTGCCCGTGGGGGCGGTCTTATTGACTTATTAAACGCGTTATACGGGGTGGTTGGCAACCACAGAAACTAACTCACTAAAGTTGTCCAAGATATAGGTAGGTCGGCTATCACTGATGGGCTCACCATAGTTGTAGCCATAGGTCAGGCCGACGGAGGCGAATCCGGCATTCTGGGCCGCCAAAATATCATTTTTTGAATCACCGACCATCAACATCTGGGCATTGGTTAATCCGTGCTTGTCGCGCAGCAGGTGTAGGCCTTCAGGATCGGGCTTGCTGGTCGACAAACTATCGCCACCGATCACATCGATA
This sequence comes from Salinivibrio sp. PR6, assembly GCF_001995955.1. Lineage (NCBI taxonomy): Bacteria > Pseudomonadati > Pseudomonadota > Gammaproteobacteria > Vibrionales > Vibrionaceae > Salinivibrio > Salinivibrio sp. PR6. Next base: position 211,354 of record NZ_MUFA01000006.1, on the reverse strand, counting down.
AATAATTCGGCCAGGCCTAAATCAGCTAAAATGGCCGGCACAAAGGCGTAGGGCTTATTGGTGACAACCCCCAGTTGATAGCCTTGCTGGTGTAAGTGATTCAAGGTGTCTTTCACCCCAGGGTACAGTACCGTCTTTTCATGCCCATTGTTTTCATAATGGAAATTGAAGCGCTCTCTGGCTTGCGCCACCAAGGCTGGGTCTAAATCGGGATCGTGATTATGCGCACGCGATAATGCACGACGAATCATGATATCGGCACCATTACCAATCCAGCCGGTGACCTCCGCAACGCTCACTGTGGGTCTGTCCAAATCAGCTAACATCATCTGCAGCGCTTGGGTCAAATCTGGCACGCTATCGACTAAGGTGCCGTCTAAATCAAATGCAATATAACGCAGGCTCATACTACTTCAACTACCTTTCTACTTTTGCCAGTTCGGCACGCATTTCATCAATGGCGGCCTTGTAATCTGGCTGACCAAAAATGGCGGAGCCCGCCACAAACATATCTGCGCCTGCCTCAGCAACCTCAGCAATGTTGTTCGCTTTTACGCCACCATCGATTTCGAGACGGATGTCTCGACCGCTGGCATCAATACGCTGTCGAACGGCTCGGAGTTTATCAAGCGTGGTGGGAATGAACGACTGCCCCCCAAAACCTGGGTTGACCGACATCAGCAAGATCATATCCAGCTTATCCATCACGTAATCGAGATAATGCAACGGCGTGCCCGGGTTAAAGACTAAGCCCGCTTGCATGTCATGCTCTTTAATCAACTGCAAGGTACGATCGATGTGCTCACTGGCTTCTGCATGAAAGGTGACCATGCTGGCGCCCGCTTTGGCAAAATCAGGAATAATCCTGTCGACGGGTTTAACCATCAAGTGGACATCAATGGGGGCGGTAATGCCATAGTCACGTAACGCCTGACAAACCGGGGCACCAAAGGTGAGATTGGGGACATAATGATTATCCATCACATCAAAATGGACCACGTCCGCCCCCGCGGCGAGCACCTTGTCCACTTCTTCACCCAGTCGCGCAAAATCAGCAGATAAAATCGATGGCGCGATCAAAAAATCCTTCATAGCACGGTCGCCTCAGTTACCAAAAAGTTGCCGCAATTCTACCCGATTTTGGCCACGAAGTCTTACCCGTTCACGGTTTTCTCCTCGCTAACACTGACAAGTTATCGTGGCTTGACTAGAGTAAACAGAGGCGCCAAAAAAGGAGGCATCATGGACAGCAAACCTAGACTCACTGACGTTATGAAGAGCGTCATCGCGGCATTGTTTGGCGTCCAATCGCAACAAAATCGCGAACGAGATTTTGGCCATGATTCGCCGGCGGCGTATATCATCACCGGTGTGGTGATGATTGGGATCTTTGTCGCTGCCTTGCTGGCGTTAGTCAGTGTGTTGACCTAATGGCCCAAGACGGATGAGAAGCATCACAGAGTAGGCGATGGCGGGTCGAACAGTGCCAGTAGCTCGTCCACTTTATTCCGGCCTTGTCCATTACGGCTAATGGTACGCTTGACTTTCACCACGTTAAACGACGCGCCACGGTATAGCCGACGCGTGTAAGGCGTATCATGGTTGGAGATAAGAACCGGGATCCCTTGGCTGACAGAGGCCTGTTCAGCGTGTTCGGCCAGTAAGGCTTGATCGTCCAGCGTAAAGCCATTGGTAGCATAGGTGGTAAAGTTCGCCGTGGCGGTAAGCGGCGCATAGGGCGGATCACAGTAAATCACGTCGCCTAACTTGGCGCGGGCAAAGCTTTCCGCATACCCTTCACAAACAAACTCTGCCCGTTGCGCTTTTTCGGCAAAAACCGCGAGCTCTTTTTCCGGAAAGTAAGGTTTTTTGTAGGAGCCAAAGGGCACATTAAAGCCACCCTTTTTATTGTAACGACACAAGCCATTGAAGCCGTGACGATTCATATAGAGGAAAAACAACGAGCGTAAGTAGGGATCCGTGGTGAGATTAAACTCACGACGCACATCCAAATAACGCTCTTTTTGGTTGTACTCTTGGCAAAAAAACGCGCGCGCATCAGCCACAAACCGCATCGGGGTTTGCTTGATAATGTTGTATAAGTTGATCAGATCGGGATTGATGTCCGCCAAGATATAGTGGTCATAATCGGTATTGAGAAACACCGATCCGGCGCCAACAAAGGGCTCTATCAGCGTGTTCCCCTCAGGAAGATGACGACGAATGTCATCGACCAGTGAGTACTTACCTCCCGCCCACTTTAGAAACGCGCGATGCTTTCTCATTGCCCCTAGTCTATCTCTGCGGTCTGAAAAGGGGCGGATTGTACCCTATTTTGCTTCATCAATCAGCGGATTTTACTGGCCATTTGCTCGGTTAATTTCGCGATGGATCTGACTGAATGATTTCACAAAAGGCTGCAGTGCACGGACATTATCCGCCAAGTTTAGTTCAGCACGACGAGCCTCAGTCACACTGGCATAGTCACCCAATAGCACCATATACCAAGTCGCATTATTGCGCTGCGTTTGGTACACCTGCACGCGATCAGCCAATTGATAATCCTCAATCAAGGCAACCGCATCTTGCCGAGATTGCAGTGCGGCCAATTGCAGGGCATAACGCTGGGCAGGGATATTGAGCAAAGCTTGTGGCGCTAAAGGCAACCCATTTCGCCCACTCTCATTTTGGCTAAGAATGTCTTGGCTGCGATTGCCTGAGTCGGGATTTGTAGCCGATGCCGTTGCGCCCTCATCGGTTGTTTGACCCGCGTTTGCGACGTCATCCGCAGCGGTTTGTGGTGCCGCAGGCGCAGGCACCGCCTCACTGATTTCGCTGGCTAATGGCTCATCAACGGCGTCAGTGCCGTCTCCTCCAGCATCTTGTTCGTCAATAATCGCATCGACCACATCATCGGGCACCACAACACGCTGCCCTTCATCACTGCGCCCAACAGTCAGCCCTTCACCATTAATATCGTCTGGTAGGGTCGCCTGATCTTCCGTTACCGCACCATTATCGGCTGATGGCGACGTCATCGTCTCGCTCCCCGCATCCGCGTTAGACGCACTAGGTTGTGTGCCTGTTTGGGTCGCGGTTTGCGGATCAGTGATCGCTTGCTCCTCTTGTTCACTGAGCAAATCATCTAAATTCTTGAGCCCTTCAGGAAGCACCGCCTCTGACGCAGCGTCACCTTGCTGGCTTGGAAATACCCACCAAATCACCCCCGCGCCGACGATCATCAATACCACCGCAAGGAGCAGCATTAAGAAGGGTTTGTTGTTTTTAGCGGGCTTTTTCTTATCTTTACTCACAGCGCCTGTCTCCTGATTGTCCTTTCCCATAATGGTGCCGGGGTAAACGGTTTGATTGGCAAGTTTGGCTAACCACTGTTTCTTTTTCTCGCCACCGATGCGCTGGGTGACCGCCAGCACATCAATAAACATCTCAGCTTCTCCCTCGTTGAGGGGAGAGATTTCGAGCTCCAGGGGTTTTTGCTCGTGCCCGTAAGACACCTGGCCTAGCCACTTGTTCAACTTTCCAGGTAGCGAGAAAAGCACCACATTGATACGCCAATTGGCTTGGTGCTGGGCGTGTTGTACCAAGGCCCACAACTCTGACAACAAGCCGGGGGTCAAACGATGCGCATCATCAATCACCAATAAGGCATCACACCCACCACCATCGAGCATCATGGTGAGACTATCAATGAGCGGGTCGGCTTCGTTAAACACCCCATCTTTAACAATTTGCCGCAGCAAGATAGCGCGGCGCTGTGCATCGCTCTGGGCGGTGTGGCACGCCAATAATGCATGAACATGGGCATCTGCCCACTGCTCCATATAGCGCTCACTGAGCCAGGTTTTACCCGCCCCCTCAGGCCCAGTCACTTGGATCAAGTTGGCACTAAAGCGGGTAATAAATTGCAGTCGAGAAAGGAGCTGGGTTTGGCTTTCCAGATCCAAGGTTAAGGTATCAAAAGTGTCTGTCATGCATTCAATGGTTAACCGGCATCAATCACATCAGCAATACACTGATGTGGCACATCTGCAACCACTTGAGCCTGGCCTATCGCTGTCGGCAAAACCAGGCGCAACTGTCCTGAAAGCACTTTTTTATCACGCATCATGTGCTTAATAAAAGCATCGTAGTTCATCTCACTGGGTGCCTGTATGGGAAGATCAGCACTTTCCAGCAAGGCAGTGATGCGTGACACAGTTTTTGGCTCAATCAGACCGTGTTGCTGTGCCGTTTTAGCCGCCAACACCGTCCCTGCTGAGACCGCTTCACCGTGCAGCCAGTTGCCGTATCCCATTTCTGCCTCAATGGCATGGCCAAACGTATGGCCCAAGTTTAAGAGTGCACGGACACCCGCCTCGGTTTCATCTTGTGCGACCACATCGGCTTTTATCTGGCAACAGCGGCGAATCGCATAACGTAGCGCATCCGGCGAGAGCGCTGTCAGTGCAGCCATTTCGCTATCGAGCCAATCAAAGAAAGGCGCGTCGGCAATAATGCCATACTTAATCACTTCGGCCATGCCCGCGGCAAATTCACGACGCGGTAAAGAGCTAAGCACCTGCGTATCAATCACGACCGCTTGAGGCTGATAGAAAGCCCCAATCATGTTTTTACCCAGTGGATGATTAATGGCGGTTTTGCCACCAACCGACGAGTCCACCTGCGCCAGTAATGTGGTGGGCACTTGGATAAAGTCTACCCCGCGCTGATAACAGGCGCTGGCAAAGCCAACGATGTCACCAATCACGCCGCCGCCCAGTGCAACAAGTACCACATCACGGTTGTAATTGTTTTCTAATAGGAAGGTGTTAATGGTGTTAAATGTCTCTAAAGACTTGTAAGCCTCACCATCGGGTAGGCTCAAGCGAGCGACATCCGCCGCGCCTGCCTGTTTTAAGGTTGAGACCAGTGCGTCGCTGTATAACGGCATCACTGTCTCGTTGCTGATGACAGCAACCCGACGCGAATGGACGCTCCCAAATAGGCTAGCATCAGCTAACAGCCCTTCACCGATCGAGATAGGGTAGCTACGTGCCCCTAGGTTAACGTCTATCCGTTCCATGGTCGGGTCCTGTGTTTGGTTATTGCTGCTCTAACAGAGCCATGATTTGATTGGCCACCACTTTGGCACTTTGATCGTCAGTACGTACAACATAATCAGCAATTTCTTGATAAAGAGGATTACGCTCTTCCGCTAACGACTCAAGCACTTCACGTGGTTGGTCAGTTTGTAATAATGGTCGTTTCTTATCGCGTTGGGTGCGTGCCAGCTGCTTCTCGATGGTGGTTTCTAAATACACCACAACACCACGAGCAGAGAGACGGTTGCGGCTTTCTTTGCTCATGATCGAGCCACCGCCAGTCGCGAGAACGATACCTTGCTCTTCAGTGAGGTCGTTTATCACGTTTTCTTCGCGTTTACGGAAACCTTCTTCACCCTCAACGTCAAATACCCATGCAATGTCTGCTCCAGTACGATCTTCAATCACTGAATCAGAATCATAGAATTCCATATGAAGTTGCTGAGCGAGATGACGACCAATTGTGCTTTTACCAGCCCCCATAGGGCCTACCAAAAAGATGTTTCGTTTTTCAGCCATTTTAAGCAATTTTACGCGCGGTTAAATAAGACAACACCGCCCGCAGGCTTAATGAAAAAAGCCCGAGGCGCCAATTCCTCACAGATATTTCGTGATCAGATTAAAAATTATCTCAGGACAGTGACCCCTTTGGCAACACCTAACCTAGTCTGTGACGATTTTAGGGGTCACAAAGATCAGAAGTTCGCGTTTTGCATGGTCTTTTAATTGGTGCTTGAACAAGTTGCCAACCAAGGGAATATCCCCCAGCAGCGGCACTTGGGTCTCTTTATTGATCATGGTTTGCTGAAAGATCCCCCCTAAGACCACGGTTTCACCATTTTCCGCCAGCACTTGGGTATTAATGCGCTTGGTACTGATCGACATCGCTTCGCCTTTCCCGGCCACCACGGCTTTTTCGGGCATGTCTTGGGTTAATTTTAAATCCAAAACCAGCGTATTGTTGGGCGTGATTTGTGGGGTCACCGATAAACTCAGCACTGCTTTTTTAAAAGACACCGCCACCGCACCGCTTGAAGACGCCTCAAGGTAAGGTAGCTCAGTCCCTTGTTCAATATAGGCCGCTTTTTTATTGGTGGTGATAAGTCGAGGGCTCGATACCACTTCTGCTTTCCTTTCGCTTTCAAGCGCAGATAGCTCCAAGTCGAGCAGAAGATCATTGCCAAGCTTCGCCACTTGCAAGGCCATGCTCGAGGCCGAGGGGTTAGCAGCGGCCAGGTTCACGCTGAGGAAGTCGCCAATATTTGCGCCGTCTGTCGCCGCATCGTTTAAGCTTTCAGGTCCTTGCCCGGTGACAGTGCTATCCCACATCAAATTACCTTCCACAGACGGGCCAACCGTGGTTGAGCCATTTCGATTCAACAGTCCCCAACGCACGCCTAATTCGTCCACTGAACCTTGCTCGACCGTCACAATACGTGCCTCAATTTCGACTTGCTTAACGGGCACATCCAAGTGACGAACCAAGGTGCGAATGCGGGCTAGATTCTTTTGATTATCTTTAATGATCAACGCATTGGTTCGCTCATCAAGCGATACCGCCCCTCTGGGCGACAGTAAACTGACCCCTTCACCTTGTCCTTTAATCAGTGCGGCGATATCGCTCGCTTTGGCATAGTTCACCGTGAGCACTTCTGAGCTCAGTGGTAGTAAGGCGTCCGCTTGCTGACGCATTTCAAGCGCTTGCTTTTCTTGTGCCATGAGCTCTCGGCGAGGGGCAACGAGCATCACTTGCCCCCGTTGGCGTTTATCTAGCCCCTTTACGCGCAAAATCACATCCAATACATCTTGCCAAGGCACACCATCAATACGCATGGTGATATTGCCTTGCACCGAGTCCGAGGTCACCAGGTTAAAATCATTCTGCTCAGCAATCAGCTGCAACACGGTACGGACCGGAATATCTTGGAAGTTAATCGAGATCGCCGCTCCTTTTTGCGCTAAGGCCTTCACAGAAGGCGCTTTTTTTGCCGCAGAGACGCGAATGGTCAACACCTTTCCTTGCTGCTGGTAATCAAACTCCACGGCCTGCTCAGCACGCAGTACGATGCGGGCACGCTCAGGTGCCTGAAAGGTTTCAATCTCAGTCACGGGCGTCTGACGACGGCGAGTATCGAGGACCGCCAGCAGTGCCGGTTTAAGCTGCACGTTCGGTAGGCGTAACGTGACTTGCTGAGGCGTCGGTTGGCGAAAGTCAGCCGCTACCGCGGCGTCAGAAAACGTCAGCGAGACGCTAGCATCACCATTGTCGAGGCGCTTCACCGCGATATCGGTCAGCGTACTCTTTGCGGCAACCTGCGCCGAGCCAACGCTTAGTATCAGTAGTATGAGCCAGACTGAGCGAACGCTTGGCGTAAACGTGCGGGAAAGGTAAGGGCGTATTATCATATTGGTATCCTAACTACGGCAAAGTTGCTTCCATCGACAAGGTGACAGTGCGAAGCTGCCAACACCCCAACCCATCCGGCAGGGCTTCTTCAATCGCGATCTGATTTGCATTCACGGCCACCACACGGCCACGGTTTTCGCCTAAATGCGCACCTTCACTGACTTGAGTGATGGTGCCATCAGGACGGGCAATTAAGGCTTGTTGCTGTGCGCCTTTGGTTAAGCTGCCTTTCATGGCAAGGCTTGCCAGTGGAAATTGCTCAAGCGGCTCTAAAGGCCGTTGTAAATTGGGCTGCCAACAGTCGCCTGTTGAAGCCTGTCCACCAACATTGATTGCGGGTAGCACAAAGGGATCTCGCTGATCGGTGACAAAGACTATCGATTGGTAATTCGGCGAAGGGGGAATGCGGGTGGCATTGACTTGCGCACTGGCTTGAGTTTGTTGCATAAACTGTTCGATATCACTGTGGTATCTATCACAGCCCACCAAGCTCAACCCAAATAACAACACCAAAAGACGCTTCACTGTACGAACTCCTTATCAGTGGCAATACCTTCACCGGTATAGCGATATGTGGTCGCCGACACCGACAGCAGCAAGGGCGCATGAATGTCATCGTCCTCAGTACGGGTTAAGACAAAATCTTGCAGCGACACCAAGCGAGTCATGGCGGCAATATCCGCGCTAAATGCACCAATAGAGGCATAATCCCCGGTCAAGACAACCGTCATCGGGATCGCATCAAGCCAACTACCATGCTTTCTTGGCTGCCACTTCAGTGTGTTGAAACCTAACTGATGACGGATCCCAACTTCATTAACCCCGGCGAGTAATCCCGAAAGCTCTTCTTCTTCCGGCAGTTGGGCAATCAAGGTGGCATATTGCTGATTTAACGCGCGCATTTGTGCCTCCACATCGGGCAGAGCGGCGACGCGATTGGCCAACAACCGATACTCGGCTTTGAGTTGTGCTTCGCGCTGAGTCGCTGCCTCCAGCGCCTCTTGGTTGGGCTGCAAAATCAGCAAAGCTGCGAGCATCGATAGCGCGATCGCGCCCACCGCCCAAACAATGGCGCGGGTGGCGAGTGGCGCACTGGGGAGTTTTTGCCAATCCCATGCAAAGGCGCTAATCATGACTGCACTCCTTGGGGCTTGGGTAACTGCGGTGTGACGTAGTCGGTCAAACGAAAGCTTAACGTGAAGCGTTTGTTGGCGCGTTGCGATCCTGATTCGGTGATCACAGTGTCAATATCAACGTCGGTGGCCAACGCACTTTGCTCTAACGCTGCCAATAAACTTGCCATCTCCGCATTGGATGTGACCCAGCCTTCGACCGTGACACGCCCCTGTTGCTGCGCCAAGCGACTTAAATACGCCCCTTCAGGCATCACGGTTGGAATGAAATTCAGCAATGCGGTGACATTATTGCGCTGTTGCTGTAAGGCGTTGACCAGTTGTAAGCGCGATTGTAGCGCTTCACGCTTTTTATCTTCGCGCTTAAAGGTTTGTAAGGTGGCACGAAAATCGTTCACCCCTGCGGTTAAGCGTTGATTGCGTGCCTGTTGCTCAGTCAGCCAGTGCTGCTGGACCGCGTTCACGGCACTGACCATCAGCACCACACCCAGCAGTACCAAACCACTATGGACCATAAACGTTTGACGCTGCGCGCGGCGCGCTTTTTCTCGCCAAGGGAGTAGATTTATACGCATGAATATTCTCCCCGCAGCGCTAACCCCAAGGCAATAGACGCATCATCGCTGATGTTCGGCGCCGTTTGATCCAACATCGCCACTGGATTGAATCGCGTGATGGTAAGGTGCTCAGACGCTAGCGTGGCCGGCCAAGCGCCGCTAATCCAAACCGTGCTCAAGGGCAAGAGTCGATTATGCTCACGCGCTCGATGACAAGCCTGATCAAAGTGCTGCTGCACCAAGGCGTTGGCAGCTGACTCACGGTATTCATAGCGCTCTCCCTCCCCCAAACGGCAGCGATGCTGATAAACTTGCCCATCAGGATAAAGACGAATCGCAGTCAGCAAGCCGCTGTGATAGTGCAGCCACAGTGGCCAGTGGTTCGCCTGCGCAACAGGGCGGAGTGCTTGATAAACGCCGACTAAGGCTTGGCTGTTGATGTCTGCCACCGTAGGCGATAACCCGACCCGCTTGAGCGCGTCTAGGGCCGGAGTGAGCGCAAGACGCCGGCATGCCACCACTTGATAACAGACTTGTCCCGGCTGAACAGTCACGCCGCTCATAACCGCAAAGTCGTAATATAATGTATCCATGTCCATATTGAGGGCGGCACTCAGCTTTTGGCCGATCAAAGCTTCTTGCTCAATCTCGTCGTCAATCAGTGGCGCCGTCATTTGCTTGGTGATCACAGCCTCTTCATCGACCCCCACCACCACAGAGATGTGTAGGCGCTGATACCAAGGTACACACGCGAGTAATCGTTTTTTTATCTCGGTAAGCGGGACACAGAGATCGTCAGTCGCGCGATACGGCACCCGATGATGGCCTGCCACCTGAATACCTTGTCGATGTGCACGAACCACAATGGCGTGAATGATATCTCGGCCGATATCGATACCTAAAACTGCCGAACTTCGCATCATTTCGTGTTAGGCTCCCAACGTCAGCGTGAAGTCAGTATTTACAAAACTGGCCTCATCACGGGTTATTTTTAATGCTGGTGCCTTTATACTACTCACGTATGATTATTGAACGGCTCAACGGCAACAGAACGGGAAATCTCAGGTGAAGTTCATAAAGCGTTTGCTTATCTTTGCACTGGTTTGCACAGTGCTTGGAGTCACTACAATCTTTGGGTTTTACCTGTATGTAAAACCTGACCTCCCCGATGTAGCGACACTAAAAAGTGTCGAACTGCAGACTCCGATGCAGGTCTATAGCGCCGATGGTGAGTTGATCTCCCAGTTCGGTGAGAAGCGTCGCATCCCAGTCATGCTCGAGGACATCCCTCAGCCTATGATTGATGCATTGATTGCCACAGAAGACAGTCGCTTTTACCAACACCCAGGGATTGACCCTATCGGCATTGTCCGCGCCGCGGTGGTGGTGGCGATGTCAGGTACGGCCAAGCAAGGGGCCAGTACTATCACGCAGCAGCTGGCAAGGAACTTCTTCCTCTCTAACGAAAAACGCATTATGCGCAAGATAAAAGAAATTTTTATCGCCGTGCATATCGAACAGCTGTTGAATAAAGAAGAGATCCTTGAACTCTATTTCAACAAAGTATTCTTAGGCTATCGTGCTTACGGGGTTGGCGCTGCTGCCCAGGTGTACTTTGGCAAAACCCTCGATCAACTGACCTTGAGTGAGATGGCGGTGATTGTCGGATTACCCAAAGCCCCCTCCACCATGAATCCTTTGTATTCGCTGTCGCGCGCCACCGATCGCCGGAATGTGGTGCTGGGGCGCATGCTTAAAGAGGGATATATTTCCAACGCCGAGTACCAACAAGCGAAGAACGAGCCGATCGTAGCCCGCTATCATGGGGCTGAAATTGAACTGTCCGCACCTTATGTAGCAGAAATGGCACGCGCATGGGCCGTTGAGCAGTTTGGCGAAGACGCTTATACCTCGGGTGTGCGTATTTTCACCAGCGTCGATGCCGATATGCAACGCGCCGCAAATGAGGCGGCAGTAGAAAACGTTCTCGCCTACGACCGTCGCCATGGGTTCCGTGGGCCAGTTGCCACGCTATGGCAAGCCCCTAGCCAACGTTGGCAACACCAGCGCATCGTTGATCACTTGGCCAAGCAACCCAGCTACGGCCCGCTAGAGCCCGCCGTCGTGATTGATGTCCAAGCTAAATCGGCGCAGGTTGTCGGACCCAATGGCCGTGAAATCGAACTGCCTTGGGAAGGACTTGACTGGGCGCGCCCTTATATCACCGATAGCCGTCAAGGTCCGGCCCCTCAACGCGCTGATGAATTCCTTGCCAGTGGCCAACAGGTGTTTATTCGCCAAGTGGATAACAGCTGGCATTTAGCCCAAGTCCCGACGACCAATACCGCGCTGGTTTCCATGTCCCCCTCAACCGGAGCAATCAAAGCACTGGTGGGCGGATTTAATTTTGTCCATAGCAAATTTAACCGTGCCACACAGTCAGTACGTCAGGTGGGCTCGAGCATCAAGCCGTTTATTTATTCCGCGGCAGTGAATGAGGGCATGACACTCGCCACCCTGATTAACGACGCCCCCATTAATCGCTGGGATCGCAGTCAAGGCGTGGCATGGCGGCCGAAAAACTCGCCACCACGTTATGAAGGGCCACTGCGGGCGCGACTGGGTCTGGCACAGTCGAAAAACGTCATGGCCGTACGTGTCCTGCGTCGGGTGGGATTGGATGACGCTCTCGATTACCTCACCCGCTTTGGCTTTAAACGAGATGATTTACCGCGTGCAGAAGCCATTGCGCTTGGTGCGGGAAGCTTGACGCCGGTTGAGATGGCACAGGGCTTTAGCGTGTTTGCCAATGGCGGCTATTTTATGGAGCCCTTTATCATTGATCGGGTCGAAACCCCCTTTGGCGAGGAAATATATCGCGCCAATCCACCCATCATTTGTGATAACTGCGAACAAAAAGCAGAACAGGCCGATCCGTTTAATGAGCAGAATTTGCTAGAGAACAACGACACCACCACACAGCGTCATGCCAAACAAGTCATTGATGAGCAAAATGCATTTTTGGTACGCGAAATGATGCAAAGCAACATCTGGGGTGGCGGTGATTGGCGCTACGGGACAGGCTGGAATGGCACGGGCTGGCGCGCACAAGCGCTCAAGCGACGCGATATCGGCGGAAAAACGGGGACCACCAATGACTCCAAAGATACCTGGTACACCGGCTATGGCCCAGGGATTGTGACCACTGTGTGGGTGGGCTTTGATGATCACTCCCGTAAACTGGGTCGCACGACCCGTAATGCAAACTTAGGCGACGAGCGTCAGCCTATCCGCGGCGCGGAGTCGGGGGCCAAAACGGCGGAGCCAGCATGGATTAATTTTATGCAGCATGCACTCGCGGACGTACCTGAGCAGAATAAAACCGTGCCACCGGGGATCGTCAAAGTGCGCATTGACCGCGAAACAGGGCTGTTAACCAGAAAAACCGATCATACTTCGATGTTCGAGTACTTTATAAAAGGCACCGAGCCAACCGAGTATGTGTCGTCGCAATCAGATGGCAACATTTATGAGTCAGGCACAGAGTCGCTGTTTTAACTCTGTTACATCGTCAATAGCCGCATAAAATCAAGACGCCCGCATTCACGATGCGGGCGTCTTTTTATCTACGCGTCACGCGCCGCTCTAGTGACGAGTTCGATCATTCATCACGGCAGTCATTTGTTCATGGATGGCGTCAGCCAACTGCTCATAACGGCCACGTAATGGCGAGCCAGGACGGTAGTCGAGGGTGATTTGTCGCGACGGCGTCGGCGAGGTCGTCGGAATATACACCACACCATCTCGCTTATCAGCAGGTACAGACAATTGAGGCAACAAGGTGATCCCACTCCCCGCCGCAACCATGTTGCGCAAGGTCTCTAAGCTAGTGGCACGAAAGCGCTGATCTTCGCGCGCCCCCACTTTAAAGCAAAAACCCATCGCTTGGTCACGTAAGCAATGGCCATCGCCGAGCATTAACAAGGTTTCGCCTTGCAATACATCTAACGCCACCTCGGCACAATCGGCGAGGCGATGCTTTTCATTGACCGCGAGCAACATCGGCTCACTGTAAAGTGGGAGCTCTTTTAAATGCTGGGTTTCTTCTACAGAGGCCAAAATGATGCAATCGAGTTTGCCCTCTTCCAGTTGCTGCACTAACTGCTGCGTCTGTCCTTCGTGAATAAACAGCTCCAGCTCAGGGAAACGATCACGCAGTAGCGGGATAATTTTAGGCAGCAGGTAAGGCCCGACCGTAGGGATCAGACCGATATGCAAAGGGCCGGTCATACTTTCCCCTTGCTCACTGGCCAATTCGGTCAAAATTGTGACTTCCCGCAAGACGTTACGTGCCTGTTGTACTAACCTCATACCGGCATCGGTGAACAACACACGACGGCTGGTTCGCTCTAACAAACTCACACCCAGCTCATCTTCCAACTTGCGAATTTGCCCGCTTAAGGTGGGCTGGCTAACAAAGCAGGCTTCGGCCGCTTTACGAAAATGTCGATGTTCGGCCAAGGCGACCAAGTACTCCAAGTCACGAATGTTCATCTTTGTCTCTTCTATAGAGGATAACTATCAAAACCATAGCATTAAGCGATTAGAGCTATCAATTGCAATCGGTAATACTGATCCCATCAAAACGCGGCGAAGCACTCGCCCATTCACTTGAATCAATACTTGAATAAAAAGGACATCACCATGACAGCAACAAAAGAAGGTCAGCCAGTACCACAAGTTACTTTCCGTACTCGCGAAGGCGATCAATGGAAAGACGTCACCACCGATGACATTTTTGCCAACAAAACCGTGATTGTATTCAGCTTGCCAGGTGCGTTTACCCCAACCTGTTCATCCTCGCACCTGCCACGCTATAACGAGCTATATCCAGTGTTCCAACAGTACGGCGTCGATGACATTGTCTGTGTGTCCGTCAACGATACCTTTGTGATGAATGCATGGAAAGCCGACCAAGACGCTGACAACATTCATGTCCTTCCTGACGGCAACGGTGAGTTCACTGATGGCATGGGGATGCTGGTCGACAAAAACGATCTTGGCTTTGGCAAACGCTCATGGCGCTACAGCATGCTGGTGAAAAACGGCGTGGTCGAGAAAATGTTTATCGAACCTAACGAACCAGGCGACCCGTTCAAGGTCTCTGATGCCGACACCATGCTGGGCTACATCGCCCCTGAGCACAAACTGCAAGACTCGATCACCGTGTTTAGTAAGCCAGGCTGCCCATTCTGTGCCAAGGCCAAACAAGCACTGATCGATGAAGGCCTTCAGTTTGAAGAAATCATCCTCGGTAAAGACGCCACCACGGTTTCTCTGCGTGCGGTGAGCGGTCGCGCCACCGTGCCACAAGTATTTATCGGTGGCCGTCATATCGGTGGCAGTGAAGAGCTCGACACCTATCTAAATCAGTAATCCGCTGTTTGGGCGGCCTCTTTGCCGCCCGTTATTTTCCCAGGAGAAAGCAATGAAAACATTAACGGTTGATGTGGCTGTGATTGGTGGCGGAACTGCCGGACTTGGTGCTTATCGCGCAGCCAAAGCACATACGGATAACGTGGTGATGATTGAAGGCGGTCCCTATGGCACCACGTGTGCGCGAGTTGGCTGCATGCCTTCCAAACTGTTAATTGCGGCGGCTGAAGCGGCGCATCATATCGACAAAGCGCCCGGCTTCGGTGTGTACCCCGGCGGCACCACGGAAATTAATGGCCGTGAGGTGATGGATCGGGTGAAACGCGAGCGTGACCGTTTTGTCGGCTTTGTACTGGAAAGTGTCGATGACATTCCCGCCCAAGACAAAATTGATGGCTATGCGCGCTTTGTGGATGATCACACTTTAATGGTTGACGATCACACCACCATCCATGCTGATCGCATCGTGATCGCGACAGGTTCGCGTCCAAGCTGGCCGTCTGCTTGGGATCACCTTGGTGATCGTTTAGTGGTCAATGATGATATTTTCGAATGGGACGATCTGCCTGACTCGGTTGCGGTATTTGGCCCGGGCGTGATTGGCCTTGAGCTAGGACAAGCGCTGCATCGCCTCGGGGTCGAGATGACCATGTTTGGCGTCGGCGGCCAAGTAGGCCCGCTGACCGACCCAGAGATCATGGCCTATGCGGATAAAACCTTCAGTGAGGAGTTTTATCT
This sequence comes from Salinivibrio sp. PR6, assembly GCF_001995955.1. Classification (NCBI taxonomy): domain Bacteria; kingdom Pseudomonadati; phylum Pseudomonadota; class Gammaproteobacteria; order Vibrionales; family Vibrionaceae; genus Salinivibrio; species Salinivibrio sp. PR6. Next base: position 195,981 of record NZ_MUFA01000006.1, on the reverse strand, counting down.
CGACGCCGATGCCAAGGTGGAAGAGATGATGCGTGAAGGCGATAAGGTGCAAATCCGTTATCGTGATAAAGAGGGCGAAAGCCAACTGCGCTGGGTCGACTATGTAGTTGCCGCCACCGGTCGTCGCCCCAATGTCGACAAGCTAAACCTCGATGCGACCAGCATCAAAGTGGATGCCCGCGGCGTGCCGGTTGCCGATAGCTACACCTTGCAAACCACGGCACCGCACATTTTTATTGCCGGTGACGCCAGTAACCAAATTCCGTTGCTGCACGAAGCGGCTGACCAAGCGCGCATCGCCGGTGACAACGCCGGACGCGGCAAAGATATCCGTGCCGGATTACGCCGCAGCAAGCTCTCCGCAGTCTTCTCCGACCCACAAATCGCAATGGTGGGCGAAAGCTACAAAGCGATTACCGACCGTCTCGGCCCCTGTGGCTGCTTTGAAACCGGCGTAGTGTCGTTTGAAAACCAAGGCCGCTCACGGGTGATGCTGCGCAATAAAGGCTTGTTGCACGTTTATGCCGAACAAGGCACAGGCCGTTTCCTTGGCGCCGAAATGATAGGACCGAACGCCGAACACTTGGCCCACTTGTTGGCATGGGCACATCAAAACCAAATGACCATTTCGCAAATGCTAGATATGCCCTTCTATCACCCAGTGATTGAGGAGGGAGTACGTACCGCGCTGCGGGATGTGAATGCCAAGCTCAAACTCGGCCCTGAAATGATCAAACACTGCATGGACTGCGGCCCAGGCTGCTAATCCACTGCCCCTTTCGCCGACACTCGGCGCTTTACAGGCGCTGCCTGTTGCTTCTCCAAGCACTTGCTTACCTTTTGCCCTCCTCATTGGAGGGCTTTTTTGTATCCGGCAGCCCACTGCGCCACAATAAGCTATCGCCATTACCGACCAAGAGAAACCGCATGGCTTGCAAATACTGTCAGTCCGCGATTTGGCAACAAAAACTGGGACGCTGTACCCGTTGTATGAAACAACTGGCCGCCATGTGCGCGCTACTTTGGCCACTCTGGTGGTGGGGCTATGCCGACACGCCACGGCAAGTGGAGTCAATTGCCTTGTTATTCGCCGCCGGCAGTGCCAGTGTGCTACTCACACTACATGTGGTGATTTATCCGTTTCGGCGCAATAAAAAACCCGCGCCAGAGCGCGGGTCGTCAGACATACCAGACGATTAATCGGCCAGATCCGTGGCTTCGTTAATCACGTGGAAAATGTAGTTTTGCTCCACGGCCCCTTGGAACAACCACGCCATCGGCCCACGCGCCATGATGGCCACATCTTCACCGGAGTGGGTTTCCGAACCGAGCTTAATCAAGGATTGCTGTTTGTAATCCAGCTTACGCACCTGCCCTTCTTGCAAGTTTTCACGCTCACCTTTCACCGCACCCGGGCCGTTGCCATAAGTAATCGTGGTATAGGTTTTACCAAAATCATCCTGATTTAAGCGCCCTTTTTGACGTGACAAGCCTAGAATGGGGTTGCCCCGCTCCGCATAGCCGTTCATCACCATAGTGTGAGCATGGTCGGCGGTGACAATGATCAGGGTATCTTCTGGGTTGGTTTTCGCTAATGCCACTTTAATGGCATCGTCGTAAGCCAGCGTATCTTCTAACGCTCGCGCGGCGTTACCCGCATGGTGAGCATGGTCGATACGTCCGGCTTCCACCATCATTACATAGCCGTCTTTGTTGCGGCTAAGCATATCAATCGCCTTGCTAGTCATGTCCGCCAATGATGGCTCATCTTGGCTTTCACGGCGATCCGCTTCATATTTCATGTGGCTACTTTCAAACAAACCAAACACGCGTGAAGTGGTCGCCGGATCGATGGCATCAAAACCGGATTTATCGAAAATGTATTGGCCATCGGGGTGGCGGGTTTGCCATGCCTCAATCAAGTTGCGTCCATCTTTACGCTTGCCCTTTTTGCCCTCAGGATCGACGCTATCGGCAGGAATAAATTCACGCCGTCCGCCGCCGAACGCCACCTGAAATCCTTCACCAGCGTCAAAGTCGACAAACTGGCTGGCAATGTCGGTGCAGCCTTGGTTTTTGGCAATGTTGGGCAACTTGCTATCGTTTTCCCAATTGCGATCCGCACTGTGCGCATAAGTGGTGGCTGGGGTGGCGTGGGTTAAACGGGCGGTTGAGATTAACCCTAATGCTTTGCCCTTCTCGCCCGCCATTTCAAATAAGGTTTTCGCTTCGTTACCTTTGGCGGTGCTGCAAAAACCACGCTGAACGTTATCGTCAACACTGATGATCCCGGCTTTGGTTTTCACCCCAGTGACCATCGCCGTCGCGGTCCCGGCCGAGTCAGGGGTTTGCATGTCGGTGTTATAGGTTTTGGCTAGCGCAACATGCGGCAGGCTTTCCATGCCAAGGCGGTTTTCCTCACCAGTTTGTCCTTGCTGCTGCCCCTGATAAATCCGCGCCGCGGTGATTGTCCCCACGCTCATGCCGTCGCCGACAAAGAGGATCACATTTTTGGCTTTGCCCGTGATAGGTGGGTTAGCTTTAGCGGCCGCCAATGCCGCTTGCGCGTCTTGATACCAGACATCGTTTTGCTGAGGCACTGCCGCGTGTGCAGTTGCCGCTAATAAGGCTGAGGCCACCGCGGCCGTAAGGATTGTCTTCACCACAAAATCTCCATTATTAACGAGAAAACGCGGGCATGATGGTCATTGCGCGTGACGCTTCTGTGACAAACCGTACAATGTAACAATTTGTAAGCAGCTAATTTTGATGAATTTTTTATGACGAGGACACAAAAAAGCTGCGACTTAGTCAGCACGCAGCCTTAAGAAGGGATAACGACGACGCTGATATCGTCAGGCAATAGACGATGTCACCCTACTCCAGCGTAGAGAAGGTCGAGATCGTGGCTGGCCCGGCAATGTTATAGGTCAGTGCCACTTCGTCACAGGCGTGGAAGCGCGGACAGATTTCACAATCTTTCATCACTTTCTCAGGCAGTTGCGATTTCGACACCGGGGTAAAACCCAATTGAGTGAAAAACTCGGGCACCCGGGTGAGGACAAAGACTTGCTCAATCGCCATTTGCTTGGCTTTTTTAATCAAGTGCATCATCAGCGCCGTACCGTGACCTTGGCGCTGCCAGCCGGCTTCAACCCCTAAGGAGCGAATTTCTGCCAGCCCTGAGTCGTAAATATAGAGCGAGCCGCAGCCGGTGAGATCCCCTTGGTGCTCGGATACCGCAAATAGGCCGATATTACGCACCAATTCATGGCGATCACGAGGTAAGTTCTCCCCCAACTTCGCCCAATACACCACCATGCCTTCGATGGTATCGAGGTCGGTGAGCCTTGCCGAGCGCACAGTGACTTTGGGGGTAAAGCGCTTATCTAAACGCTTTTGCGCCTCTTGAATGGCAAAGCTGACCTGTTCAGGTGCCACGCCACCCAGCGCCCGACGTTGGGCCAAGCAGGATTCGATCGTGAGCATGGCATACACATCGTCTTCAATCACCGGTGAGAATTGCTGCAAGGTGGCAAGCGGTAAATCTTCCAGTCCACAACCTTGCTCAATGGCAGACACCACCGCCACGCCCACTATGTGGTGCGCTTCACGGAACGGGATCCCTTTGCTCACCAAATAATCCGCGAGCTCGGTGGCGTTGGCATGACCTTGCTGCGCCGCCTGCAAGGTTTTGTCGTTGTGAATGGTGATACCTTCAAAACACAAGGCGGCCATATCCAAGCAATCATGCCAAGTGTCCATGGCATCGAAGAGCCCTTCCTTGTCTTCTTGCATATCCTTGTTATAGGCCAGTGGCAAGGCTTTCACCGTCATCATCATCGCCGACAAGGTGCCATAGACACGGCCGGTTTTGCCGCGGATAAGCTCTAACGCATCAGGGTTTTTCTTTTGTGGCATCAGCGAGGAGCCTGATGTCACCGTATCGGCCAGCTCGATAAACCCGGATTCGCCCGAGTTATAGAAAATCATATCTTCGGCCATCCGTGATAAATGCAGCATTGATATCGACGCCGCAGACAGCATTTCCATCACATGATCACGGTCCGAGACTGAGTCAAGGCTGTTACGGGTGGCCCGTTCAAAGCCCAGTTGTTGTGCCAAGGCATCGCGATCAATCGGATACGCCGTGCCTGCCAGCGCCCCAGATCCTAACGGACAGGTATCAAGACGATTAAGCGCATCTTGTAAGCGGGTGGTGTCGCGCTCAAACATCTCCAGATAGGCCAAACACCAATGGGCAAAGGTCACTGGCTGCGCACGTTGCAAGTGGGTGTAGCCGGGCAGCACGGTATCATGGTGTTGGCTGGCCACATCCACCAGCTGCTGCTGAAGCTTGTCGAGAGACAGCAAGATTTGCTGGCCTTGTTGGCGACACCAGAGCTTGAGATCCGTGGCGACCTGATCGTTACGCGAGCGTCCGGTGTGCAGCTTTTTGCCCAAATCCCCAACTTTGTCGATCAGTTGCTGCTCAACCCAGCTGTGAATGTCTTCGGCCTCTGAGCGTAAGATTTGCTTCGGGTTTTCCATCACCGACAGCTTGAGCTCATTGAGCGCGAGCTCCAATTGCTGTTGCTCGTCATCACTCAGCACGCCCACCGAACGCAAGGCTTTGGACCAAGCAATGGAGCCCACAATGTCTTGCTCTGCTAAGCGATAGTCAAAGCGCAGTGAATCATTAAACGCTTGAAACCGTTTGTCTGCTGCCTGACTAAAGCGTCCGCCCCATAATGCCATGCTGTCTCTCCTTACTGCTCACGATGCTTTTTTAATTAGGATTGTTTTTGTTTGTTCAGCGTCCGAATCCGGCTCGACAGCGAATACAAACGGATAAAGCCTTCGGCATGGCTGTGATCGTAGACATCATCATCACCAAAGGTGGCAAAGTCTTCCGAGTACAGGCTGTTGGTCGAGCGTTTTTGTACCACAGTCGCTTGCCCTTTATAGAGTTTGATCACCACCTCGCCCGTTACCGGTGCGGCAAGGGAATTAGCCGCGGCAACAATCGACTGGCAAAGCGGCGTAAACCAACGCCCATCATAAATCAGGTGAGACGCTTTTAAACCGAGCTCCTCACGGAACTGATAACTCTCTTTATCCAGCACCAATTGCTCAACGCCACGCAGCGCTTCCATGATGATGGTGCCACCCGGGGTTTCATAGCAGCCGCGGGATTTCATCCCCACCAAACGGTTCTCAACAATATCAATCCGTCCCACGCCATGCTGGGCGCCTTTGTCGTTCAGCAGCGTCAGCACGTCATAAGGCGACATGGACTCACCATCGACCGAGACCACTTCCCCGCTTTGTACTCCCAAGGTGACAAACTCGGGCGTATTGGGCGCCTCTTCCGGTGCCACTGTCCATACCCAGCAATCTTGGTTGGCCGCGGTCCAGGTATCTTCCAGCACACCGCCTTCGGTTGAGACGTGCCAAGCATTGGCATCACGTGAATAAATTTTCTCAAGGCTCGCCGTACAGGGAATGTCGCGGGCGGCCAAGTAATCGAGCAAGGCTTCACGACTGGTGAGATCCCACTCCCGCCACGGCGCAATCACTTTCAGTTGCGGCGCCAGCGCGGAGAAGGTGCTCTCAAAACGAACCTGATCGTTCCCCTTGCCGGTACAGCCGTGGCAAAGTGCATCCGCTCCAACCTCTAGGGCGCACTCGACCTGCGCTTTGGCAATGATAGGGCGCGCCATCGAGGTACCCAGAAGATACTTGCCTTCATACACCGCACCGGTTTTCAGGCTGGGGTAAATATACTCCGCCACCATTTCGTGTTTCAGATCGGCGATAAAACACTGTGATGCCCCCGAGGCAAGTGCTTTTTGCTCAATGCCATCGAGCTCTTGTTCGCCTTGACCCACGTCAGCGACAAAGGCCACCACTTCACAGTCATAGTTTTCTTTTAGCCATGGAATGATGGCCGAAGTATCCAATCCACCCGAATAGGCCAGTACAACTTTATTTACCTTGCTCATCTTGCTCTCCTTAAATCCTAAATCGACGGTTTCGTCGCGTCGTTATACGTCTAATTAACTGGCGCTAAACCGGGTGCCGATTTGCTGGCCATCGAATAATTGCGTGAGTTTTTCTGGGTAACGCCAGGTGGCAATCTCAACCGGTTTACCCAGTTCACGGGCAGCGGCAAACGCCGCGTTGACCTTGACCACCATGCCATCGGTGATCACCCCTTTTTCCATTAAGTGCTGCGCATCTAACTCGGTGAGGCAAGGCAGCAAGTGTCCTTTGCCGTCTAATACGCCGCTGACATCCGACAGCAATACCAGCTCCGCGCCAAGAGTGGTTGCCACCGCTACCGCCGCTTGGTCGGCATTGACGTTCATCAGCTCACCTTGGTCACTGATGCCAATCGAGCTAATAATAGGAACACAATCCGCGGCCAGTACCGCTTGCAGCAGACTCGGATCACCGGCGCTGGCTTCCCCCACTGCCCCCAGTTCAGGGTCCAGCTGGCTGACCTGACACAAGCCACCATCGGCCAAGCTCAAGCCGCAGCTTTTAATCTTCGCCTTACGCGCCTCAGCTAACAGCAGCTTATTGGCCGTGCCGGCGAGGGCACCGGTGACATAATCAATCTGGTCGACTGGCGTGACCCGTAAGCCTTGTTTTTTTACACTGGTGAGGGCGAGTTTTTTCAACAGTTCATCAACCAAGTAGCCGCCACCGTGCACCAGCACTAACGGACGCTCAGCCTCACTGCGGTAGGTGTTGATCGCGCCGAAAACTTTGGCGAGAGTCTCGCTGCAGCTCAGTGCTGCGCCGCCTAATTTAATCACTAATGGCGTTTTCATCCGTTTCTCCTAGACAATCGCTGTGGTTTCGGCAAAGCCAAACTTAAGGTTTAAACACTGCACGGCTTGACTGGCCGCGCCTTTAAGTAAGTTATCGATCGCACTGGTAAGGATCAGATGCCCATGCGCGGCCTGATAGCCAATATCGCAAAAGCCGGTATATTGCACCGCTTGCAGCTTGGCCACCTCACCGGCAGGAAGTACCCGTACCAGCGGCGCATCCTGATAAGCCTGGTTCAGTACCTGCCCCACCTCGGCCTCACTAGCACCTGGCGCTAATTTGGCGGTAATGGTGGCAAGAATGCCGCGTTTGTAACTGCCAAGATGCGGGGTGAAAATCACCGGCGTATCTAGGTGTGTGGCAATCTCTGGCTGATGACGGTGAGAAAACACCCCGTAGGCATGCAGGCTCACTTCACAAAAACTATTGGTCAGGCTCGCTTTGCGCCCCGCACCCGTTACGCCACTGGTGGCATTGATCACCGGCCACATTTGTTTATCCAACAAGTCTGCATCCAGCAAAGGTTTGAGCGCTAATTGACTGGCGGTGGGATAACATCCCGGCACGGCGACCAGCTGCGCCGCAGATAATGCTTCCTGTTGCCACTCCGCCAAGCCATACACGGCTTGAGCCAGCCATGCCGGTGACTGGTGCGAAAAGCCGTAATGGGTAGGATAAAAATCCGCTTGATTGACCCGATACGCCCCCGACAAATCAAACACCACGCAACCTTGAGCCAGAAAAATCGGCGCCAATTCATGACTAACCGCATGCGCAGTGGCTAAAAACACCACATCGGCTTGCTTGGCCACATCCTGTGGCGAGGTCAAAGGCATCAGTGGCATATCCACTACACCACGCAATTGGCCGTGCAACGCGCTCACGGGGCGGTTGGCGTCTTCACTGCCTGCCGAGACATATAAACCAGCCAAGTGCAGTTGTGGATGGCGATGGACAAGGGCGACAAGCTCGGCTCCTGTGTAGCCACTGGCACCGACAATAATGGTGTTAAGTGTCATGGGTGTCTCTCTTTATGGGTGTTTATGGTGTGCTGCGGGGCAGCAGAGTATCGAGGGCGTAGCCAATAGCCACGCAAGGCAGGCTAGCGTCGTCGAGCAGAAAGGGCGTTGTATTTGGTAGCGAGTGGCATCATGGTCAACTCTCAAAAATATTTTTATTCATAAATAGTGAATGGTTATTTTTTATCGCATTCCCGTTTGGCCGTCAACCCCAAAAAGCGTAAAAAATCACTTTTAATGTCTATTCATTCATATTAGAGCAATAATTCCATCTAACCATGCAAATAATACTGCTGCTATTCACGAGAAAGTCGCGATACGGCGGGCGCGGAGAAGCCCTCGGAAGGCTGGCAAACCTAAAAGCTGAAACTTTTTTTCAGCTTTTGGGGTGGTGCTATGATAAGCATCAAATCCGCTGGCCAGTTTTCGCGCTAATTTGCGGTTAAGTTGACCCGATCGCGCAATATTCGCTAGATTGGTTCTTTACAGTCACAGTAGGATGTAACTTTGTTACAGAATGGATACGCTATGAACGAAAAGTACTCTGCCTTAAAAAGCAATGTCAGTATGCTTGGCCGTCTGCTGGGTAACACCATCCAAGATGCCCATGGTCCAGCACTCTTAGAAAAAGTTGAGGAAATTCGTCAGCTCTCAAAATCGGCTGCCGCTGGCAATCAGGACGATCATGCTAAGCTGAAAACCGTGCTGCAAAACTTGCCGGCTGACCAACTGCTTCCGGTCGCCCGCGCCTTTAGCCAATTTTTGAATCTGACTAATATCGCCGAGCAATATCACACCGTCTCGCGTCAATGCGACGCGTTGGAGTGCAGCCCGGACGCTATCGACGATTTACTCCGCCGTGTCAGCCAAGGTGAAATAAATGCCAATGACGCGCAACAAGCGATCGCCGATTTAAAAATTGAGTTAGTGCTGACCGCTCACCCGACCGAAATCGCACGCCGCACCACCATTCATAACTTGGTGCAAATAAATAAATGTTTATCGAAATTAGAGCTCAGTGAACATTTGGGGGCGGCAGAGCGTGCCAAAACTGAGAAACGTCTTGAGCAGTTGATTGCACAAGCGTGGCACACCGATGTTATTCGCCAAGAGCGCCCTACCCCGCTTGATGAAGCCAAATGGGGCTTCGCGGTAATTGAAAATTCATTGTGGCAAGCAGTACCGGCGTTTTTACGCCAATTTGATCAGCAGCTTGAAAGCCACCTCGACATCAACTTACCCATTGATGCCAAACCGGTACAAATTTCCTCTTGGATGGGCGGCGACCGTGACGGTAACCCCTATGTCACCAGCGAGGTTACCCGTGAAGTGATGCTGTTATCACGCTGGAAAGCAGCGGATTTGTATTTGCGCGATGTGCAGGATTTGGTCAGTGAACTGTCAATGACACAGTGTGATGACACGGTGCGTGAAATGGCCGGCGAGGCGCACGAACCGTATCGCGCCATCCTCAAAACCATGCGCAGTCAGCTAACTCACACCTTGAACTACTTGGATGCCAAACTGAAAGGCGAACGCGCCTCATCACAAGGGATCCTGACCGACACCCAGCAATTGTGGCAACCATTACTGGCGTGTTACCAGTCTCTCCATCAATGTGGCATGGGCATTATTGCCGACGGCAAGTTGCTTGACCTACTTCGCTGCGTGCAATGTTTTGGCGTGCACTTGATCAAGCTCGATATTCGCCAAGAAAGTACCCGTCATGCCGATGTACTCTCAGAAGTGACTCGTTATTTGGGGATGGGCGATTACGCCCAATGGAGCGAGCAAGACAAGCAAGCCTTCCTGACTCGCGAGCTGGCGTCTAAGCGTCCGTTGTTGCCACGTGATTGGTCACCCTCGCCTGACGTCCAAGAGGTGATCGACACTTGCCGAGTGATCGCCGAACAGCCGCGTGAAGCCTTGGGCGCCTATGTCATTTCGATGGCTCGCACCGCTTCCGACGTGCTGGCCGTGCATTTATTGCTAAAAGAAGCCGGCTGTCCATTCCGCATGGATGTGTGTCCATTATTCGAAACCCTGGACGATCTGAACAATGCCGAGGCGGTGATTGGTGAGCTGCTGGCCATTGATTGGTACCGAGGCTTTACCCAGAACGTTCAAATGGTGATGATCGGTTACTCGGACTCCGCCAAAGATGCTGGAGTCATGTCCGCGGGTTGGGCGCAATATCGCGCCATGGAAGCCTTGGTCAATTTGTGTGATGAACAAGGGGTTAATCTCACCCTTTTCCATGGCCGTGGCGGGACGGTTGGCCGGGGAGGTGCCCCTGCCCACGCCGCCTTGCTCTCACAGCCACCTCGCAGCCTAAAAGGTGGCCTACGCGTGACCGAACAAGGCGAGATGATCCGCTTTAAATTGGGGCTGCCTGGTGTCGCCGTTAACAGCTTAAACCTGTATACCAGCGCGATTTTGGAAGCAAACTTGCTGCCACCGCCGGAGCCTAAGCAGGAATGGCGACAGCTGATGGACACCTTGAGTGACATCTCCTGCCAAGCCTACCGTGATGTAGTGCGGGGGCATGAGCAGTTTGTCCCTTACTTCCGCTCCACCACCCCTGAGCTTGAATTAGGCAAACTACCACTGGGATCGCGCCCTTCTAAACGCAACCCCAACGGCGGTGTGGAAAGCTTGCGCGCGATTCCTTGGATTTTCGCCTGGAGTCAAAACCGTTTATTGCTACCGGCTTGGCTGGGGGCTGGACAAGCAATCGATCACGCCATTGCAAAGGGCCACAAAGCCCAGCTGGAAGAAATGTGCCGCGAATGGCCGTTTTTCTCCACCCGTCTCGGGATGCTGGAAATGGTGTTTACCAAAACCAACCTAGACATTGCTAAGTACTATGATCAGCGTTTGGTCGACGAAAGCCTCTGGCCGTTAGGCGAATCATTGCGTGAGCAATTGCGCCAAGATATTCAGGTGGTGCTGGCGGTGGAAAACAGCGATAACCTGATGGAGCAAAACCCGTGGGGGGCTGAAGCGATTCGCTTACGTAATATTTATGTCGAGCCGCTCAACATGCTGCAAGCCGAACTGTTATACCGCACGCGTCAGCAAGAGGATCCGGACCAATCACTCGACGATGCCTTGATGATTTCCATCGCGGGGATTGCCGCCGGCCTACGTAATACCGGTTAAATCACCGAGTACCAAGCCGTACCTCAGGGTACGGCTTTTTTGTTTCCGTATCGATTTGTCGTGTCACGGCAACCGCTGCTCGTTTTTTTTAGCTAAAGCGTCAGCGAATGCTTGCTGTTGCATTGATAATATTATTACTATTGAAGGTCGCACTGACGCGACCCAACAACGCAAAGGAATTGCCATGAAAGACGAAACCCTCTCGATTCATCACGGCTACCAGACCGACCCCACCACCAAATCGGTGGCGACACCTATCTATCAAACCGTCGCTTACGAGTTTGATAATGCCCAACACGGCGCTGATCTATTTAACCTCGATGTGCCAGGCAATATCTACTCACGGATCATGAACCCGACCAACGACGTGTTGGAACAACGGGTGGCGGCATTAGAGGGGGGGATCGCAGGGCTTTGCGTCAGTGCCGGTGCAGCCGCCATCACCTATGCGATTCAAACACTTGCCAAGGCCGGTGATAACATCGTCGCCACGCCACAGCTTTATGGTGGCACCTATACCTTGTTTGCCCACATGCTTCCCGAGCAAGGCATCGAGGTGCGTTTTGCCGCGAGTGACGACGCCAGTGCGATTGAGGCGCTGATCGATGACAACACCAAAGCGGTCTATTGCGAGTCGATTGGCAACCCTGCTGGCAATATCGCGGATATACCGGGTTTTGCCAAAATCGCACACGCGCATGGTATCCCTTTGGTGGTCGACAATACCGTGGCTACGCCCGTTTTGTGTAAACCCATTGAGCATGGCGCCGATATCGTGGTGCACTCGCTGACTAAATACATTGGCGGCCATGGCACCACCCTTGGCGGCATGATTGTCGATGGCGGTACCTTTGACTGGGTGGCACATCAAGCCCGCTTCCCGCAATTCTCACAACCGGAACCGGCCTATCATGGCGTGGTTTACAGTGAGACCTTTGGTCCTGCGGCGTTTATTGCCCGCGCACGTACGGTACCGCTGCGTAACAGTGGCGCAGCCCTCTCGCCGATGAATGCTTTTATGTTGATGCAAGGCTTAGAAACCTTAAGTCTGCGGATGGAGCGCCACTGCGAAAACGCCAAAGCCGTAGCCGATTACCTTGCCCAACACCCCGCCGTCGCGTGGGTGAACTATGCGGGTCAGTCCGCTCACCCACATTATACCCGCGCCCAGTCACTGATACGCGGCGGGCTGCCTGCGTCATTGCTGTCATTCGGCTTAAAGGGCGGCTTTGATGAAGGGGTGAAATTTTATGATGCGCTTAATCTGTTTAAACGTTTAGTGAATATCGGTGATGCTAAATCGCTGGCTTGTCACCCCGCCTCGACGACCCACCGCCAACTGAATGAGCAGGAGCAAGCCAAAGCCGGGGTAACGCCAGAGATGATCCGTCTTTGTGTCGGCATTGAGCATATCGATGACATCATTGCCGACTTGGAACAAGCCTTGGCGACGGTGAAATAGCCCAAAGAAGGCTAGCCGCTGCCAGGAAACAATCGTTGTACAAACAAAACTGTGGATATAAGAGATGTCACTCCCCCATGTAATACTGACAGTGCTAAGCAACTGCGAGGCCACGGGTTATGATATTACCAAGGCGTTTTCCACCACCATCAGCAATGTGTGGAAAGCCAGCCATCAACAGGTATATCGTGAACTCAATAAGCTCGCCGATCGAGGTGCTGTCACCTATCGCCTAGAGCCGCAAGTCGGTAAACCCGATAGGAAGGTCTACGCCATCACACCTGTCGGCACTGAGATGCTTGAGGCGTGGTTTATTCAAACACCCAAGTTAGCCCCACCACGTGACGAGTATGTCGCCAGACTACTCAGTTGTGATGTACTCGACCCAGCTCCCATGCTGGATCATGTGAATAACTTGATTGCCGAGTCTCAGCAGCTGCTTAATCACTATACGCTACTGGAACAGCGTGAATATGGCCAAGTCACTCTGCTCACGTCACAACAACGTTTAATGCGCCTCGCACTGCGACGCAGCATCCATCAACGTCGTGCATGGATGGCATGGGCGCAGGAAGTGCGCGACGAGCTCACTATGCTCGCGGCCAGTGCTTAATCACTACAACAAACACAACACGCAACCTAATACGCCCCGACATAACTGGGGCGTATTTTTTTAAGGCGTGACCGCAAGCGGACGAACCCCTAAGGTATGGCACAGGGCATAGGTTAATTCCGCACGGTTAAGGGTATAAAAGTGAAAATCTTTCACGCCTTCACGGCTTAGCACTCGCACCATATCAAGCGCAATAGAGGCGCCAACCATCTGACGCGTGACAGGATCATCCTCCAGCCCTTGATACTGTTTGTGCATCCACTGCGGCACACGCACATTGGTCATCTTGGCAAAGCGCGACGCCTGCTTAAAGTTAGAGACGGGCAATATCCCTGGGACAATTTCCACATCAATCCCAGCGGCAACACAGCGGTCACGAAAGCGTAGATAGCTTTCGACATCGAAGAAAAACTGCGTAATCGCCCGGCTAGCACCAGCATCCACTTTGCGCTTGAGGTTAATCAAATCCGCCTGCGCGCTTTTCGCTTCTGGATGCACCTCAGGGTAAGCGGCAACCGAGATATCAAAGTCATGCTCTTCTTTGAGCAAACGGACTAAATCGACCGCGTACATATCCGGCTTCTTCTCCGGCGATGGCAAGTCGCCACGCAACGCCACAATGTCACGGATGCCATTTTGCCAATAATCACGGGCAATATGACGGAGCTCATCTTCAGTGGCATCAATGCAGGTTAGATGGGGTGCTGCCGCGATACCAGTCTGGTCATGAATGCTTTTCACGATGTCATGGGTGCGATCACGCTCACCGGAGTTGGCGCCATAGGTTACCGACATAAACTTAGGTTTGAGTGCTTTTAAGCGATGTACTGAGTTCCAGAGGGTTTCTTCCATACTTGGGGTGCTGGGAGGAAAAAACTCAAATGAGACGTTAATATCGCCATCTAAGTCAGCAATGTTCTGATTGAGTGCATCAATGTGGCCTGCGTGTGTGTAGCTCATATCCTCTCCCTGACACCGAACGACGCTGTTCAGTCTGCCTGTTTCTGCTCTGCTTTTGATTTATACGTTTAGACGTCCATATGTCTAAAGATTGTCGTGATTCGGCTAAAATGTCAACGATGCAAGCCATGAAAAAAACTCATGGTGTTATGAAGATAGACGACACAGCCATCAATGCACACCTCACAACGCGGGTAACGGCACAAAAAAAGCTGCCTACGCAGCGCGCAGACAGCTTGATCACGGTTATCCATCAGCGAGTTAGTGAAGGCGACTTATCAAGCGATTTAAATCGGATTGAATGGCGCCTGCGGTGACATCGCGTCCCGCCCCTGGCCCACGAATGACCAAAGGATTCTCGCGATACCATTGGCTTTCAATCGCAAACACATTGTCACACGGTAATAGATGCGCAAGTGGATGCTCGCTGGGTAAGGTTTCTAGGCTCACATGGGCGTGACCGTTAACCTCCAAGCGCGCCACATAACGTAGCACTGACCGATTTTTATGCGCTTTGTCTAATCGCTCTTGTAGCGGTTCATCCATTTGGTGTGCATTATCAAGAAAGGCATCCAAAGATAGATCAGCCAGTGACTTAGGCACCAAGGACTCAACCTTTACCTGCTCAGGCTCGAGGGACATGCCCGCTTCACGTGCCAAAATCACCAATTTACGCACCACGTCAGCCCCAGAAAGATCATCCCGTGGGTCAGGCTCGGTTAGGCCTTGCTGCCAAGCCTGCTCAAGCAGGACGCTAAAGGGGACCTCACCACTGAATTGCAAAAACAGCCATGACAAGGTGCCAGAAAAGATCCCAGACAGTGCAACAATCGTGTCACCACTTTCACGCAGATCTTGCACCGCGTAGTTAATCGGTAACCCGGCGCCCACGGTCGCATTGTAGAGCCAATGGCGCCCGGTTTTGCTAAACGCCTGCTGAATCGCGTGGTACTGCTCGGCGGGTGCGGCGCCCGCCTCTTTGTTGGCGGAGATTAAGTGAAAGCCATGCTCGGCAAGTCGCGGATACAAGTACGCTAATGACTCACTGGCGGTGACATCCAACACAATCACATCGTCATACGGGTGATTCAGTAGACGGGTGAGCCACTCATCATCAAAATAAGGCTCGCAACGCTCGTCAAACCCATCCAACACACGCGTGGCATCAATACCGGCAAAATCAAGCCATTGGTTGCGGCTGTCCACCACTGAAATCAGTGAGACTTCCTTACCATGACGCTTTTCCAAGTGTGCTTTTTGCTCGGCAAAAAGGCTTAGCCAACGGGTACCAATATTGCCTTTGCCCACCAACACCAAGCCGATACGGCGCTGAGCTTGAAACAAGGCATCATGCAAACTGGCAACCAGTGCCTGAGTGTGGACGTGACGTAGGATAGCAACCAGGCTCAGCCCAGAGGCCGACTCACTGATAAATTCCACCGGCTGTGATTTGAGTTGCTGATAGAAGCCATGGCAGTGTACGGGATTGTTCACCACGCCTGCCCCAACCGCCGCCACCATGGTAAAGCCTTCGCGCAGTTTGAGTTCAGCTGGGAGGCCGGCGTCTTGAATTTGCGCCATTACCAATGCCACCACTTCCGTGGTAAACGCTAACAAAATACGGTACTGGTCGTCTTGGTAATCCGTTGCTAATGGCTGTACTTTTAGCTGCGACAAAATCCGGCTGAGCTCTTGTTTTATCGCTTGAAAATCTTGTCCTCGCGCGACATCAAACTGGAGCAAGCTCACCTCATCCAACGCCGTAATGATTTTTGCCCCGCGCCCGGTGGCTAACACGCGTTCAATACGTGTTGATCCGCTATCCGGCGCTTGGGTGCAGCGCAACGTGAGATCGGTCGCACTTTGCGCCACCGGCTGTAAGGTTCGGCTATGCAGCACGGGAGCGGCGAGTCGCGCCAGCTCGCCCGCCTCGTCAAGACGAATTAAAGGCAGCAAACAGGCATTATCAACATGGCGTGGGTCCGCGCTATAGACCCCCGCGACATCACTCCAAATGGTCACACGGCTCACGCCTGCAAGCGCCCCCAAGACAGTAGCCGAGTAATCGGAGCCATTGCGCCCTAACAGAACCGTTTCTCCCGCTTGATTTTGTGCCATAAAGCCGGTGATCACCACATGCGTATCGCCATGCTGTGAAAGCTGATTTTGCAATAAAGGCCAAGACGCCCCGCGATCCACTTCCGGCTGAGCGGCGCGCTCGGCGCGCAAACATTGGCGTGAGTCTAACATCACCGCGGCACGTCGATGCTGCTTCAATAACTGGGCCAACAGACGCGCCGACCAGACCTCTCCAAAACCTTGCACGTACGCTTTGTCGCTCTCGTTCACGCCCTGATCGCCCAACGACGCAATGGTTGCGATATCGGCATAAAGCGCATCCACCAGCTTCTGCTTGGGTTCACCATCAATCAAGTTCTCAATCAAGTCTTGCTGAAAGGCGCGCACCGCTTGCAAGGTCTCATGCGCCACTCGTCCATCCTTGTCTAACTGTGCTAACCACATGATCAGCTGGTTAGTGGTTTTTCCTGCCGCGGACACCACGATTAAGTCTTGCTGGCTCGCATGCGCGGTCAATACATCGACCACGCGACGATAGCAATCAGGGCTCGCAAGGCTACTGCCACCAAACTTGTGCAATTGGCGTGGTGACTCGGGGGACGTTTCCGTCGGTTGCGCATGCATGGCAAGGTCTCTCTTAATGTCTATCGATCTCGGTAAAGCGGCGCGCACTGAAGCGCAGCCTCTATGGGGTGTCACCCTCTAAACGGGCAAAGGCGTTCGCCAAATCGGCAACCAAATCTTGCGCATCTTCTAATCCAATGGAAAAACGCAACAAGGTCGGTGCGATGCCCGCCTCCGCTTGCGCGGCGTCACTCATGGCTCTGTGTGTCATCGAACCAGGGTGCGTCACTAAGCTTTCTACCCCCCCGAGAGACTCGGCGAGGGCAAATAACGTGAGGCCATCAATAAATCGCGCCACACCGGCTTGGTCTGTATCCAATTCTAAGCTCAGCATGCTACCAAACCCCGCTTGCTGGCGCGCAGCAATTTGGTGGCCAGGGTGAGAGGCCAATCCGGGGTAGTAGATTTTCCGCACTGCCGACACCGTTTGCAGGTAACTGAGTACCGCTTCAGTGTTGTGTTGGTGTTGTTTAACGCGTGCACCCAATGTGCGCAACCCTCGCAGTGTCATATAACTGTCAAATGCATTGCCCGTCGCCCCTAAGCAATTTCCCCACCAAGCCAATGTCTCGGCAAGTTCACTGGTCGCGGCGATCACCGCGCCACCGACAATATCAGAATGGCCATTAATAAATTTGGTGGTCGAATGCACCACCATATCCGCGCCCAGCGCAAAAGGCGTTTGCAAAGCTGGCGATAAAAACGTGTTGTCGACCACTACCCAAGCCCCCACTTGATGGGCTTTTTGGCATATTTCTGCGATATCGACCACGCGTAAGAGTGGATTGGATGGGGTTTCCACCAGCACGAGCTTGGGCTGTTTAGCCAATGCTTGGTCCAACGCATCATGGTCCGATTGATCGACAAAACTTACCTGCCAGATCCCTTGTTTGGCACGCGATTCGAGCAAGCGATAGGTGCCGCCATAACAATCATGTGGGGCGACAATATGCTCACCAGCTTCCAACAGAGATAGCACCAAGTTTATCGCCGACATCCCGCAGTTGGTCACCACCGCACCTGCGCCCCCTTCTAAGTCAGTCAGCGCTTGTTCGAGCTGCGCACGCGTTGGGTTGCCGCCTCGCGCGTAGTCGTAAGTAGGCACATCACCCAGTGCCGGGAAACGGTAATTGGTCGATAAGTACAGGGGAGGCACCACCGCATGGTGCTGGGTGTCAGTCCCAATCCCGGTCCGAACGGCGATAGTGTCGGTTTTTTTCTCAGTCATGATCTATCCTTGCTAGTCTGGTTTGCGCATGGTGGGCGTGATCCAGGTTTCATACTGCCACCTTACCCTGCGCTTTTTGGGACGTCAACACTTCTAGACGTCTATACTCCTTTGCATGTGGCGGTTAATATAGCTAAAATCTCCGCAGCATCATTCTGGGTATTCCATAATCAAGATAGGTGAGACATGGCGCAGTGGAACGGCGACTACATTAATCCGTATGCCGAACATGGTAAAAAGAAAGAGCAGGTAAAGAAGATCACCGTCTCTATCCCATTAAAAGTACTAAAAATTCTTACCGACGAGCGTACTCGTCGTCAGGTGCAAAACCTCCGTCATGCGACCAACAGTGAGTTGTTGTGTGAGGCATTTCTTCATGCCTACACCGGCCAACCACTACCAACCGATGACGATATCCGTAAGGATAAACCCGACAGCATTCCCGCTGAAGCACGTCGGATCATGGAAGAGCTTGGTATCGAGTTCGACGATAGCGAATACTAAAAAAACCCGCCGATTGGCGGGTTTTCTGTAATGATAGGTGCTCAGCACAGCCTTTTCGGGCTCTATTCCACCGCGCTTTCCTCACGCTCAAGCATTACGCCTTATCGAGCATATAGTTTTCTGGCATCTCGATACGAGCCACGCCGGTTTCCACGGCGGCCAGCGCTACCGCGCGGGCGACCTTAGGTAATAAACGCGCGTCCATTGGCTTGGGAATAATGTAATCTGGGCCAAAGCTTAGCGAAGACAAACCGGCGGCGTTTAATACCGTTTGTGGGACAGGCTCTTTGGCTAGGCTGCGAATGGCTTCTACCGCTGCCAACTTCATCGCATCGTTAATTTCACTGGCACGTACATCCAATGCGCCACGGAAAATAAACGGGAAGCAGAGCACGTTATTGACCTGATTCGGGTAATCCGAACGCCCGGTTCCCATTATCAGATCATCGCGCACTTGATGCGCCACATCCGGATGAATTTCAGGATCTGGGTTCGAGCAGGCAAATACCACGGGTTTATCTGCCATCAGCTTCAAGGCGTCGGGTGAGAGCAAGTCTGGACCGGAGACGCCAACGAACATATCCGCGCCCTCAATCACATCTTCGAGGGTACGCTTATCCGTGTTATTGGCAAACAGCTGCTTGTATTTGTTGATGTCGTCACGACGCGTATGAATCACGCCTTTACGATCCAACATATAGATTTTTTCCCGCTGAGCGCCACATTTTATTAATAGCTCCATACAGGCAACAGCCGCTGCGCCTGCGCCCATGCACACCACCGTCGCCTCGCGGATATCTTTGCCTTGCAGCTCAAGCGCGTTAAGCATGCCGGCAGCGGTGACGATGGCCGTGCCGTGTTGATCATCATGAAATACAGGCACTTCGCAACGTGCAATCAATTGTTTTTCAATCTCAAAACAATCTGGGGCTTTGATATCCTCGAGATTGATACCGCCAAAGGTATCCGCGATGTTCGCCACGGTATCCACGAATTCATCGATAGTACGGTGTTTGACTTCAATGTCGATCGAGTCCAAGCCAGCAAAACGCTTGAACAATAAAGCTTTACCTTCCATGACAGGCTTAGAAGCCATGGGGCCTAAATTTCCTAGCCCCAAAATCGCGGTGCCGTTTGAGACCACCGCCACCATGTTGCCTTTACCCGTATAGCGGTAAACCGCATCCGCATCTTGCGCTATCTCACGCACAGGCTCAGCAACGCCAGGACTATACGCCAACGCGAGATCCGCGGCCGAGTCAGCAGGTTTGCTCAATTCAACAGAAATTTTTCCGGGAGTAGGGTATGCATGATAATCCAGCGCTTGCTGGCGTTTATCGTCCGACATCTAGTGTTCCTAATTATTATCGTGAAGGGGAAACTAATATCGACAGGGAAGCGTCACCGATATTAGTCAGACACTCTACAAACCACACAGGGAAGGTTTGTATAATAAAAAAGATGGTAACGCAGGGAGCAAACGTCCACCAGTACTAACAGCGCATTCGCGATGATGCTCGGACCTGTTGTCCGATGACAGGGACGATACGATCAAAAAAGGGACGCTGATGCGTCCCTTCTCTGTATTCGGTCAATAGCGGCTTATTTTTTGCTGCTAAGGGCACCGAAACGCTTCTTAAAGCGGTCAACACGGCCACCGGTATCAAGGATACGCTGCTTACCAGTGTAGAATGGGTGACACTTGTCACACACGTCTAGGTAAATGTCTTTGCCTAGGGTTGTGCTGAACGCGAATTCGTTACCGCAAGAGCATTTTGCTGTGACGGCTTTGTACTCTGGATGGATACCAGCTTTCATAGGGATAACCTCATCTTAAAGGCCGTGTCGCTCTCCCGATCCTAAGCCGGGCACCACACGTCGTTAACAAACATTTTCTAAGGCGCGCAATTCTAATCAAGCGCCCTCTTTTTCGCAACTTTTTTGTGCAATCCGCGTGTCTCTTACGGTGCAACAAGGCTTTGCCAACGTGTGGCTAACCGTTACACTGACATTCCTTCTGGCCAATAAGATGTTGTGATGGAACAGTTTGCTCAGGTGGCTTTGCCTGTCCCTTTGCCGAAAACCTTTGATTACCGTATTGCTGACGATCAGCATCCGATCATCGGAGGGCGCGTCAAGGTGCCGTTTGGACGCCAGCATAAAGTTGGCATCGTTACCGGCTTGTCGCCAACGGCCAGTGTGGAAGCCAGCCAACTCAAAGCGATTGATACCGTACTCGACACGCAGCCCGTTTGGACCCCCGCGGTATACAATCTCCTGCAATGGGCGAGCCGTTTTTACCATCATCCGCTAGGGGATGCGATGGGGGCGGTGATGCCAACCTCGCTGCGCAAAGGACGCCCTGCGACATTGCAGCAACAAAAATGGTGGCAAATCACCGAGTCAGGACAAAACCAACCTCTATCAGGTCTGAGCCGCGCCCCCAAACAAGCCCGAGTGTTGCAGCTTCTCACTCACGGCCCAGCCACTCAAGCCGACTTAATCGAACAAGATATCGGCACGCCGGTGCTAAAAACGGTGGCAGAAAAAGGCTGGATCGCGCCCTACTCGCCCCCTTCTCAGGCCAATGCTTGGGTAAAAGACTTTGCGGTGACCGAAGAAAAGCCGACGTTAAATCACGAGCAAGCGATGGCGGTTGCCACCCTCAATGCTGGCGATGGTTTTACCTGCGCGCTATTAGAGGGGATCACTGGCTCAGGCAAAACCGAGGTGTATCTCAATGTGCTTGAGCCGGTGCTCGCACGTGGCCAGCAAGCGCTCATCCTGGTGCCAGAAATTGGCCTGACACCACAAACCATTCGCCGTTTTGAGCGCCGCTTTGCTGTTCCTGTGACCGTGATGCATTCAGGGCTCAGCGATACCGACCGTCTCAACGCCTGGCTGGCCGCACGGGAAAATCAAGCCGCGATAGTGATTGGCACACGCTCAGCGCTTTTTACCCCCATGGCAAAGCTTGGCATCATCATTATAGATGAGGAGCACGACCCTTCCTATAAGCAGCAAGATAGCTTTCGCTATCACGCCCGCGATCTGGCTGTCATGCGGGGGCATGAAGAACAAGTGCCGGTGATCTTGGGCTCGGCAACGCCATCACTGGAGAGCTTACACAACGCAAAAACCGGAAAATACCAGTACCTTAAGCTCACGCAACGTCCTGGTAACGCGGTCACCGCCCGGCAAGGGATACTCGATATCAAAGGCCATCACCTCGAAGCTGGCTTGTCGGCGCCGCTGATTGCTGAAATGCGTCAGCACCTGCAACAAGGTAACCAGGTGATGCTGTTTTTAAATCGCCGCGGTTATGCGCCCGCGATGATGTGTCACGAATGCGGCTGGCTAGCGAACTGCCAACGCTGTGATGCCTACTATACCCTTCATCAACAACACCAAGAGTTGCGTTGTCATCACTGTGGCCACCAAAAACGTGTGCCTCCCCAATGTGGCGACTGTGGTTCTACCCAGCTTATTAGTGTCGGCGTCGGTACCGAGCAGCTCGAATCCCAGCTTGGCACCTTGTTTCCCGAATACAATACCGTTCGCATTGATCGCGATAATACCCGGCGAAAAGGGAGCCTTGAAGGTTACTTGGCCGACATTGAAAAGGGTGAGTATCAAATTCTATTGGGCACACAAATGCTCGCCAAAGGCCATCACTTTCCTAACGTCACCCTGGTCGCCTTAGTCGATGTTGACGGGGCACTATTCAGTAATGACTTTCGTGCCCCTGAGCGTTTGGCCCAATTGATGGTGCAAGTCGCCGGGCGAGCGGGCCGCGCCAGTAAACCGGGTACCGTGTTATTACAAACCCACCATCCAGAGCACACCCTGATCCAATCTTTAGTGCATAAAGGTTATCAAGCCTTTGCCGAATCTGCGTTAAATGAACGGCGTCAGGCGTGGCTGCCGCCTTACACGTTTCTTAGTCTCTTTCGCGCCGACGGGCATGAAGAAAACAGTGTCCAGCAGTTTTTACAACAGGTGCGTCAAACGCTGGCTACCTCACCGATTCAACAGGATGAATGCCATATTATGGGGCCTATGCCCGCCGCCATGGCGAAACGCGCGGGTCGCTATCGGTGGCAACTCCTCATTCAAGCGCCCAGCCGAAAAATCATGCAGCAATGGCTCCAAGTGGCGCTCCCGGCCATCCAACAGCTCCCTCTGTCGCGTAAAGTGAGGTGGTCATTAGATGTCGAGCCGCAAGACCTTTCTTAACATTCCCTTGCAGTAAAGCGACAGCAGTCACACTTTCATTGCAATAAGTGTTAGCTTGTCCGTGTTTAAATCGGACAAGGCTAGGTAGAATAAGGCCGCAATTGGCTAAGAGAACAGGTCAGACGAGCTAATAACTGTCTGATCTCACAATACAGATAACAAGAGGACTGTCATTATGGCGACAATGAAGGACGTTGCCCACATTGCCGGTGTATCCACAGCAACCGTCTCTCGCGCGCTGATGAACCCTGAAAAGGTCTCGGCCACAACCCGTAAAAAGGTTGAGCAAGCGGTCGTAGAAGCTGGCTATTCCCCTAACTCACTTGCACGTAACCTACGCCGCAACGAGTCCAAAACCATCGTCGCGATTGTCCCAGACATCTGCGATCCTTACTTTAGTGAGATCATCCGCGGGATCGAAGAAGCGGCGATGGAGCACGGTTACCTGGTTTTGCTCGGAGATAGTGCCCAACAACACCACCGCGAAAACTCATTCGTCAACTTGGTTTTTACCAAACAGGCAGATGGCATGCTCCTACTGGGCTCCGATGTTCCCTTTGATGTCAGTAAGCCCGAGCAGAAAAATCTCCCTCCGCTTGTGATGGCGTGTGAGTATGCCCCGGATCTTGAATTGCCGACGGTGCATATCGACAACCTGACTGCCGCTTTTGAGGCGGTCAATTACCTCACCCAAGTCGGCCACACCCGTATTGCCAATATTACTGGGGTGCCGGAAACCGCACTGACGCAATTCCGCTCACAAGGCTATCAGCAGGCCCTGCAGCGCGCGGGGATTACAGTCAACCCAGCCTACAGCGTGGTGGGGGATTTCAGTTTTGCCTCTGGAGCGCGGGCAATGACCAATCTATTGTCCCTCCCTGAGCCTCCCACCGCGGTATTCTGTCATTGTGATGTGATGGCCGTCGGTGCCATGCAACAAGCAAAGCGCCTAGGCATGCGCGTGCCGCAAGATATTTCGATTGTAGGGTTTGATGACATCCAATTCGCCGAATATTGTGATCCTCCCCTGACCACTGTCTCCCAACCTCGCTACGACATTGGTCGTCAGGCGATGTTAATGCTGCTCAACACCTTGCAAGGGCGTGAAGTGAATGCAGGATCACGGCTTTTAGATGCCAAATTAGTGATCCGTGAGAGCGTTGCCCCACCGTCTCGGTAGTAAGACTGGTCAGCACGAGTCGAAGCCAGTAACATGAGCGCTTTACTGGCTTTTTGAAATTGAATATTTGCTGTGGCAACTCGTGACTACGTAAAACGTGGTAAAGCACCACGTAAAAAAAATACCCGCCGCCAACCACCTAAAGCGCGTGCTCGTTTCCCATTAAAATGGGCGTTGCTTGCTGTCTGTTTGGTTGGCGCGTTTGGTTATGGCCTGTACCTATTAAGCAATACCGACGCACCCGCGCCTAAACCGGCAACAGACGCACAGCCTCAGCCTTCCACGCAGAGCAAGAAGGCACATCTGCCTAAAAAGCCTGAAGAAAAATGGAGTTACATCGAAGAGCTGGAGAGTAAAGAGGTGGAAGTGAGGGCCAAAGCATTGCCGCAATCCACGCGTCCTTACCTGATGCAATGCGGTGCGTACCGCAGTCAAGAGCAGGCAAATGAACGTAAAGCGATCATCGCTTTTCAAGGGCTAGAAAGCCAAATCAAGATAAGCCAAGGAGAAAAAGGCACCTGGTACCGGGTGGTATTGGGTCCTTACCCACGCAAGCGTCAAGCAGAGCGTGACCGTAATATGCTCCGCCGCGCCGGGGTTGAGCCTTGTGCTATTTGGTACTGGGAATAACAGCGCCACATTTTATCGGCTGGGCCAAGTCTATTCCTTGCCCAGCCTTGATTGAAATCCTTCCTTCTCCCCTTGAAAAGTGAGCGGCAAAGCCCAACCTCTTACATTAATCACCCACCTGGTGTACCAGACACAAAGAAAGAGGTTCCCGTGACTACAATCGTTTCCGTTCGTCGCGAAGGTAAAGTGGTTATTGCTGGCGATGGCCAAGTGTCACTCGGCAATACCGTGATGAAAGGCAATGCCCGAAAAGTCCGTCGTTTGTATAACGGCCAAGTTCTCGCCGGATTTGCTGGTGGCACTGCTGACGCCTTCACCTTATTTGAACGCTTCGAGCGCAAGCTTGAACTGCACCAAGGTCACCTAACCAAAGCGGCGGTTGAACTGGCTAAAGAATGGCGCACTGATCGCGCACTGCGTCGATTAGAGGCCCTACTGGCCGTCGCCGATGAAACCGCCTCATTAATCATTACTGGTAACGGCGATGTGGTTGAACCCGAACGCGATTTGATTGCTATTGGCTCTGGCGGCAACTATGCCCAAGCCGCCGCGGTTGCTATGCTTGAAAACACGGCGTTAGATGCCCGCGAGATCGCAGAGAAAGCGCTAACCATCGCCGGTGATATATGTGTGTTTACTAACCAGCAACACACGGTTGAAGAACTCGAGAGTAAGAAACAGGATTAGTGATGTCTGAAATGACTCCACGCGAAATCGTGCATGAGCTTGACCGTCACATTATCGGTCAAGACAATGCCAAACGTGCGGTGGCGATCGCACTGCGAAACCGCTGGCGCCGAATGCAGCTTGCCGAAGAGCTGCGTGCGGAAGTCACCCCAAAAAACATCTTGATGATTGGTCCAACCGGTGTGGGCAAAACGGAGATCGCTCGCCGGTTGGCACGCCTTGCCAACGCGCCTTTTATCAAGGTGGAAGCTACCAAGTTCACCGAAGTGGGTTATGTTGGGAAAGAGGTGGAAACCATTATTCGCGATCTGGCGGATGTGGCGATGAACATGACCCAGCAGCAAGCGATGGAAAAGGTAAAATTCCGCGCTGAAGAACAAGCTGAAGATCGTATCCTCGATATCTTGCTGCCACCAGCACGCGACGCATGGGGCCAAAATGAGGCCAGCCAAGAGGACTCTTCAACACGGCAAAGCTTCCGTAAAAAATTACGCGAAGGCCAGCTTGATGATAAAGAAGTGGAAGTCGATGTCGCCGCCCCACAAATGGGGGTGGAAATCATGTCGCCGCCAGGCATGGAAGAGATGACCAACCAGCTTCAAAGCATGTTCCAAAACCTCGGTGGCAACAGCACCAAAAAGCGTAAGATGAAAATCAAAGACGCCATGAAAGCGCTGACCGAGGAAGAAGCCGCCAAGCTGGTTAACCAAGAAGAAATTAAAGAGCAAGCCATCCACATGGTGGAGAACAACGGCATCGTGTTCGTGGATGAAATCGATAAGATCTGTAAGTCAGGTAACACCAGTGGTGGCGAGGTGTCTCGCGAAGGGGTGCAACGCGATCTCTTGCCATTGGTCGAAGGCAGCACAGTGTCCACCAAACACGGTATGATCAAAACCGATCATATTCTGTTTATCGCCTCAGGCGCTTTCCAAGTATCACGTCCGTCTGATCTGATCCCGGAACTGCAAGGGCGCTTGCCCATCCGTGTTGAGCTTGAAGCGCTATCCACCGATGACTTTAAGCGGATCCTCACTGAGCCAAATGCGTCGCTCACTCAGCAATATACCGCACTGCTAAAAACCGAAGAGATTGATCTGGCGTTTGAGGAAAGTGGTATTGATGAGCTGGCCTCTGCCGCGTGGCGGGTGAACGAGAAAACTGAAAACATCGGCGCCCGTCGCCTGCATACCTTGATGGAACGCTTGATGGAAGAGGTCTCATACGACGCCAGCGAACGCGCCGGTCAAAGTGTCACCGTTGATGCGGATTATGTCCGCCGCCACCTCGAAGAGCTGGTTGATGACGAAGACTTGAGTCGCTTCATCCTCTAAACGAGCTCGAGACCGCAATACTAGGGCAGCAAACGCTGCCCTTTTTTGCATCAAAATTTGAGCTAGCGCAACAGCAAGTCGGATTTCAGCCGACAATGGGTTACTCCTCCCCTGGCTTGCGCAATAATGGTGACATCGTTTTTTCGTCTTGAGGATCGCTATGCGGCCTTCTACTCTCGCGATATGGCTGGATGCGGCGCGACCTAAAACGCTACCGCTGGCCGTTACCTCGATTTTGTCCGGCAGTGCGGTCGCTGCCTCGCAAGGGAGCCTGTCATGGTCAATCAGCTTGATGGCGCTCGTCACTGCCTTATTGCTGCAGATCCTGTCTAACCTCGCGAACGACTATGGTGATGCGATAAAAGGCACGGATAACGCGACGCGTATCGGTCCCATGCGCGCGATCCAATCCGGCCAAGTCAGCCTGACCACCATGCGCCGCGCGCTCATGCTTAATATTGGTTTAACCCTACTCAGTGGTGGGTCACTGATTGCGATTGCCTGCCAACAGCCGACTGACATTATTAGTTTCTTGCTGCTCGGTGTGATGGCGATTGTCGCGGCCATTACCTACACCGTGGGCAACAAGCCGTATGGCTATCGCGGTTTAGGAGATGTGTCGGTGCTAATCTTCTTTGGTTGGCTCGGGGTGGCAGGCACTTATTATTTACAGGTCGGCCACATTGATTCCTTGGTCATTTTACCCGCGACGGCGTGTGGCTTATTAGCGGTCGGCGTGCTCAATATCAATAACTTACGAGATATTGATAACGATCGCGCGTGTGGTAAGCATACCTTAGTGGTGCGTTTAGGGCCGGAGCGCGGACGTCAGTATCATGTGATTTTACTGGCCGGGGCGGTTGCGTGTTATTCCTTATTTGCCGCCCTCACCTTGCAAGCCTGGTTGGGTTGGTTGTTCCTTGCCAGTGTGCCCTTACTGGTGCGCCATGGGCGTGACGTTTACCAAGCCACCAATGCCAACGCCCTGCGTCCCATGATGGGAACCATGGTGCGTTGTGCACTGATCACCAATGGCCTGTTTATGACCGGTATGCTGTTAGTCTAATCAGGCCACAGATTGTCCGCTTTAACATTGCAAACCCTTATGGGCTCGTTATACTTGGACTTGCCATGTTGGCAACACTAGCTTGCCAGCCTTTTTCTGCCTCAACAAGAAGTTAGACTATGGAATATAATACCTCGGAACTATGCGACATGTACCCCGAACACGTGGATGTCGTGGAGCCAATGTTTAGCTCTTATGGGGGCCGCAGCTCGTTTGGTGGCCAAATTACCACAGTAAAATGCTTTGAGGACAATGGGTTAATTCGTGAAATGGCCGAACAAGACGGCGAGCAGCGAATTATGCTGATTGATGGCGGCGGTTCGTTACGTCGCGCCCTTATTGACGGCGAGATTGCGCAGCTTGCCGCTGACAACGACTGGGCTGGCATGATTGTTTATGGGTGTGTCCGTGATGTCGATACCATTGATGAAATCGATATCGGCATTCAAGCACTGGCTTCAATTCCTGTGGGGGCTGACGAGCAAGGTGTCGGTGAAACGGACGTGCCAGTGAACTTTGGCGGCGTTACCTTCTTGCCTGATGATCATGTCTATGCCGACACCACCGGCGTGATCCTTTCACCTGATGCGCTGACCATGGCAGACGCGGACATCGATGAGGCGGAAGACGACGACTGACTCGTCGCCTGACACCGAATAGCAAAACAGAGCCAATTGGCTCTGTTTTTGTTTATTCGACGTTCTCAATCTTACCTAACAAGCTCCGGATGCGATCTTGCCATGCTTGCTGCTCGTCGCGCAGTTTGGCGTTTTCCTGCTCAAGCTGCTCACGGCGCTCTTTTTCCGCGACGGCATCTTGCTCGAGTGACCCGTTCTTTTCTTTGAGTTCTTCGATTTCCATTTGTAGCAGCGAAATGGTATCCACCGCCATTTGTACTTTAGCTTCGAGTTGTTCTAATACTTCCAATGACATCAAGGCCACCTTATTTCTGACGATTGATCCCGTTACTGCCTAATGTGCAGCAACCCGTGCAACTGAACGTGCACCCCGGCTTTATTGTACTCAGGTGATACCAGACTGCCACTGTTCTCGCTACCTGCCCGCGTACAAGTGCGCAAAAATGCAGCGCCTTTTGTCATCACCGTTTCAGATTCGGCAAAAACACCCGACCTGACCCAACGCAAACGTTTTCTCTTTCTGGTAGACTTGCGCGCAAATTGGGCTAAGGCCTGTCTTAATGTGGCTGACATTTCCGGAGTACTGATGAAACGTGATCTCGCATTGGCTTTCTCGCGTGTGACCGAAGGCGCAGCATTGGCTGGGTACAAATGGCTGGGACGAGGAGACAAGAACGCGGCCGATGGCGCGGCTGTTGAAGTAATGCGCACCTTACTTAACCTCACCGATATCGACGGTGAAATCGTGATAGGGGAAGGTGAAATCGATGATGCCCCGATGCTCTACATTGGCGAACACGTCGGGTTGGGTGGCGATGCAGTCGATATTGCCGTTGACCCGATAGAAGGCACACGAATGACGGCCATGGGGCAAGCCAACGCGCTCGCGGTGCTTGCCGCCGGCGAGAAAGGTAGCTTTTTGAAAGCCCCTGATATGTACATGGAAAAACTGGTCGTCGGCCCCGGCGCCAAAGGCGCGATTGACCTCAGTAAACCTTTAATCGATAACCTTGAGCGCATTGCGGTGGCACTGGATAAAACACTCGATACCTTGGTGGTCGCCACCTTGGCTAAACCACGCCATGATGAGATCATTGCCACCATGCAGGCGAAAGGGATCCGCGTCTTTGCGTTCCCCGATGGGGATGTGGCGGCCTCCATTCTGACCTGTATGCCTGAAAGTGAAGTGGATGTGATGGTTGGCATTGGCGGTGCGCCAGAAGGCGTGGTGTCCGCAGCCGTGATCCGGGCGCTGGGCGGCGATATGCAAGGGCGATTGCTACCACGCCACGACGTGAAAGGGGATACCCCAGACAACCGCTTGCTCGGTGAACAAGAAATGACACGATGCACGCAAATGGGGATTGCCGCTCATCAGGTGTTAACGCTATCGGACATGGCCAGCAGTGATAATGTGGTATTTGCGGCGACCGGGATCACTAAAGGCGATCTGCTCGATGGCATTACCCGACACGGGGATTTAGCCACCACTGAAACCTTGGTGGTACGCGGACAGTGCCGCACCATTCGTCGGATCCGCTCGACCCATTATTTAAGCCGTAAAGATGCGGCGATCAAACCGCACATCCTGTAACCTCAGTGGCCGTGAATACGGCCACTGACTGGTCAAGCCCGTCGATTTCGATTACCCTTTTATAAATAGTTTACTTTATTTATTTGCGACGACACGATTGGGGTAATCGAAATCGAATCATGAAGTCCACTGACCGCATTCTACACACCATCAAACGCGAAGGCAGCGTAAGTGCGAAAGCCTTGGCTGATGAGCTTGGCATGACCACCATGGGCGTACGTCAACATTTGCAAAGCTTAGAGCGCGATGGCTTGGTCGACTTTGAGGATATCCGCGCCAAAGTGGGCAGACCTTCTCGTCATTGGTCCCTAACCGCCCATGGTCACCGCCGCTTTGCCGACAGCCACCATGATTTATCGATTACCCTTATCGATTCCGTGCAAGACGTGTTTGGCGAGCAAGGTGTTGCAAAAGTCATTGCTCAACGTGAAGCCGCCACCTTTGCCCAATATCAAGACGCGCTCAAAGATTGCGATAATTTAGAGGCTAAATTGCGAACCTTGGCGTATCTTAGAGAGAGCGAGGGATATATGGCCGAGCTTCATCAAGACGGCACCGACTATATACTGATTGAACATCACTGCCCTATCTGTCATGCAGCGAAGTCCTGTCCGGCATTATGCCGCTCAGAAATCCAGTTATTCCGCCACCTACTCGGTGAGGCCTACCGGGTCGAACGCGAAGAGCATATCGTCTCTGGACAGCGCCGCTGCACATATCGTATTGGAGAGAAGACGTGAGGAGGTAATATGGCCACTTGGATCAAGGCTGAGGTAGTGGAGAACCAACATTGGACAAAGGATCTCTTCAGCCTGGTGTTATCCGCCCCTGTCGAGCCGTTTAAGGCAGGCCAATTCACAAAACTCGGCATGGAGATCGATGGTAAGTTGATCCAGCGTGCCTACTCGTTCGTGAATCCTCCACAAAGTAAATACTTAGAAGTCTATGCCACGCGTGTCGCCGACGGGATAATGTCACCCCGCCTCCATGCACTCGAGCCAGGCGACAGCGTGATGATCACGCAAGATCCGGCCGGCTACTTTACCCTCGATGAAGTGCCACAAGGCCAACACCTTTGGATGTTTGCCACTGGGACGGCAATCGGCCCTTACATCTCACTGATGGAACAAGGCGATCTGTGGTCACGTTTTCGTAAAGTGATACTGGTGCATGCGGTACGCTTCGCGGCCGATTTAACCTACCAAGCACGCATTAACGCGCTGCAAGAGCAATACCCTGACCAACTAGTGGTGCAGCCATTTGTCAGTCGTGAGCCGACCGCGGGTGCGCTCTCTGGGCGTGTGACCCACGCACTAGAGGATGGACTACTCGAACGGGTGGTTGGTCTGCCCCTCACGCCTGAACACAGCCAAGTGATGCTGTGTGGCAACCCCGCCATGGTCAAAGAAGTGAAAACACTCTTGGAAGGTAAAGGACTCAGCAAAAACCTGCGCCGTAAGCCAGGCAACGTCACCACCGAGCACTACTGGTAAGCCGCTCCCCTGCTTTGCTGACACGCATACGGTAAAGCAGGGCATTTTTATCGACGAGAATTAACCACAAAAACCAATTCGGATTCAGTCGATTGCCCCCGCCTCCGTCTGCATCTCCATTCAGGCCGTCAATATAGCCAGACACCGCTTATTTGATCCCCTCCAGCCCCCGGCTCATAGTTAGATTAACGCTTTGGTAACACGATCAGATGATCGGCGGCGTGTAAGGAGTAAGCGATGAAGACCCTACCCTCTTTTGACGAATTGGCGGCACTGGCTGAGTCAGACCCGCATGCATTAGAAGCGCTGAGACTGACAATGAGTGAAGATGTTATCGCTAATGCCTCATATGCCACCCAGCCTCAACTCCACGCGATGTTAAGCCACATCAATCGAATGATTGACCATGGTAAAAACCCGCTTCACGTTAACATGATGTTGTTCCAGGCACTCACGCGCCAGTACTCACGCTTTGCCACCGCCTTTACGGCCCCGGAAGAGTTGCGCAGTCATCAAGCAGACATTATGGACTTTCGCGTCGGCCAAGCCGCCAGAAAAGCGACAGCCGATGCGCCCGAGCGTCCAAGCTAGGTTTACATCGCTTGCTTGTCGCCCACCCACTTACGGTAGCTGCTGGTGTCCATATCACGGACTTCTACCGTAAGACTGCTGACATGGCCGGCGTGCTCACGCAATGGGGCTGTTAGGGCGTCACTGATTGCTTCTTTTTGCTGGGCACTGCGTCCCGCGAGTAACCGAAATTCAACATGAACAAACTCACTACGATCTGCCTGCGCCCCGACACGCCACACACCGCAAGGCACCGCGCGTGATTTTAAAGCCTCGGGATCGAAGCTTCCCGTCGCAATCGCGGCACGATGAAGATCATCCACCAGTTGATCAATATTGACGCGCTCTGCCAGTGCGTCTGTGTATTCCATCACAAGATGGGGCATAAAACCTCCCTCCATTATCATCGTCAGCCTGCATAGTGCCGAAACGTCGCGTATTGCACGAGCGCATGGCTCACACTTTCGTCCGTCTCTCGCCGCCATTATGATGAAAATTTACTACCTTAAGGTTCCCTTTTACGCCTAAAACGGGTAAAAACGAAAGCATTCTCGCCATTCTATGATTTTAAACAGAGAAGGCCGCGCTACAATAGACTACCTTCTTTACATCTTTTGACTTCAAATCAACTAAACCGCGGAGGAATTCCTATGCGCCGTCCATTGGTAATGGGTAACTGGAAACTCAATGGCAGCAAAGCCATGGTCACTGAACTGCTTAACGGCCTGAACGCCGAACTACAAAATGTTGAAGGCGTCGACGTTGCCGTTGCACCACCGGTGATGTATTTGGCACAAGCCGAGCAACTGCTGGCTGACAGCGCCATTAAACTCGGTGCGCAAAACGTAGACATCAATAACAGCGGCGCATTCACCGGTGATATCTCTGCAGACATGCTGAAAGACTTTGGTGCCACGCACATCATTATCGGCCACTCAGAGCGTCGTGAATACCATCAAGAGTCTGACGAGTTTGTGGCAAAGAAATTTGCTTTCTTGAAAGAAAATGGCCTGACGCCTGTATTATGCATTGGTGAGTCAGACGCACAGAATGAAGCGGGTGAAACGCTGGCCGTTTGTGCTCGCCAACTGGATGCAGTGATCCAATCACAAGGTGTTGAAGCCTTGAACGATGCCGTGATCGCTTACGAGCCTATCTGGGCTATCGGTACGGGTAAAGCGGCAACCGCGCAGCAAGCACAAGATATCCATGCTGCAATCCGCAAGCACATTGCATCTTACAGTGAAGATGTCGCAAGCAAAGTGGTGATTCAGTACGGTGGCTCTGTGAAAGCAGGCAACGCGGCTGAGCTATTCGCGATGCCGGATATCGACGGCGCGCTAGTTGGCGGTGCCGCACTTGACGCCGCTGGCTTTGCAGCGATTGCCAAAGCCGCGGCTGAGGCGAAAAACGCGTAAATTACGCGCCGAAGACAAAAAAGATCCACGCCCTCAGCCATCGCTGGGGGCGTTTTTTATTGCGCGCCATTAAAACCAAACTGCCGCCACGCTTCATACCCAATAATCGCCACGGCGTTAGAAAGGTTAAGGCTGCGTGCCTCTGGCTGCATCGGAATGCGTAACCGCTGCGCGTCGGGTAACGCTTGGATCAGCGCATCGGGTAACCCTCGGGTTTCGGGGCCAAATAGCAACACATCACCCGCTTGGAATTGCGCCTGAGTATGAAATTGGGTTGCTTTGGTGGTACACGCAAAGATCCGTCGGCCAGCCATTGCTTTTGCAAACGCCGCATAGTCCTGATGACGCGTCACACGCGCCAGATCGTGATAATCCAACCCCGCGCGACGAACTTTCTTTTCGTCAAGATCAAAGCCTAAGGGCTCAATCAGATGTAAGTGCGCGCCGCAATTAGCACACAGACGAATAATATTGCCCGTATTCGGTGCAATTTCAGGCTCATAGAGCGCAATATCAAACATGGCAGTGACCTGCAAAATCTAGCAAAGGCGGTATTGTCGCAACCGCTTGTCGATTGCGCAATATTAACTACATGGCCAATATAAACACACCGCCAGTCCACCTTGTGGGCGATTGGCCGCGTTAACCTGCCCACCGTGCTGTTGAATGGCTTGTGCGGTAATCGCCAGCCCAAGTCCTGAGCCGCCACTTTGGCGATCACGCGCGGCCGATACCCGATAAAACGGGCGAAAAATGTCTTTTAACATGCTGTCTGGCACCCCAGGTCCATCATCGTCTATGGAGAGGCAGAGCTGTCCCTCGTCTCGTTCCATGGTGATGCGAATTTGTTGGTCGGCATAGTGAATGGCATTGCGTAATACGTTATCTAAAGCACTACGCGCCAGGCGCACATTAACGGTCAGCATGGCATCTGGGAGCCCATTGCTGGTGACCTGCTTACCTTGTTGGCCTGCTTCAAATTGGGCATCCTCTATCACTGTTTGCCACAAGGCATCGGCACTGATTCTTTCTCGCTCGAGATGGCCTTGGGATTGTAAACGTGACAAGGTCAGTAACTCGCTGATCAACGCCTCTAGTTGGCTCGCCTCTTGCTCAATCCGCGCTAACGCCTCGCTGTCCCCCAGCTCACGTACCGCCAAGGCACGCGCCATCTGCAGACGGGTGAGTGGCGAACGTAACTCATGGGAAATATCTGAGACCAATTGCTGCTGTCCGGTCACCATCTGATTAAGCGCGGTGACCATTTGGTTAAACCCCCGCCCTGCGTCGCGAAACTCCCGCGGACCTCGCTCAAGATCAGGATCGGTCACCAATTCACCGAGCGCCACTCGTTGACTTGCCGCCTGAAAGCGCCGAGCAGGGCGCGTTAAAGTATACGCTAACCACAATAATAAAGGCGTGCTCACCAACATGGTCACACCCAATAGATGCTCCGGCTTTTCCAATATTTTGAGGACAAAGGGCAGCCTAGGCTGCCAGCGTCTGGCGTGGTAAAAACGGCCTGCTTCACGTGAAGTCACAATCGGAAATGGCCCTGCCAGCATGTGACGATGATAGAGGCGTTGCAAGGGCTCGGCAGTGTCTGACGTCCGTGACATAAAGTGGCGTAACTCGCGAGGAAGCGAGTCGAGCGGTGCGCTGTCAGGCACCCAGTAGAGCTTGTAGGGAGTGCGACGGTGTCCATGATGTTGATTTTGCCGAGCAACCAACACGGAAAGCGGTATATCGCGACCTTGCGCGACGGCCATCAATTTCTCAATCTGAGCTTGTATGCGCGCCTTTTCTGGGGGTGGGATCGCATGCAGGCTACGCGGATCACCACGCTGCGCCCACATCACTGCGGCTAATACCACCAGCAACGTAAGCCAGAAAATAACAAAAACCCGACCGTATAAGCTGCCGAGAAAAGGCACCCGCGCCCAACGTACTCCGGCTCGTTGTCGCCACGTCGCTAATCGACCCATAAGTAACCCTTACCTCTCAAGGTCTTGATCCTTGGCTTGCCATCAAGGCGCTCAGGCAGTTTTTTGCGCAGATTGGAAATGTGTACATCGACTGCCCGATCAAACGGCATTAAGCGTTTACCGAGCACTTGTTCGCTCAGCAGGGCTTTGCTCACCACTTCGCCTGGGTGATGAAGTAAACAAGCGAGCATTTCGGTTTCCATCCCCGTTAGCTCCACAGGTCTGTCTTGACAGAGGGTTTCCAGCCGGCGTGGGTAGACCCGCACGTCATGATGGGCGAGGACAGGTTCTTCGTCCGATTGCGTCGGCTCGACACCCTCTCCCTGCGTCCGGCGTAAAATCGCTCGCATTCGGGCAAGCAGTTCACGATCACTAAAGGGTTTAGCCAAATAGTCGTCCGCGCCTAATTCTAGCCCCATCACACGATCCACTTCCTCACCTCGCGCAGTGAGCATCAAAATCGCCACGTTTGAGGTCGCGCGTAGCTGACGCAAGGTTTCCATCCCGTTGAGCACAGGCATCATCACATCCAGCAAAATGATATCGGGCGGTGACGCATTCGCCATCTCCAAACCCACTTGGCCGTTATCCGCGCAGCGCACCGAAAACCCCTCCAAGGACAGCAGTTCGCTGAGAAGGTCCGTTAACGCTGTGTCATCATCGATGATTAAAACCTGATACATGCTTTTACACTCACTCCCAAGGTGGCGTGTTTGTGACACCGAACAGGGTGTATTTTTATCATAGCGGCTCACACACATGCGTGACTTTACCCATCTTTACACCCAATAACGTCACTTTACATCCCAACACGTAGGCTAACAGGGTAAACATTCCATTCAGGAGAAAGATGATGAAACGTATCACGATAGGTTTAGCGCTCGCAGCCATTACCCTTCCGACTTTAGCGGCTCCACATGTCGGCGCTGGCATGGATCGCAGTCTGTGGCGCGATCTGGATTTAACCGATGAGCAAAAAGCGCAAATTCAAGCGCTTCGTGATGACTATCGTGCCCAGCGTCAACAGGCACGAGACGATTTCCATGCCAACATGCATGCTTTACTCACCCAACAGACGTTCGATGAAGCGGCAGTGCGCGAGCTCTTGGCGTCTCAACCACAGCCAAATCTTGAGCGTCGCGTTAAGCACGCCCGCCATCAGCATGCGATGTTACAAGTGCTGACCGCTGAGCAACAAAGCGCCTTTTTTGATGCGATGATGGAAAAGTGGGCGCAACGCGGTCACGGTCACCGAGGTAAAGGGGAGCATCGCCAACTGGGTCAAAAAGGTGACTGTTGGCGCTAAACCTGCGCCGTGTCATACGTTTGCCGTCAATGGCATATATACTTGAGGGCAGTGTTGATTAACCGACTGCCCTCTGTATGACAAAAAAGTATGCCTTTTGGGTCGAAGCCGCGGCGTGGGCAGCCACCTGTGTGGCGACCCTCCTCCTATTAGCCAAACTCATCGCGTGGTGGCTCACCGGCTCGGTCAGTGTGCTGGCCTCGTTTGTTGACTCATTGCTCGATTTGCTCGCCTCGCTCACCAACTTACTCGTGGTGCGCTACGCGGTTCAGCCCGCGGACAGTGAACACAGTTTTGGTCATGGTAAAGCGGAATCATTGGCCGCCTTGGCGCAATCCACCTTCATTATTGGCTCCGCCTCCTTCTTGCTGCTCAGTGGACTCGAACGTTTGTTCAAGCCCGTACCGATTGCCGCCCCTGAACTTGGCATTATGGTCAGCGTCGGCGCTACCGTGATCACCTTCGGCTTGGTGCTGTTTCAAAAATGGGTGATCCGCAAAACCGCCAGTCCCGCCATCGCCGCCGATGCCCTTCACTATCAATCTGATTTGTTAATGAATGTCGCGATCATTATTGCCCTTGGACTGAGTTGGTACGGCTGGACACAGGCCGATGCCTGGTTTGCGATTGCCATCAGCCTGTTTATTTTATCGCAAGCACTTAAAATGGCTTACGAGGCCATCCAATCACTGCTCGATAGGCAGTTACCGCTTGAAGAACAAGAAAAAATAGCGGTGCTCTCGAGCTCAGTGGTAGGGGTGCATGGCATTCATCAACTGCGCACTCGTCAGGCGGGCATGACAAAGTTTATCCAATTACACATAGAGCTTGATGACGAGCTACCCTTAGTGGATGCACATACTATTGCCGATGAAGTGGAAGATAGATTGCTCGTCGCCTTTCCCGGGGCAGATGTGATCATCCATCAAGACCCCAAATCCGTGGTGCCAAAGGAGGCAAAAGCGTGAAGGGCGGCATGAACAAAAGCTCATCGGGCTGACATGTATCAACTTTTTTTCTATAGCAATTGTAATACTATTACAGAAGTAGGAAAATTACAGTTTAAGCGATCGTCATTGCGGGTTCACTGGGGCAAGCAGGTTGCCATTACCGCAATCGGAACGAATTAAGTGACGAACAGTTAGAGGGTAACCATGGTTAGAAAAATTGGTGTTTTGACCAGTGGCGGTGATGCGCCAGGTATGAACGCAGCGATTCGCGGTGTGGTTCGCAGCGCGCTCAGCGAAGGCTTAGAAGTATATGGTATTTATGATGGTTTTCTCGGCCTGCATCAAAACCGCATTGAGCGCCTCAATCGCACAAGCGTTTCTGACGTGATTAACCGCGGCGGCACCTTCCTAGGTTCAGCGCGTTTTCCTGAATTTGCCGACGAGAAAGTGCGTGAGCAAGCGATTCAGAACCTGAAAATGCACGGCATCGACGCCTTGGTCGTCATTGGTGGTGACGGCTCATTCATGGGGGCAAAGAAACTGACCGAAATGGGTTACCCCTGTATTGGCCTGCCGGGCACCATTGATAATGATGTTGCGGGGACGGACTACACCATCGGCTATATGACGGCGATGAACACGGTGATTGACGCCATTGACCGCCTGCGCGACACCTCGTCTTCTCACCAGCGTATCTCTATTGTTGAAGTCATGGGCCGTCATTGCGGCGATCTGACCCTGATGGCGTCGATTGCTGGTGGCTGTGAATACATCATCACCCCAGAGATTGGGTTGGATAAAGACAAGCTTCTCGCCAAAGTGAAAGAAGGCATCTACAAAGGTAAGAAGCACGCGATCATCGCGATCACTGAGCTGATGACCGACGCCAATGAACTCGCGAAGTTCATCGAGAGCGAAACCGGCCGCGAAACACGCGCGACCATTCTTGGCCATATTCAACGTGGCGGCCAACCCGGTGCCTTTGACCGCATTCTTGCCTCGCGCATGGGCGCTTACGCCGTTGACCTTCTGCAACAAGGTGAAGGTGGCCGTTGTGTCGGTATTCAGAATGACAAAATGGTGCATCATGACATCGTTGACGCGATTGAAAACATGAAGCGCCCATTCCGCGACGACTTGTACGAAGTTGCCGAAAAGCTGTTCTAACTCGCGGCGAAGCTTTCATCTATTGCTAAAAACGGAGCCCACGGCTCCGTTTTTTATTCTGAGATAGCTTGGGTGCAAGCCGCACTTATGCAAGCCGCGCTTATGCAAGCCGCGCTTGTGCAAGCCGCATTAGATCCCATCTCCCGAGATAAATGTCTTGTGCGAGCCATTAAATTCTTGATCCATATCCAGCGATGGCATGTGCGAGCTGGGGCGACCCACAATCTTGGCCGGCACGCCTGCCACCGTGGTGTGAGGTGGAACGGGGTTAAGCACCACAGAGCAGGAGCCAATTTTCGCGCCTTCACCGATATCAATATTACCCAGTATTTTTGCCCCTGCACCAATCATCACCCCAGTGCGGATCTTCGGATGGCGATCGCCGCCTTCTTTGCCTGTCCCGCCCAAGGTCACATCTTGCAAAATAGACACATTGTCTTCGATAACGGCCGTTTCACCGATCACGATACCCGTTGCATGGTCAAACATAATGCCACGACCTATGCAGGCAGCGGGATGAACATCCACTTGACTGGTCACCGAGATTTGGTTTTGCAGGTAGGTCGCGAGTTCTTTTCGTCCTTGACGCCATAGCCAGTTCGCAACCCGAAAACCTTGTAATGCATGAAAGCCCTTTAGGTACAAAAGTGGCGTTGAATACAGCTCAACGGCAGGATCACGTTCAACGGTAGCACAAATATCGCACGCGGCTGATTCCGCCACGCAAGCATCATTGGCATACACTTCTTCTATCACCTCTCGCACCGCCATTGAGGGCATCGAGGGCGTGGAAAGCTTATTGGCGAGAATATAGCTAAGCGCACTGGCTAAATTGTCGTGCTTAATAATAGTGGCATGGTAAAAACTCGCCAACATCGGCTCACGCTCTGAATGCTCACGCGCTTCTTTTTTCACTGCTTGCCAGACACGATCTTGTTGGCATTGTTTTTTGGCCTGATTCACTGCCTTCATCCTTATCCCAAATGATCTACCACTCAGGCGACAACACCGCCTCACGCCAGTGTATAAAAAAAACGCGCGGTTCTCACCCCGCGCGTTACTCTCTTCGATTTTTGCTGTTATTCGGACTTCTTGTCTCGTGCCAGCAAGTCGCGCGCGGCATGATGGGCCAATTTACCTTGATAGAGCACTTGATAAATCTGCTCCACAATAGGCATCTCGACGCCCGCGCGCTGGGCCAGTGCCCATACTTCTTTGGTGTTGCGATACCCCTCGACCACTTGGCCGATATTGTCTTGGGCACCTTGCACATCCTCACCTTTGCCTAATGCCAGGCCAAAGCGACGGTTACGCGACTGGTTATCGGTGCACGTCAGCACCAAATCTCCTAACCCCGCCATCCCCATAAAGGTATCACGGGACGCACCCAGCGCTTCACCTAACCGGGTCATTTCCGCCAAGCCCCGCGTGATCAAGGCCGTCCGTGCGTTGGCGCCAAAGCCAATGCCATCGGAAATCCCTGCGCCAATGGCAATCACATTTTTCACCGCGCCGCCAAGTTGCATGCCGATAAAATCATGATTGCCATACACACGGAAGCTATGTTGGCAATGAATGGTTTCTTGTAAATCACTCACGAACTCTGCGTCAGGCGAGGCCACCGAAATCGCGGTAGGCAT
The DNA here is from genome assembly GCF_001995955.1 of Salinivibrio sp. PR6. NCBI lineage: Bacteria > Pseudomonadati > Pseudomonadota > Gammaproteobacteria > Vibrionales > Vibrionaceae > Salinivibrio > Salinivibrio sp. PR6. Next base: position 155,596 of record NZ_MUFA01000006.1, on the reverse strand, counting down.
GCCCGCGGCAAGTTCTTTAGCAAACGTAGGCCCCGATAACACCGCGAGCGGTATATCGTCGCTCAATTGTTCACGTGCCACGTCTTGCAATAAACGACCGGTTTCCGGCTCTAGGCCTTTAGTCGCCCAACACACACGAGAGTCGGCCCGTAAATGAGGGCGCACTTGGCTCAGTACATCACCAAATACATGGCTGGGGACGACCACAAGCAAATCGCGACTGGCATTGACCGCAACAGATAGATCCGCACAGAGCACTAATGAGTCTGGAAACGCCACATCGGGAAGAAACGCTTGGTTGGCGCGATCAATTTCCAGCTGTGCGATATGACTCGGATCGTGCCCCCATAACACCACGTTGGCGCCATTTCTGGCCAACGAGATTGCTAGCGCCGTCCCGTAAGAGCCGGCGCCCAGTACCGTAATGGCCGCATCTTGAGTAGGAGCAAGATCTGTCATCATCACACCTTACGCTTGCGCGTCTTCTTCGCTAGCTGTTTCGCCCGCCTGCTGCTGCAGGTAGTTCATGAACAAGGCATCAAAGTTAACCGGTGCCAGGTTCAGTTGCGGGAAGGTTCCTTTAACGACCAAGCTCGAAATCGTTTCACGCGCATAAGGGAAAAGAATGTTAGGACAGAAAGCGCCCAGGCAATGTGCCAATTGAGGCGACTCCATGCCTGACACAGAGAAAATACCACCTTGCTGCACTTCACAAAGGAAGGCATTACTTTCTTGGTTTTTCACCGTCACGGTCAAACGCAAGATCACTTCATAGATGCCTTCACCCAACTCGCGGCTTTGCGTGTCCAAATCAAGGTTAACGTCTGGCGACCAATCTTGTTGGAACACTTCTGGCGAGTTTGGCGCTTCAAAAGACACGTCCTTGAGAAAAACGCGTTGAATGGCAAAATTTTGCTCGGCTTGTTGGTTGTTTTCGGCTTCAGCCATGATGGTTCGTCCTTATTTTAAAAATTGCAAATGCGCCTGGCACATTAAAAAATGCGAGCCACCGCGTCATGCGGTCGCTCGAGAATTGAGTGAAGGATCACTTTTTCTTTTTGTTCTTGCCCTTACCGCTTTTGGCACGGACCAGCGGCATTTTGGCATCGTTCCAAGAGGTCAAACCGTCTTTAAGAATATAAACGGACTCGAAGCCTGCTTTTGCCAGTTGATTGGCACTGTCTGCCGCCATTTGACCGGTTTTGCATACCACAATGATGGGGTCATTTTTGTGTTTTTCAAGCTCACCAAACGACTGTGATTTGATTTCACTCGGCAACACATTAATCGCCCCCGTGATGTGGCCGGCGCGAAAATCATCATGGCCACGAATGTCGACGAACACCCCATTTTCTCGGTTGTTAAGGATCGCCGCGTCATTAGGGCCTACCACTTTATAGGCAGCCGTTTTTTGTTTAATCAGCGACATCAGTAAAGCGGCCGCCAAGCCTACCCAGACAAGGGTGAGAATCATGTTATTGGAGACAAAATCAATATATTCCTGCATAACCTTTGCTCTATACTGCTTGCTTGTCTCGCCGAGGGCGAGAGTCCATCAAGGGGTGAAAATGGTGTCGAGTATAACCTGCTCGCCATGGTTTTACAGCCTGCCGAGACGAAATCGCGCGTTTGCTCACTCATACGCACGTCCCCGCGTTTTCACCTTCCGCTCAATAACTTGAAAAGAAAGAAGGTTTCATCAATCGCAGAAATCGAGCCAAGCCATTCGCGCACAGCGGCGATCTTCGCCATAATGAGGGGAGTCAAGGGTCGAAGGCAAGTGAACCAAGGCTTGCTGGTTAACTTGTCAGCTGGGATAATTGATCTTAGCCTACATATCAGCCCGTAAAATGTTGTAAAATTACGCACACACTGAGCCCTGAAGCTAGCCATGCATCTGGCTCCATGCCTCAGTGGTTGCTCCATGACATCCAATGTCATTGGCATCCAATGTCAGTCTTTTGCTTGAATTAAGAGGACGTAACATGTCTGCGAAAAAACCACTTGCACTGGTGATTCTCGATGGCTGGGGTTATCGCGACCCACAAAGCGATAACGCGATTACCAACGCCAACACCCCTGTGATCGACAGCCTCATGGCCGAGAACAGCACACTGATTTCAGCGTCCGGTTTCGATGTGGGTCTGCCTGATGGGCAAATGGGTAACTCAGAAGTTGGCCATGTCAACATCGGCGCAGGTCGCGTGGTTTACCAAGACTTGACCCGTATTGGCAAATCCATTGCGGACGGTGAGTTTAACCAAACCCCAGCACTGACGGCCGCCGTTGATAAAGCCGTTGATAAGGGCAAAGCCGTGCATATTATGGGTCTGATGTCGCCTGGCGGTGTACACAGCCATGAAGATCATATTGCCGCCATGGTTGAACTGGCCGCAGAGCGCGGTGCCGATCAGATTTATCTACACTGCTTCCTGGATGGCCGTGATACGCCGCCACGCAGTGCAAAAGCATCACTAGAGCGCTTCGATGCCCTATTTGAAAAGCTGGGTAAAGGCCGTACCGCATCACTGGTTGGTCGCTACTACGCCATGGACCGTGACAACAACTGGGACCGTGTCGAGCGCGCTTATGATTTGCTCACCCAAGCGCAAGGCGAATTCACTGCGACCAGCGCTGTAGAAGGCTTGGAAGCGGCTTACGCACGTGAAGAAAATGATGAATTTGTCGCCCCAACAGAAATTTACCGTGACGGTGACAACAAAGCGACCATTAACGATGGCGATGCGGTTGTTTTCATGAATTTCCGTGCCGACCGTGCTCGTCAAATGACGCGCGCTTTTATGCCGGATTTTGATGGCTTTGCGCGTAAAAAATACGCGGAACTGTCTGACTTTGTGATGCTGACGGAATACGCCGCCGACATCGATACCACGGTGGCCTTCCCACCTGAAAGCCTCTCCAACACGCTTGGCGAATGGCTATCAAAAAATGGTAAAACTCAGCTGCGTATCTCTGAAACCGAGAAGTACGCACACGTGACTTTCTTCTTCAACGGCGGTATCGAGACCGTGTTTGAAGGCGAAGAGCGTGCCTTGGTCGCCTCACCAAAAGTGGCTACCTATGATCTGCAACCAGAAATGAGTTCAGAAGAGCTGACCGACAAGCTCGTTGATGCGATTAAGTCTGGTAAGTTCGATATGATCATCTGTAACTATCCAAACGGCGACATGGTTGGCCACACTGGGGTGTATGACGCTGCAGTACAGGCCTGCGAAGCCGTCGATCACTGCATCGGCCGTGTCTTGGAAGCCATCAAAGAAGTGGATGGTCAGATGCTGATCACCGCCGACCACGGTAACGCTGAGATGATGGTCAACGAAGAGACCGGCGGTGCGTATACGGCACACACCAACCTGCCTGTCCCGCTGATGTATGTGGGCAGTCAGCCGGTAAGCTTGAAAGAAGGCGGTAAGCTCTCTGACCTGGCACCGACTATGCTGGCATTAACCGGTATGGAGATTCCTGAAGAGATGACTGGCAAGCCACTGTTCGATCTGAAATAATCCCCCTATGCGGGAGAAACGAACACGCTTAAGCCAAACCCTCCGCGCCAGTGCATTATGCACTGGCGTTTTTCTCTGCCTGTTGATTGGCTCAGCCAATGCCAACTCTGAGCTAGAGGGAGTGAGCGATGAAATTGCCCGCCAGCAATCGCAATTGGCGGCGCACAATAAAAAGCTCAATGCGTTACAAAGCGATCTAAAAGCACAGTCGAAACGCATTGATACCCTGTCTAAAAAAACGCGCCAAGCTCAGCAAACCCTGCAGCAGACTGATGCTCAAATCACGCGCCTAAGCAAAAAGCAAGCGCGACTCAAACAAGAGATGATTGCCCAGCAGGCACAGTTAGCCGAATTGATCGACGCCCAATATCGCCAAGGCGAGCATGATCAGCTCAAACGCCTACTTAGCCAAGAGTCACCCACCAAGCTCGACCGACTCACGAAGTATGCTGAAGTGCTTGCAAGCACCATGCAGGAGGCGATCGAATCATTAGCTGCGACTCGCACCGATTATCAACTCACGGCCCACCAGCTCAAACAACAACGTGATAAGCAGGCTAGCTTGGTGGCAGAGTTAACCGAGAAAAAACAAGCACTGGAGCGGGAGCAAGCCTCGCAAAGCCAGACCGCGAAAAAAATCCGGGCCAAAATTGCCAGCGACAATGCTTATTTAGCTGAGCTCAAGACAAACAAGCAACGGCTGCAAGAGCAAATTGCCGCGGCCGCGCGCCGTGCACAAGTAAAAATGGCGGGCATTGGAAAAGCCAAAGGCAAACTTCACTGGCCCACCCAAGGGAAGCTGCTCCACCGTTTTGGTGAGCGTCAGTCAGGTGAAGTCTCGTGGAATGGTATCGTAATTGGGGCCAAACGCGGTACCGAGGTCAAAGCGGCGCATGCGGGTAAAGTCGTGCTTTCTAGCTGGCTACGCGGCTATGGGTTATTGATTGCCGTTGACCATGGCAAAGGGGACATGACCTTGTATGGCTACAACCAAGCTTTGCTAAAAGACGTAGGCGATACGGTCACTGCCGGGGAAGCTATCGCCTTGGTCGGCGATAGTGGTGGACAATCCACCCCTTCTCTGTATTTCGAAATTCGCCGTAAAGGCAACACTACCAACCCTGTGCCTTGGCTGGATTAAACACGCCCACCTCATCGGCGGGCGCGTTTGTCATCTAACAGAGCCCATCGCCATGGTTCAACATGGGCGCGGCAATCGTGGCATTTAGTTCTGCCAATCGAGGATCACCTTGCCTGATTGGCCTGAGCACATCACATCAAAGCCTTGTTGAAAGTCATCCACGCTGTAGTGATGGGTGATGATCGGGGTTAAATCCAACCCTGATTGGATTAACGACGCCATCTTGTACCAGGTTTCGAACATCTCACGGCCATAGATACCTTTGATCACCAAGCCTTTAAAAATCACTTGGTTCCAATCAATCCCCATATCACTGGGTGGGATCCCAAGCAGCGCTATGTTGCCACCGTGATTCATGGCCGTCAGCATGCTATTAAACGCCGCCGGCACACCAGACATTTCGAGGCCAACATCAAAGCCTTCACTCATCCCCAGCTCTTCCATCACTGATTCCAGCGAGGTATTGGCGACATTGACCGCACGGGTCACCCCCATTTTGCGGGCAAGCTCGAGGCGATACTCGTTCACATCGGTGATCACCACATGACGCGCCCCGACATGGCGCGCCACCGCAGCGGCCATGATCCCAATCGGACCTGCACCGGTGATCAGCACATCCTCGCCCACCAAATCAAACGAGAGCGCGGTGTGGACGGCGTTGCCAAACGGGTCAAAAATCGAGGCTAAGTCATCCGAAATCTCATCGGGGATTTTGAACGCATTATACGCAGGGATCACCAAATACTCGGCAAACGCCCCTTCGCGATTAACCCCCACCCCGACGGTATTACGACATAGGTGGGTACGACCGCCACGGCAGTTCCGGCAGTGCCCACAGGTGATATGGCCCTCACCAGAGACACGGTCCCCCAGTGAAAAGCCACGCACTTCTTGACCAATGCCGACGACTTCACCGACATATTCATGGCCGACCACCATAGGAACAGGGATGGTATTTTGTGACCACTCGTCCCACTTATAAATATGCACATCGGTGCCACAGATGGCCGTTTTACGAATTTTGATCAGCAGATCGTTATGCCCCAGCTCAGGAAGCTCGGCCTCCGTCATCCAAATGCCGGGCTCCGCCTTGAGTTTGGCCAAGGCTTTCATGGTTGTTTGTGTCATGACATTACCCAATCAATTTCATCTCTTTGCCCACTTTGATGAAGGCATCAATAGCACGGTCCAGTTGCTCACGCGTATGCGCGGCTGACATCTGGGTACGAATACGTGCTTGCCCTTTGGGCACCACTGGGTAGGAGAAGCCCACCACATAGACACCCTCTTCCATCATCCGCTCGGCAAACTCACTGGCCACTTTGGCATCACCGAGCATCACAGGAATAATGGCATGATCAGCGCCCGCTAAGGTAAAGCCCGCTTCCGTCATGCGTGCACGGAAGTGTTGGCTGTTGTCCCAAAGCTGCTCACGCAAGTGATCACTTTCGGCCAGCATATCCAGTACGCGAATAGAGGCAGATACAATCGCCGGTGCCAGCGAGTTGGAGAAAAGGTAAGGGCGCGAACGTTGACGCAACCAATCAATCACCTCTTTTTTGCCTGAGGTGTAGCCTCCTGACGCGCCGCCCATGGCTTTGCCCAAGGTACCAGTGATGATGTCGACACGATCCATCACTTGATGATATTCGTGTGTGCCTCGACCGTTCTGGCCCATAAAGCCGACCGCGTGAGAGTCATCCACCATCACCAACGCACCATATTGCTCCGCCAGATCGCACACAGCCGGCAAATTCGCTACCACGCCGTCCATCGAGAAGACACCATCTGTCACAATCAAGATATTCGCCACACCGGCCGCTTTCGCCGCTTTTAGCTGGGCTTCCAACTCGTCCATATCGTTGTTGGCATAACGGAAACGCTTGGCTTTACATAAGCGCACGCCATCGATAATCGACGCATGGTTTAGCGCATCAGAAATAATGGCATCGTCTGGGCCGAGAATGGTTTCGAATAATCCCGCATTGGCGTCAAAGCATGAGGAATACAGGATGGTATCTTCCATCCCGAGAAAGTCAGATAACTTGGCTTCCAGGGTTTTGTGCGCATCTTGCGTCCCACAAATAAACCGTACCGACGCCATACCAAAGCCGTGCTCATCCATACCTGCTTTGGCAGCGTCCACCAACTCAGGATGGTTAGCGAGCCCCAAATAGTTATTGGCGCAAAAGTTCAATACCTGCTGTTCATGATTGACGGCCACACTGGCCGCTTGTGGTGAGGTGATAAGGCGTTCACTTTTGTACAAGCCATCAGCTTTAACTTGCTCAAGCTGATGACGGATTTGCTGGTAGAAGGCAGCCGTCATCGCAATCTCCGTGCTGTGATGATTACTTTGGGAAGGCCGCCGCACACATTGTGTACGACGAATGAATGCTTGCTATCATGGCACGTTCACGCGTTTTGTGCCAATAAGGGGCGCGAGACAGTGATTCATATCGTGTAATCACTGACAAGCTGGGCGAATATCGCGCAATGCGACCATCGCCTAGAGAGATAGCTCAGTTCAATGTGTCCAGCGAGCGTGAGTCTTGGCGAACTAACTGCTGCTCGTAGTGGTCTATTAACGCAGTGATGGCCATTTGTCCCTGTGCCGATGTCAGAGGATGTAACAATGCCAGCATCTGCAAAATACCTTTGTAGATCACCCCTGCATGAATTTGCGTTTGGGGAGCTTGTGCACTTTGATAAAAAATCCAGCTCGACGCCACTTGCTTAAGCGTTTCTCCGACCGCAGACAAAGCGCTGTCATTGAGACTCAGCCAACCGGCTTGACGGTAATGATGCAAAATGGCCATCAAGTTGGTTTGTAGCTGTTGCTGCGCCCCAAGATATTTTTGTTGCAGTGCTTCGTCACGACGCAAAATGTCCGGCAAATTGGCGTAAAAAAACCGATAGCGCCACATCAAGCTAAAGGTCGCGTCCAAGTAATGCTGCAGCAAGGCTTGGGTATCATCACGAGGCTGACTAGGATCAAAGGCAAGGGCAAGATCTTGCGCGTATTGGTCGAATATACTGTGTATAATCGCTTCTTTATTACGGAAGTGATAGTAAAGGTTGCCCGGGCTAATCCCGAGTTCTGCTGCGATATGGTTGGTGGTGATATTCGGTTCACCATGTTGATTGAATAAAGCCAGTGCAGCATGGATAATTCGGTCTCGGGTTTTCATGTATGGTTCAGTCCTCTGCCCGGTTGATGCTTGACCATACTATCACAGTCAACAGTGATGGCGACGGGGTCTGTCGTCAGATAGAGATGAATTAGGTAACGATATGATTTTTGTGACTGGTGGTGCTGGCATGATTGGCAGCAACTTAGTAAAAGCACTGAACGAGCAAGGCTACCGTGACATCGTGGTGGTCGATAACCTCAAAGACGGCACCAAATTCGTTAACCTGGTTGACCTCGACATCGCGGACTATATGGATAAGGAAGATTTTCTTACCCAAATCATGGCCGGAGAGAACTTCGGCCCGATCGAAGCTATTTTCCACCAAGGCGCTTGCTCAGCGACCACAGAGTGGGACGGCAAATACATGATGCTCAACAACTACGAGTACTCGAAAGAACTGTTGCATTATTGTATTGACCGCGATATCCCCTTTCTCTACGCCTCGTCAGCAGCCACCTATGGCGGCCGCGACAGTAACTTCATTGAAGCGCCAGAGTATGAAGGCGCGCTGAATGTCTATGGGTATTCCAAGCAGCAGTTCGACAACTATGTCCGTCGTGTGCAAGAAGATGCCAAGGCCCATGGCGAGACACTGCCACCGATTACTGGCTTCCGTTATTTTAATGTGTATGGTCCGCGCGAACAGCACAAAGGCAGCATGGCGTCAGTGGCTTATCACCTCAATCAACAAATTCTAAAAGGCGAGAACCCCAAACTTTTTGAGGGCAGTGATACCTTCAAGCGTGACTTTGTCTATGTCGGTGATGTCTGCGCAATGAATATTTGGTTCTGGCAGCAACAGATCAGCGGGATCTACAACTGTGGTACCGGCCGCGCCGAGCCTTTTAGTGCGGTTGCCAATGCGGTGATTGATTTCCACGGTCAAGGAGAGATTGAAGAGATCCCCTTCCCCGAACACCTAAAAGGTCGCTACCAAGCGTACACACAAGCCGATCTGACCAAGGTACGTGAAGCGGGATACACCGCCTCCTTTAAGACCGTGGCTGAAGGTGTCGCCGCTTACCTAGCCGAAATCAATCGCTAATAAAAGCAATTCGTCCCCCTTGATAGTGGGACGCGAGAAAGAGCAATGACAAAACAGCGACACGATTACGACGCGCACGCGTATAACCCAGAGTTCTCGCGTGCTTACTTAGCGCCTAAATTCTGGGGCACGTGGCTGATGCTACTCATCGCAATGCCTTTCAGCCTTCTGGTGCCGGCGCGCGGTAAGCATCGCTTCGCACAATGGGTGGCGCGCAAACTGGTTAAAAAGAAAAAAGGCACGATCCTTAATGCCTGGCTTAATTTGGAAGCCTGCTTTCCCGAGAAATCCGCGCAAGCACGCGAAGCCATATTAGTCGACACCTTGACCACCGCAGGGGCTTTTTTGCTGAGCTTTCCGCTGATCACCTTGCGCAGTCGCCAGTGGTTTCAACACCACTGTGATGTGACTGGCATGGAACATATCACTCGGCACACTGATAACGACGAAGCGGTGATCCTCTTTGTGCCCCATACTTGGGCCATCGATGCAGCCGCGATTTTATTTGCCTCGCAAGGGCTCCCCGTGGCGGCATTCTCAAAACGACAAAAAAACCCGCTACTAGACTGGCTGATGCATCGCCAACGCGTACAATATGGCGGTAACTGTTATGAGCGCGAAGCAGGGATTAAGCCCTTTATCCGTGCAGTTAAGCGCGGATTTTTGGGATATTACTTGCCCGACGAAGATATGCGAGATGAGAGCAGCGAGTTCGTGCCGTTTTTTGCCACCACCAAAGCGACCTTGCCGAGTCTAGGCAAGTTAAGCAAAGTCACCCGCTCGCATATTGTCCCTGTGCTGTCAGGCTTTGATGCCCAGACGGGTCGGTTCGTCATCGAGGTTCACCCTGCGTTTAACGACTTCCCAACGGGAGACAGTCGCACCGACGCACGCATGATGAACCAACAAATAGAAACCATGCTCGACGGTCAGCTGGATCAATACATGTGGATCTTGCAGCTACTTCGTACCCGCGAGGACGGCCGTAATATCTACCAAGAAGCAAAGAGGAAACGGGCATCATGACCAGCGTATTAATCATTGGCCCATCATGGGTCGGCGATATGGTGATGTCGCAGTCTTTGTATAAAACCCTCAAGCAACAGCACCCGGATGCCAAGATTGATGTGATGGCGCCCGCTTGGTGCGCGCCGATTCTCGCGCGCATGCCCGAGGTTAATCGCAGCATTGAAATGCCACTCGGCCATGGCGAATTGGCACTTGGTAAACGCTACCAACTGGGGAAACGCTTAGCAAAACACGGTTATGATCGCGCCTACGTGTTACCTAATTCCGCAAAATCCGCACTGATCCCGTGGTTTGCAGGGATCCCGACGCGTACAGGTTGGAAAGGTGAAATGCGTTATGGCTTGCTCAACGACCTGCGTCCCAACAAGAAAGCGTTTCAATACATGGTTGAGCGTTATGTTGCCCTCGCTCACCCGCGCACCGAGATGCAAAGCTCTGCCTCGCTGGGTGGGCTCGACAACCTCCCTAAGCCGGCGCTAGACATCGATCCAGACGCCCAAGCGGCTGTCATCGCCAAACTGGGATTAAACCAAGACAAACCTGTGATTGGTTTATGCCCGGGGGCCGAGTTCGGGCCCGCCAAAAAGTGGCCAGAACAGCACTATGCTGAGGTCGCACGCCAAGCGCATCAACAAGGCTACCAAATTTGGCTTTTTGGCTCGGCGAAAGATGTTGAAACCTGTGAAAAAATTGCCGCTCTCGCAGAGCATGCGCCTAATATTCATGTATTGGCAGGCAAAACCAACTTAATCGAAGCCGTCGACCTTTTAGGCGCGTGTCAAACCGTGGTCAGCAATGACTCGGGGTTGATGCACATCGCCGCGGCAGTCAACTGCCAAGTGATAGCCATCTACGGCTCAACATCCCCCGATTACACCCCGCCGCTGACCAGTAAGGTCGATATTGTGCACACGGATATCGAGTGCCGTCCTTGCTTCCAGCGCGAATGTCCCCTAGGGCACTTAAAATGTTTAAACGATCTCGCCCCGAGCCGAGTTGTAAAAAGGATTCTACCGTGAGCAGTATCAGCATGGCATCATCCAGTTCTCGTTACCTGAGTCATCAGTTGTATTACCAAATCACCCGCTTTTTCCTATTCGGTTATGCCTTGTGTGCGATCGCATTTCCTGACGTGGGTGAAGTCTTCCGTGCCGGCTTTTTATTATTAAGCCTGCCCTTGCTTTATACCCATTGGCCCCAGCTTAAAAAAGACCCCATTGTCTGGGCGTTTTTTGGAGTCATTATCGTCCAGTGCCTGAGCTGGGCAAATAGCTTGATGCATATTCCTGACATTGCCAATGCCTACCCACATGTCGACCGGTTAGCAAAACTGTTTTTGCTCGTCCCCATCGGCCTCGCCTTGCAAGGGCGAAAAGACACCGTGATCGGGCTCGCCGCCTGCTTTGTTCTGGGCGTGTTCATTGCTTGCTATACACAAAGCGACTTCTCAAACCAAATTCATAAACTACTCCACACGCACCGCGTCGACTTTGGTTTAAAGAATGCGCAGTACACCTCGATGCTGGGCGGTGTGATTGCGATTATTTCGGCGTTTAGCTTTTATCTCGTCGACAAAAGTCGCTGGACGCTTCGCGCGTTCTTTGCACTTTCAGCCATCCTAGGCCTCGTATTGACACTGGTCAGCCAGTCGCGACAAGTGTGGCTTGCCCTCGCGATCGTCATCGCATTAACGCCGATACTGCTGTTCTTTGTGGGCGTCATTGAGGGAAAGAAGAAGTTGCTCTTAGGCTACGCGTTTGTCGTAATCACCCTGTTTTCAGTCAGTCAATCTGACTATATTCAAAACCGAGCACTAAAAGAGAGTGCTGTCATCTCTAGTGTTATCCAGGGCAACCTAGACAATATTCCGATGACCAGTGTTGGCGTAAGACTGAATTCTTGGTTAGCGGCTTGGGATGTATTTCAAAAGAGTCCCTTGGTAGGTTTGGGGGAAAATGGTATCGGGCATGTTATCTCTTCATCTGAAAAGCTATCCGCATTAAAGGCAAGTTCTCTTGGCTATAGAAACCTATCTCATTTACATAGCAGCCATATTGAATCGTTAGTCGCCTATGGCTTAGCAGGCTTTGCGTTGATTTTATTTACCTACTTCCAGCTCGCTACGCGTTGCTTTGTCGCTCGCGATACGTCGAAGAGCGGTAAGGTAGTCGCATTCTTCTCTATCGCCTTTTGTATCTACTGGCTAACGGTCAATGCCTTTGAAACCTTTAACAGCCGAAGCCTTGGCGTATTTGCCTTTGTGATTGTGTCAGGCTGTTTTTACTCACTGGCAAACATAAAAAACAACACACAGGATGAGCGCTGATATGCGTGTCGCGATTGTCGTCAATTGTCTGAAACTCGGTGGTATGGAGAGAGTCGCGGTTAATTTATCCGATGCATTCGCCGCCAATGGTGATGATGCCACGTTAATCTATCTCAAAAATCGACCTCAAGATATAAAGCCGACGCCGAATGTTGACGTCCGCCTGTTTGACCTTAAACAATCAGTGTTAAAAACTGGGATAGGTGCGCTTTATTATCTGATTTGTAAACTATTTAATGCGTTAATCAGCAAAACCTTCCCGCTGCTATTTGCTTATCCCAGTGCTTTTTTCTTCAAGCGAAGACTCCGACAGCTCGAAGCGGAAAAAGGACCGTTTGATTTGGTTATTTTTCGTGGTCAAGGCACCTTTGAACAGCTTTGGCCGCTGCATGATGACCGCTTTGTTTATGTCTGTGAAAACATTATCAAGCCACAGCAATATGGTATTTTCTCAGGCGTCATTTACCGAGCATTGTTCGATAAGAAACATATCGTCTGCGTCTCTGATGGTGCCTACAACACGTTCCAATCCCTGACTCAAACACATGCCATCACGCCGTCTCAAGCTAGAGTGATTAGCAACCCTAATAACGAGGTGTATATCCGTGAGCAGGCGGACAAGGTAGAGCCCGATATGCACCCTCGACCTTTTATTCTTGGCCTTGGGCGACTCACCCAAGTAAAGAACTTTACATTACTGGTCGAAGCATACGCGCACCTTGTTAAGACATATGATATCCATCACGATCTGGTTATCGTGGGTGAAGGTAAAGATAGAGACAATATCGAGGCGTCAGTAAAAGCACTCAATATTGAACATCGCGTGTTTTTCAAAGGTGCACGGAAAAACCCATTCCCATGGTTTAAACACGCCGATCTTTTTGTATTGAGCTCAAGATTTGAAGGGCTCGGCATGGTATTACTTGAAGCACTGGCCTGTGGCACGCGTATTGTCTGTACAGATTCTCCTGGCGGTGTGCACCAAATAATGGATGGCGAATTAAAGAAGTATCTGTGTAGTCAAGAGCAGATATCGATGTCAGATTGCATGAAAAAAGCACTCGATACCGGCTGGTCTCCGCAAGAGCAAGCATACGTTCACGATAAACTCGCTGAATTCAACCAAGCCACGATCGTCCAAAAGTACAAAGAGCTAAACCAAGCTGTCTTTCAGAGCACGAATCACAAAGGATAAACTCATGATCACAGGCGTCGTCATTACGCTCAACGAAGAAAAAAACATCAAAGCTTGTATCGAGTCGCTCCAGCAGGTGTGTTCTGACATTGTGGTGGTTGACTCGCAAAGCTCAGATCGCACTATTGCCATTGCTGAGCAGCTTGATGCGACTGTTATCACGCAGCCTTACCTCGGTGATGGCCTGCAAAAAAACGTTGGCTTGGCGCACACTGACAATCAATGGATCCTCAGTATTGATGCTGACGAACGTCTTACCGAAGAGGCAGTGGAGCAAATCCAAGCGCTAGATTTGGCCAATACTGAGCATGACGCCTTTGCCTTTCGCCGTCGTAATCATATTGGTAGCCGCTGGGTGAAACAGTGCGGCTGGTATCCAGATTACTGCATTCGCTTGTATAACAAGTCAAAAACCCGTTTTGCCGAGGTTAAGCAACACGCGGCAGTACAGGCTACAAATCCTAAACAGCTTGATTGCGATCTTATCCACTACTCCTTTGAGAACATCGGACAGCTCTTTGCTAAACCTGGGCGTAACTTTAGCGGCCGTGCCGCGAAAATCATGTATCAAAAGGGCAAGCGCGCCAACGCATTCTCACCGTTTATACACGGACTCAATGCCTTTATTCGCAAATATCTGTTTCAGCGGGGCTTTTTAGGCGGTGTTGACGGTATGACAGTCGCACTGAGCTCAGCCGTTAATAGCTACCTTAAATATGCCAAGCTCTTGGAGTTTCAACGCGATCCGACAGTATTAGAAAACGAAGACTTCAATAAGGTGTGGTGACAATATGCACATTTGTCACGTCAATCTTGCATCAGGTTTTAGCGGTGGTGAACGTCAAACCCTCACCTTGCTCCAGCAACAAGCCCAAATGGGCTATCAGCTCACCGCAGTGGTGAACCCCAAAAGCCCGCTGGTCAACGAACTTCGTGCGATACCTCAATGCCAGATCGTGCTTTGTCCGCACTATACTCGGCGACACGGGCGCTCAATCACCGCAACATGCGATCTGGTCCATGTCCACGAAGGCCGTGCCATTTATTGGGCGTTGCTTCAACACCTATTGCATCGTGTTCCCTACATAGTGACACGCCGTATTGATAACCCTTTAAAGAAAAAGTGGTTAAATCAATTTGCGTACCGCAAAGCCAGTGCGCTGGTCGGCTTGAGCTCGGAGATTCTCCGTCAGCTTGAAAAACATCATCCAGCCGCTCAACGGGTTAAGATCCCAAGCTCACCAGTTAGCTACCCGGTTTCACCCTCTCGGGTTGAGGAGATTAAATCACGATTCCCGAGGCAGTTTTTGGTGATTCATGCGGCGAACATGTATGCCCACAAAGGTTTTGACGTCACTATCGAAGCGGCTCGCAAACTTGCAAACCAAGACACCAACATCCAGTTTTGTTTACTGGGTGATGGCAAAGAACGCGCGTCACTCGAGGCGCAAGCTCAGGGGCTCACGAATGTGCAGTTTATGGGTAAACAAACCAATATGGGAGATTGGTTTTCGGCGGCAAATCTGCTCGTTCACCCGTCCTATACCGAGGGGTTGGGCTCAGTCATCTTAGAAGCGATGGCAGCAGGGCTACCCGTGATAGGCGCTCGAGCCGGCGGGATACCTGATATCATTGAACATGGGGTCACCGGACATCTCATTGAGCCAGGCAACGCCAATCAGTTAGCACAACATATCGCGGACATTGCTCAACAAGACGCGCTGCGAGCTCACCTTATTAAAGGCAGCCGCCAGCAAGCGGCTGCGTGTGATATCTCCCAAACCGCCATCACCTATCAAGATCTCTACCAACAAGTGATCACGCGCTAGCATCAGCCAATAATGCCTGTTTGACCTCAGGATAATGGTCAAGCAGCATGTTAAGTTGCTTATCATTGCCACCTTGGCGAATGTTCGCCTGCGCTAGACCAATCGCACGGTGCCGTTTTAAAGCAAGCGATGGATCGCTATATGGCACTTTCATGCACAGACTGCCTTGGCGGATTGCCATGATTTTTAGCCACAAGTCATCGGCGTTCGGCGCAAGCTGCATGAATAATGACTGATCGAGCACATCAGGATGAAGCGATTGCGGCGGATATAATATCCCCTCGCAGCCAGTGAGCATCAGATGATGACTGGGTGCAGAGAAGCTAGCGCAGTATTGCCAGCGTTTGTAGGGCCGCACTTCGCCACCACGGGTGGTGATTTTGTGTCCTCGATGCCCATAAATATGCCCCGGATGATGGCGGCAAGTGCGAATTAACCCTTCAATCATGCTGTGCGGATACATAACGTCGTCATCGACGGTTAAGATATAGGCCTCTGGTGCTAGTTTCAGTGTGGGAATGATCTTTTTATACGACTTGATATTGTCGCAATACCTCACCTCCAGCCCACGTTCACATTGTCTTTTTAGAGAATGAGGCAGGTTAACGTCACTGTATTCCTTCTCATCCAGCCAAAGAATGATGCGGTTTGGTGGGCACGTCTGCTGCGCCAAGGATTCGATAACCAAGTACACTTCGTGCACCTTCTCGGCGAACGAGGTTAAACTCACCACCAAGGGTGCATCAAAATAGGCTTTAGATGTCACCAGTGAGGCTGAATGAGAAAGCATCTGTTGGTGAAGTTGCTCTTGACGAAGACGCGTGGCAAAAATGCTTTCAATATCCCGTTGGTTCCGATGCCGCTGCTTCCGCTCTCTAATACTTTTCTTTATTTTTTTAAGCATTCCCATGTTATCGCTGTTGTTCTCCGCTAAATGGCGCCAACTTTAGCACAGTTTCATCATCGCTTAGCGCTCACAACATCCAAGGCGTGAGCTATTACCGACAATCAAACATCAACAAATACTCATCAAGGCGCTATCATGGCGAAGTGCCATCAATAGGAGCTAACTTGTGCGCTGGATATATACACTCTTACTCACACTTGCCGCCCCTTTTTTGCTTATTGGGCTGTACCGTAAACGGCCTGGTAAGCCTGCTGTTGGCGAGCGATGGCGTGAGCACTTTGGCGGTACGCCCAACGTAGACGGTCAGCCTATTTGGCTCCATGCGGTGTCGGTGGGGGAAGTTCTCGCGGCAAAGCCGGTGATCAGCGCGCTGCAACAAGCCTATCCAGACGTGCCGATCTTGGTCACCACCACTACCGCCACCGGCGCAGAGCAGGCCAGGCGTCTTGATGGGATCATACACCGCTATATGCCGGTTGATTTTCCTTTTTCGGTAAAACGTTTTCTTCGCGCGGTGTCCCCACGGGTGTGCGTGATCATGGAAACTGAGCTTTGGCCAAATACCTTGCATCATGTGGGTCGAGCGGGTATTCCCATTACGGTTATCAACGCCCGGCTTTCTCAAAAAGCTTGCCAGCGCTATCAGAAAATCGCACCGCTCTTTCAAGCCATGAGTAAACATATCGACTTAATCGTTTGTCAGCATCAAAACGACCAAGCGCGCTTTGCAAGCCTCGGTGTCGCTGACGACAAGCTTGCGGTGGCTGGCTCGGTGAAATTTGATATTAAAGCCGTGGATCCGGCGTTGGGTGCCACACTTCGCCAAGCGCGCGGTGATCGCCCTTGCTGGATAGGTGCCAGTACTCACGCGGGAGAAGACGCCACCTTGCTCGCCGCTCACAGTGTATTACTGCGCGATTACCCAGACGCGCTACTGATACTGGTCCCTCGCCACCCTGAACGTTTTGATGATGTTGCCCAGCAAGTGGCTAGCCAAGGCCTCAGTGTGCAACGACGCACCGAGGGTGAGCCGCTGGCACTCAGTACTCAAGTTTATCTTGGCGACACCATGGGAGAGATGATGACCTACCTTGCTGGCGCAGATGTGGTAGTGATGGCGGGCAGTTTTCTGGGTACCAAAGTGGGTGGGCATAACCTGCTTGAACCCGCGGCGTTAGGCAAGCCCCTTTTAACAGGCCCAAGCTATTATAATTTCCAAGTGATTGGCGATGCGCTGATTGACGCCGGCGCCCTACAGGTGTGTAACGACAGCCAAGATCTCGCTGCCAAAATCGGGGCTTTTTTCAGTGCCCCCGCCCTTGCCGCACAGGCCGGCAACGCTGGGCTCTCTGTGGTAGAGCAAAATCGCGGCGCGGTCGAGCGCACTTTGCAGGCGATCGCGCCCTGGCTTAATCATCCACGCTAGTGCTACTTGCGGATATGGTTGTAGCCTTTTAATACGGCAGCCCAATCCTCGGGTTGCCAACGGATCTGACGCTTCTCTTTTTCTTTTTTAAATGAGCGATGAAGGCGGGCAAGGTTATCCTCTTTCCACTGTTCGCCATCGCGCTGTTGGCACTTATCGAAGTCAATCAGCCACAGCTTTCCTTTTCTATCACGCAGGATGTTGTGGATATTCAGATCGGTATGGCACACGCCAGCGTCGTGAAGGCGGCGAACCAAACGACCAATGGCACGATAATCATGGGCAAGTAAGCTATTTTCACTCAAGATGGCGACCAGATCGCGCGCGCCTGGAATTTTCTCCACCAAGATATCAGCACGATAGGTACGGCCGTTTTTTACCGCGCGTGCAGCGACAGGACGAGGCACAGGCATTTTCTTCTCGCGAAGATAGGCCAGTAAATTGAGCTCAGCACCACAACGGGTCGCCTCCCATCCTTGAAACCAATACTGATCCTTCACGAATTTACCGAACAAACCACCGCGATAGTAATGACGTAACGCCATCTCCATTTTCGGCCCTCGGATAAAGAACGTGGTACCGCGCCCTTTGGCTGAACCGGTGACAGCGGCTTGCTGGTGCCAAAAATGAATATCAAAATACTGGCGAGGGTCGCCCTCCACTAAAGCCGGATCGTACCAAATACACTCGTTTTCGCGTTGCTCTACTTCTATACTCACGGTTTTTCCTGTTTGCGCACTCACGCTAGCGCACATTAGTGTACCTTGCTCGTCAATGGATTCACAGGCGATACCTCACGGGACCGTAAGAACAATGCGTGATGGACAAGGATTTGATAACCTCTTTGCAGATCAACGTTTTTAAGGAAAAGCTCGTGACACACAAACAGCATACACGCGTGATTTACCCAGGCACATTTGATCCCATCACGAATGGTCATTTGGACCTGATTGAGCGGGCAGCAAGGATGTTTGATGATGTGATTGTGGGGATTGCGGCTAGCCCAAGCAAAAAACCATTGTTCGATCTGGATGAGCGAGTAGCACTCACGCAAGCGGTCACCGCGCACCTTCCCAATGTCTCTGTGGTTGGGTTTTCAGGGTTGCTGGTCAATTTTGCCAAACAGTACCAAGCCAATATTCTGGTGCGCGGTTTGCGTGCGGTCTCCGACTTTGAGTATGAATTCCAACTCGCCAATATGAATCGTCGACTGATGCCCGCACTGGAAAGCGTCTTTCTGACTCCGTCAGAGGAGCATTCGTTTATTTCTTCTACCTTGGTCAAAGAAGTCGCGTTGCACGGCGGTGATACCAGTGAGTTTGTCGCGCCTAGCGTGCTAACGGCCTTACAAGAAAAGCTGCAAAGCAAGACGTCGTCATAAGGGCTGGCATTGTGGGCAAAAGACAGTTGCCCGCTGGCCGATGACTATGCGCTCAAGGGTCGTGTCACAGGTTGGACACGGCTCACCCGATTTTCCGTAAACGCGTAGCGCTTGAGCAAAGTAACCGGCCTTCCCGTCTACCTGCGTAAAGTCTTTTAGCGTCGTACCGCCTTGTGTGATCGCCGCGGCCAACACCGTTTTTATCTCATCCACCAGCGCCGTCGCTTCTGTTTGCGTCAGGCTACCGGCAGGACGTTTAGGGTGGATACCAGCACAAAACAGCGATTCGTTGGCGTAAATATTCCCCACGCCCACCACGACGGCATTGTCCATAATAAAGCTTTTCATCGCCATTTTTTTGCCTGCCGCCTTGGCCAGCAAATAATCTGAATTGAACGCATCGGTGAGTGGTTCAGGGCCGAGCTTTCCCAACACGGGATGCGGCAAATCTCCCTCCTGCCACAACCAGGCGCCAAAACGCCGCGGATCGTGGTAACGAATTAAGCGACCATTGCTGAGTGTCACATCAACATGATCATGCTTTTCCGGTGCCAGTGACGTGGGCAGCACCCGCAAACTGCCTGACATCCCCAAATGCACAATCGCAGTACCGACATCCGTCTCCAATAAAAGATACTTGGCGCGACGCGTGACGCGACGTATCACCTGGCCTTTCAACTGTTGTAACGTTTCGGGGATGGGCCAGCGTAACTTGGGCTGACGAATGGTAATCTCGGTGACCGTTTGCCCTTCGACATACGGCATGATACCTAAACGGCTTACTTCTACTTCAGGTAACTCGGGCATAACACAGCTCTTAATATTTACGACTTTGATAGCGGGAAAAGATACCGACTATCCACTGACACGGCTAACCATTGGCCGTGTTCGTTTTGCATCAACCAAAACTGGGGGTGTTGATAATAGGTAATGCGAATGGGCTCTTGGTCGGGGCTGCGAGTAAGCTCCAACGTACGGGGAGAGGTTAATTGGGGTCGCAACGACTGCAAGGTGCTGTCATCGATTTTTGTCCCAGTCAGCCCCAACCAGCGCTGAGCGAGCTCTGTCGGACTAATTACCAGGGGTTTATCCGATTGCCACCCCTCTAACGTACGCGTCAGGGTTAAATGGGAGAACCGCAACGACAGCACTTCACTGCGCGATTCAACCAGCGCGATTACCCCCTCAGGCGTCGCCCTTGCTTGGCGTTGATGGCGCAAATAATCTGGCAGCAGCATTAAGCCAAAAAAAACCACCACTGAGAAAATCAGGATGTTATTCCATGTCTGCCGCTTTAGCTTCATGTCGGTTCACCTGAGGACGTTACGCGTGTCCTCCGCAGTATAACCGCAAATGCGGCCAGATTTTAGTTATAAAAAAACCCAGCCGAAGCTGGGTCTTTCTCAAAGCGTCGATCAATTTACTTGATTTTGGCTTCTTTATACATAACGTGCTTGCGAACTACAGGATCAAATTTTTTGATCTCGAATTTGCTAGGCATGTTACGTTTGTTCTTGTCTGTGGTGTAGAAGTGACCAGTACCTGCAGAGGATACTAGACGAATCTTCTCACGAACGCCGTTTTTAGCCATTCTCTAATTCCTCTTATACGTTCTCACCGCGGGCACGCATTTCTGTAAGTACAGAATCAATGCCTTTTTTGTCGATGATGCGCATACCTTTAGTAGATAGACGCAGTTTAACGAAGCGTTTTTCGCTTTCTACCCAGAAACGATGAGTTTGCAGGTTCGGCAGAAAACGACGCTTGGTGGCGTTATTAGCGTGAGAGCGGTTGTTACCAACTACAGGACGCTTGCCAGTTACTTGGCATACTCGTGACATGAAAGTCTCTCCAAAATCGTTTCGGCTCGATATCAACCTTGTCCGCCAGTCCTGCATCGTTAAGGTCAGGTCGAAGGTCAAGGCTATCAAAGGTGGCGCATTATACTAACTGAATTCACATTGCTCAAGTCCCGAGCAGATCCTTTTATGCGCTTTTTGATCGTTTTTTTCGCCAATGGCGATCCTTAAGGGGATAACAACCAACCTCGCTCGGCGAACGATACCACATCTCCGTCCCCAATCACTAGGTGATCAAGCACGCGAACATCCACTAATGACAAGGCATTGGCAATTCTATCGGTAATATGTCGGTCTGCCTGGCTCGGCTCTGCCACGCCCGATGGGTGGTTATGGGCCAAAATCAGTGCTGCGGCATGCAACTCGAGCGCGCGGCGAACAATTTCTCGTGGGTAAACACTCGCCGCATTGTGCGTGCCTTCAAAAAGTTGCTCATCGGCTATCACGCGATGCTGATTATCGAGAAATAAAACGTAAAAGGCCTCGCGAGGCCGGTCGCGCAGTAACGTCGAGAGATAACGGCGAGTATGGTCCGGGCTGGTCAGTGCGTCGGTTTTGCTTAAGGTTTCTTTTAAATAGCGCCGGCTCAGCTCAAGCACAGCTTGAAGCTGAGCATATTTGGCGCTACCCAGTCCTTTTCGCTGACAAAACGCTCCTTGGTCGGCGCCCATCAGCGCCCGGAGCGAGCCAAAATCCTGCAACAGGTGGTCAGCCAGCGCTACCGCACTCATCCCTGTGACGCCGGTGCGTAGAAAAATCGCCAACAGCTCGGCGTCCGATAAGCTTTCCGCCCCTCGCGCTAATAAACGCTCTCTGGGTCGACAGTCTTGCGGCAAGGTTTTTAGGCTCATGGTGATCCCTCTTCAACGTTGCCGCCAGTTAAAGTAAGCCTCTTTCACGCCGCAATAGCTTTTCCATGTAACTGCGGCGCGCTCGTGGTTTTATCATGTGCCACCGTCAATGCTTTCAGCCACGCGCTAGCCATATCACATCCAACGCACGTCACACCCCATACGGATTCATGCGCTCAAACAAGCTTTTTGCGCTAAGGATTATGGTATGGTTTCGTCATTGTCGTTCAAACACACAGAGCATTATGGCCAATAGTTCACAGCAGCCAGCCCAGACGCTGGCCGGTAAACGTATTCTGCTTGGCATGGGTGGTGGGATTGCCGCATATAAGTGTGCCGATCTCACCCGCCGCCTCATCGAGCGTGGAGCCACCGTCAAGGTGGTGATGACCCATGCCGCAAAAGAGTTTATTACGCCATTGACCATGCAAGCCGTTTCTGGGCATCCCGTGTCTGATAGCTTGCTCGACCCGGCTGCCGAAGCCTCAATGGGACACATTGAACTGGCTAAATGGGCGGATCTCGTGCTGATTGCCCCGGCAACTGCCGATTTGATTGCCCGGATACATGCAGGCATGGGCAATGATTTGCTCACCACCGTATGCTTGGCCACCGATGCGCCTCTGGCGATTGCGCCAGCAATGAACCAGCAAATGTACCGCGCCCAAGCCACTCAGGCGAACTTACGTGGACTGCGTGCCCGCGGCTGCTTGATATGGGGCCCCGACAGTGGCGCGCAAGCTTGCGGCGATGTGGGCCTTGGGCGCATGCTCGAGCCGCTGGCCTTAGTGGCGGAATGCGAACGTTGGGCCGGCCCCAAACCGCTTTCAGGCAAGCGCGTGATGATTACCGCCGGCCCTACCCGCGAAGCCTTGGACCCTGTTCGTTATCTCTCTAACCATAGTTCAGGGAAAATGGGCTATGCCCTCGCCGAGGCGGCAGCCAGTTTAGGGGCCGACGTCACCTTAGTCTCTGGCCCGGTTGCGCTGTCAGCGCCGGCAGGAATCACGCGTATTGATGTCACCAGCGCCCAACAGATGCATGATGCAGTACATGAGCGCATCACCGACCAAGATATTTTTATCGGCTGTGCCGCGGTCGCGGACTACCGTCCACAACACATCGCCGAACAGAAGATGAAAAAGCAAGTGGATAAAGACGCGATGACCGTCACCATGGTAAAAAATCCCGATATTATTGCTTCGGTAGCGGGCTTAACGTCACATCGTCCATTTACGGTCGGCTTTGCCGCCGAAACCCAAGATGTCGCGACCTACGCGCGTGACAAGCTGGCGCGCAAAAAGCTTGATATGATTTGTGCTAACGATGTGTCCCAATCCGATCAAGGCTTTAACAGCGATCGCAATGCCTTACATCTGTTCTGGCCTGGCGGCGATCAGGCGCTGCCCGTCGAGGAAAAACGCTTATTAGCGCGCAATGTCATGGCACACATTCACGCGTGCTATTTACAACAAACCTGTCAGAAGCAACCCTGAACCACACAATACAAACAGCTTATATTGAGCAAAAATACAAGTTCAAAAGCGTGCGCCATGGCCACGCTTTTTGCTTTTAATACAGAGACCTCGTCGCTAAGATAGGAGGAAATACTCACACTGGGCGGCACCTCTCCATGATGCCTCCTTTACTGGTCGCCAGTGTGATAGATAAAAAGACAAAGGAATCGCACCCATGGCAGCCCCAAAAAAAAGTAATCGCCGCGAAGAGATCCTCCAAGCGCTCGCGCAGATGCTGGAGTCAACCCAAGGCAGCCAACGCATCACCACGGCCAAACTCGCCGAACAAGTCGGGGTGTCTGAGGCGGCACTCTATCGCCACTTCCCCAGTAAAGCGCGGATGTTTGAGGGATTAATCGAATTTATTGAAGATTCACTGTTATCCCGCATCAACCTGATCATTGAGGAAGAAAAGGACACCTTGGTGCGCCTCAAACTGATCTTGCAATTATTGCTGGCCTTTGGTGAGCGCAACCCGGGGCTCACGCGCATTATGACAGGTCATGCATTGATGTTTGAGCAAGATAGGTTGCAAGCGCGTATCAACCAGCTGTTTGAGCGCGTCGAGGCACAGCTTAAGCAAGTACTGCGCGAGCGTCGTTTACGTGAAGGGAAGGGGTTTCCATTGGATGAGGCGGTGCTTGCCAGCCAATTGATTAGCCAAGTAGAAGGCGGCTTTTGTCGCTACGTACGCTCGTCATTTAAACAGCTGCCGACCGCCAATTTCGAGCAATACTGGCAACTGCTCACCAATCAACTGCAGTGAATAGCAGTGCAACGAGCGTAGTGCAGCTGGCGCACTCAAGTCAGCCAGCTGCACACCTGTAACTTAAATCCCGTAGCTCGCCTGGTACGCTTTCACCGCCGCTAGATGAGCTGGATCCGCTTGGCTTTGCTCCAAATAGGCGACCAAGTCCGACAAGCTAATGATAGAAACCACCTGACAATCGAAGTCACGCTCCACTTCTTGAATCGCCGACAGCTCACCTTGACCACGCTCTTGGCGGTCAATCGCCACCAACACCCCAGCAAGCTGCGCCCCTTGCGCCTGAATCAGTGTCATTGACTCACGGATAGCGGTACCTGCAGTGATCACATCATCCACCAACATCACACGGCCACTCAGCGCGCTGCCGACCAAGTTGCCGCCCTCACCATGGTCTTTGGCTTCTTTACGGTTGAAGCAATAAGGCGTATCCACATTATGGTGCGCAGCAAGTGCTACCGCGGTGGTGGTAGCAATCGGGATCCCTTTGTACGCAGGACCAAACAAAACATCGTAATCAATCCCTGCATCCATCAACGCGGCCGCATAAAATTCACCCAGTTTTGCCAAGTCACGCCCGGTGTTAAACAAGCCGGCGTTAAAAAAGTACGGACTTTTCCGCCCTGATTTAAGCGTAAACTCGCCAAACTTTAATACCTCTCGCTCAAGGGCAAACTCAATAAACTGGCGCTGATAGGCTTTCATTCGTTCCTCTCTTGGTTGTCTTGGTGACACGCCACATGTCACCCGGGGTCGTATAGATAAAAAAATAGCCCCCGATGTGGGAGCTATTCAATCTGTTATGCGTCGGCGAGTGCCGATTTTTGCGCGACGACAATGTCATCAATGCCCTTACTGGCCAACGCGAGCATCGCGTTTAGCTCATCGGGGGTAAACGGCTCCGCTTCGGCGGTGCCCTGCACCTCAATCATGCGGCCATCTTCGAGCATCACCACATTCATGTCGGTATCGGCCGCCGAGTCCTCCACGTATTCAAGGTCACAAATCGGCGTTTGCTGATAAATACCCACTGATACAGCGGCCACATGCCCACGCATCGGGTTAGCCGCAAGCTTGCCCTCGCGTACCAGCGCGTTAAGCGCGTCCGCCAGTGCTACACTCGCCCCCGAAATGGACGCCGTGCGCGTGCCGCCGTCGGCTTGAATCACGTCACAGTCAACGGTAATGGTGCGCTCACCCAGTGCTTTTAAATCGACCGCGGCGCGCAAACTGCGGCCAATCAAACGTTGAATTTCGACGGTACGGCCACCTTGTTTACCGCTGGACGCTTCACGACGGTTACGGGTGTGGGTTGCACGCGGCAACATGCCATACTCGGCAGTCACCCAACCTTGGCCCTTGCCTTTTAAAAAGCGCGGCACGCCCTCTTCAATCGTGGCGTTACAAATCACCTTGGTATCACCAAAGCACACCAACACAGAGCCTTCTGCGTGGGCCGTAAAACCGCGGGTAAAGCTAACGGGACGAATTTGGTCGAGTGCTCTTCCACTTGGGCGCATGCAAGTTACCTTATTGACTGACAGAATGTGGGCGCGATTATACGTGTTTCTCCGCCCGCTTGCGATCCCTGTCCGCCCCACAGACCAAGACAGCTGACGACGGGGGCGAGGATGCGTATAATCTTTGCCATTCACCTTCAGCACACAAGAGCAGGTACACATGATCCACAGTATGACCGCCTACGCCCGACAAGAACTCAAGGGCGATTGGGGCAACGCGGTTTGGGAAATCCGCTCCGTTAACCAGCGCTATCTCGAAACCTACATTCGCATGCCTGAGCAGCTACGTAGCCTTGAGCCTGTGGTACGCGAGCGTTTTCGCAAGCGCCTAGCCCGCGGCAAAGTGGAATGCAACCTGCGCTTTGATACCTCACAAGCCAGCCAATATAAGCTCACCATCAATGAAGCCTTGGCCAAGCAAGTGATTCACGCCGCCAAATGGGTGAAAGAGACCGCAGGTGAAGGCAACATCAATCCGTTTCAAGTCCTGAACTGGCCAGGCGTGATGGAAGCGCCGGAGCAAGACACCGACGAGCTACACCGCGCCTTATTAGCTGGTCTTGATGAAGCACTTGATGCCTTTATCGCCGCACGTGCCAGCGAAGGCGAGAACATGAAAGCCCTGATTGAGCAGCGACTCGATGCCATTAGCGCCGAAGTGATCAAAGTGCGTGAAAAGATGCCCACCGTGATTGAGTGGCAGCGTGAACGTTTAACCACGCGCTTAGAAGAAGCACAAGTGGAACTCGACCCAGCCCGCGTTGAACAAGAAATGGTGATGCTAGCGCAAAAAGTGGATGTTGCAGAAGAGCTTGACCGCTTGGACTCACACGTTTCAGAAGCACATAAAATCCTCAAAAAAGGCGGCGCCTGCGGCCGACGCTTGGACTTTATGATGCAAGAGTTCAACCGCGAAGCTAACACCCTCGCTTCCAAATCAATCAGCACCGAGATCACCGCCTCCGGCGTCGAGCTCAAAGTGCTTATCGAGCAAATGCGCGAGCAGATCCAGAATATTGAGTGATGTTTATTAGTGTTCATCGATGTCATTAACAGCAATATAATCAAATATTTATTCTTTTTTTGACGGTCATGGTGTTCGTGTAAGCTCTGCCAAGTTTGGGTAGTAGGTTGGGGAGTATTTTCTCGCTATATTGTATCGGCGAATTGTACTCCCCAATTTTTAAGGCAGAAAAATGAGCACGCTACACGACAAAACCGTCAAGAAACTTATCCGAGAAAAGCTATCCGTTCGGCATGCCGACAGCAATGGCCTCTACCTTATGACCCCGAAACGCGACGACTCCTATTGGATGCTTCGCTACCCCAGCGATCAAGCGTAGAGGTGCTGACCCGGTTCATGGACGACAAAAGGTCAACCAAAACCCCTTTCAAGCGCTCAATGATCTGTACGCGGACTACTGCGAACTTCGTCGACGAGAAATCGCATCTCACCAGAAAGAAAAGAGCCTATACGAGCGCGAGGTGGCTGGCGCATCGGAAAAGTGGAATTGGACAAAGTCCATCCCGTCGATATTAACGAGATCCTACGCGACGTCACCAATGGATATGACGACAATAAGTCTCGCTCGGCCAGCAAGCACTGCAAACCCAAACCGCACAACACGACCCGATCATGAGTGCGGTGCTCGATGCAATAAACAACATGCTGATTGACTTGATGGCCGCCATGGCCAGAAAGGATTACGAAACTCGCCGCGCCAGACAGCACCAAGGCATTGCCGCCGCCAAACAAGCCGGCAAATACAAAGGGCGCCAACCCGACAGCGAACGCCACCAAAAAGTGCACCGATACCGAGAAATGGGGATGAGCTTAACTGAAGTGGCCGGCGCGACCGGATACAGCCGATCGCAAGTGTGTCGAATTTTGGCGAAAAAATAGGGCGCCTTGGCGCCCTTAGTATTTATCAGTTGGGTAGGGAACGGTAATGGGAAATTACGTGCTCCCAGCGACCGAAACGAAAGCGTGGATAAGCCACTACAGGCACCACTTTTTGCTTTCTTGCTTTCGGAAAGCGAACGCCATTTTTCATGAGATACTCCTCATTTTTATGAGAGAGGGATCCCCATGAGTTGAGATAGGCCGAGTTTGTGCGTATTATTGAGTCGTATTGAAATAGTACACACCTCAGAGCGTGGGACCTCTCAGTAGTAGAGCTATTTTGCTTGTTGGCGCAAGCAAAACCCCATCTCAACGGTAAATAGGCATATCTATTGGCGTAGATATGCCTTTTTATTTCTCTTTTCTTACCCCCTTAAACGGGCTTCCGTCCTGCTTTACATTCATAAAGCGGCCAGTGTTCGCATCTCGCTTCACCCAATGCCCTGAAGCCGTTTGAGTTTGAGAACGCTCTCGTACTGCACCGTGTCGGCGGTTGTCACCAGAAACACCATTTGTAGCCATACTCTTCCTCCTATTTCATCTTCAGCATGGATAGAGTAAACCTTAACCAAATCTCTTTTAAGATTCAAGGCATAGATCTAATTTTTATTTAAAAATGATCTTGCCACATATACTTTTAATACGTGCTTTGAGTTTTCTGTTACAATGGAGGAAAGAAGAGGGCTATATCATGACCACATATCGAGACTTAAAAGCAGAGGACGTCTCCCTAGCTGAGCGCATGGCTTATATCGATTTTAAGCTGCAGTTCACGGGGACGATTAACCGCTCTGACTTAAAAAATATGTTTGGCTTAGCAGAAGCGGCATCATCCAAAATGATGAAAACGTATGCCAGCATTTGTCCTGGAAATATGGATTACGTCCGGAAGAAGCGAGCCAACGCCATACTGGTAGACACCTTTAAACCTTTGCTAGATCTGTCTGCTGATACCGCATTAGGCATGCTAGCCAATGGGTTCAATAAAAACAAAATACTCACTGAGCCTATGCTTCCCTACGCACGAATAGGTATCCCCAACAGCCACCTTGATGTAAACAACGTCGCTTGCATTACGCGAGCTATCGCCGGTGGCTACTCGGTTAAAGCAAACTACTTCTCTGCACACAGCAAAGGCGAATCTTGGCGTGAAATCTTCCCATTAGCCATTTTCTTTAACGGTAAAACATGGAGCTTTCGAGGGTGTTGTAAAAAAGACAGCCCTGAAGGCGTGTTTAAAAACTTCGACTTTGCGAGGGTTAAAGAAGTAAAAGCTAATGAAGACAACAGGATATCGAATGAAGAAAGCTTGAGTAACGATAAGATGTGGAGCACTCAAGTTCCGCTACTACTTATTCCACATCCGAACCTGCCGGAAGATCAACAAAACATCATTAAGATGGATTTTGGCTTTATGCACGACACGAAGCTGATCGTTTATGAACGAGCAGCACTGGTCTATGTAATGACGAAACTTTGGCAAATTGATGCTCGAACCGAGGGCGAAATCGATGAAGGGCCTCAGTGCGATCCGTTGCAATATCAGTTTAAACTCACCAACCAAGATATGGTTGATGTCGTCATTAAAGACTTAGAGTCTCGCTCGCAGGACTAGTTAAAAACAACGGAACCGCTGCGGGATTGAGCGCGACCGATAGCCAAAACTAAAAAAGCCCGCAGAAACGGGCTTTATCCTCAAGCGACCACTAAATGCGTGGATCATTATCCGCCATCTGTACGGGTAGCGTCTGTATAGGCGCTTCACATAGATACCAATAATGAAAATCACCATTTGGTGGCACACCAATTGGCTCTTCGCGCATAATCATAAGGCCATGATTCATCAACTTTTTGTTGATAGCCCGTATCGCATCAGAGGGGTTTGAAATATCAGTCACCATCCTGATTTGATGGGTATTGATAAGAGGAGTGTCGGCGACGGCTACGAAGACCTTAGCCATTTTGGTTTGTCGCGATCCTTGGTAGAAGAGCCAAGATAAGCGTGCTATTTCAGCGCTACCTAAGGACACGGGAGCCGTGTGTAACGACCGAAGTCGCGGTTTCGAATAATTCATAATTTAAGATTTCCGTATTAAATACAAATTTATACCCAAAAAAGCGACATTTTGGCATAAAGCCGCTATTTCAGTATCTAACGTGACTTTTAGGTCACAAAAAGCATAGTAACAAAAAATAAACAAAACACAAATACCCCGCCCAAAAAAAATGGGCGGGGTGTCTGCTGTGTTTCTTCAAGTTATGCCTGCTCGAAGAACACTTTTTAATACGGAAAACGTAAAGTAACTTTACAAGGTCGAATGTAAGACCTGTCGACAGGGGTGTCAAACTGTCACCTCCTTGTACTTTTATTGACCACCTCTCGCAGTAAAACCATTGGTTTTCTACCACAGAAAGCACCCTAAAAGACGCTCTGAGACGATTTCTACCTTCTGAGCAAGGAACATCCCCGCCATAATGACCGATAAGCACTGTGTCCCGATCCGGGGCAATAAAACATTTATATTATAAATGATTTTTTTGTGATTTACCGCACAGGATACTTATATCCGATTCGAAAACCGGCCATACACTATATCGTTTGTCCTATCAAAAACCTCCCAACCCACCAACACGGAAAAACCAACACCGCGAAGGAAAATAAAGGCATACGGCCAATTCACCCACCGCGCCCGACAGCAACAAGGCATTGTCGCCGCCAAACAAGCCGGCAAATACAAAGGGCGCCAACCCGACAGCGAACGCCACCAAAAAGTGCACCGATACCGAGAAATGGGGATGAACTTAAAAGAAGTGGCCACCGTTGAAATCAAGATCTTCTGAAAGTCGACTGCTGTTGTAGCACATGCGTAGTGAGGTGCCGCCAATAAAGGTTAATCGCTGCAGAACGCCTTGCTTGATCAGCACATCCATAATGTCATGATGCAAGATCTCTTTTTCGATCACGGGCGTGATTGATGCATAGTCAGGGTTTGACTGTACGATTTGGCGAATTTGTTGCTTCAGCATACGCTCTCTCCTACACGCTCCCCCATACTTAGCTCTCCAGCATATGTAAATTGCGGCGGCAGTGCTTTAGATCTGCAATCGCTTGTTCTTTGAATGCGCGATACATTTGGATATCGGGGTCATAGTATAAATTAGGGGCGATTTGCTCGACTGGCCTTTTAGTATGGGTAAATTCGATCACGCCATAAGGCGTATCAAAACAACCACTTCGACCTTTAGTCACTACCGTGGTCCTGCCCATCACAATTTGCGAAATATCACCGGTATGACTGAGCTGGCTTTCCAAGCTGATGTAATTCAATACCCCACTACGTAACTTTTTGATGATTTTATAAATAGCCGTCTCAGGCTCAGGAGGGGTAATCATGCTTTCATAGAACCCTTTTACCACCCGTCTTAGCAAGCCCTTTTTTACGCTATCTGCGAGGAGTTTTCTAAAAGCAGGATCACAGGGCACACCCAACATAAAAGCAAGCTCAGCTGCACTGTGAACGCCTCCGCCAGCGCGAACTGCTTTTGCGAATACGTTTAGTAGCTCATCAGACTTTGCCATAGGTCTACACTAAATTACCAAATAACTCACTTAGCGTAGACCCATTATTAAACCAGCGCAAGAAAATGGTCTACACAAAGTTACTTTATAGGTAACAATCTGTAGACCAATAGGCGCACATAAAGGCTTTTAACCAATCAAAACTCAACGATATTTTTTGCGAACAACGCTTCACGACGGCTGTTAGCTGCTACAAAGCGCTTAAACCGCAATTAAAAGAACGCAGAATAATCGTGAAGCTGATGCAAATAGCGTAATGCCGGATCGTAGCCACTGGGGCAAGTGCGATTTGCTTGCTCGTGCGCTTGCTGGCAACCAGGCTCACGCTGGCGATAAATAGCGGTTAACGCGTTCGCAGAAAACGCCCTAGCACTGTGCCATGACCCCTGCCTCAAATACTCTCCCCGTGTTCAATGCGGTAGCCGAGATCGATGTGGCTCGGCCAGGTGTCGACGCCGCGGAGTCGGGCGATAAGCTCGGTGGCGGCGACGCGGCCGATTTCTTCTCGAGGGGTGATCACTGTCGCCAGTTTGGGGAGCATGGCTTGGCTGATGTCGTGGCCGTGAAAACCGGCAATCGCAATGTGTTCCGGCACCTTGATCCCGCGTCGTTGGCACTCATATAAAGCGCCAATCGCCAAATCATCGTTGGTGCAAACAATGCCATCCACCTCGGGATGTAATTCAAGGAGCTGGCCGAGTAACTTGGCCCCTAAGGTAAATGACGAGGCGTCTTCAGTTTGTAGGCTGATCGGCGTTTGCTGGGTTTGATCAATCGCTTGATGATAGCCCTCAAGCTTTAACCGCGTGCGCTCATCCATACGGGCGGCAAAATACGCAATGCATCGGCGCCCTTTTTCAATCAGGGCGTTGGTCATATCGCGCGAGGCTTTGGTGTTGTCAAACCCAACCGCTTGCTCGAGGCGTGGCGACACGCTGTCCATGATTTCAATCACCGGAATCGAGGCGGTTTGCAGCATTTTACGCGCTCTATCGGTATGGACATTTTCGGACAAAATGATCGCATCGACGTTATACGAGAGCAAAGACTCAATGCTCTGCTCTTCAAGCGCGGCGCTGTAGCTGTAGTGGGCAATCATGGTTTGATAGCCCTCTGGTGAAGTGACGGATTCAATCCCGCGGATCACTTCGGCAAAGACTTGGTTGGTCAGGGAAGGCACCAGTACGCCAATTGCATGGGATTTTGCATTGGAGAGAATATCGGGGGCGCGGTTGGGAATGTAACCCAGCTCCTCTACCGCCAATTGGATTTTTTCACGGGCGGCGTCCGAGACCATCGCCGGGTCGCGTAAACAGCGGCTTACTGTCATTTTGGTGACGCCGACTCGATCGGCAATGTCTTGTAATGTCGGTCGCTTTTTCTTATTCGCCATCTGGGTCTTTCATTGATGCAGTCTTGTTTTGGCTCCATCATACCCACTCTTTGGCCCTTTTTGTTGTTACGTGTAACAAAAAGGCGCGCCCATCACAGCGCGCGTTGGCTTATCGTGTTTGTTGTCGCTTTGGCTGCTCACTCCAGGTCAAATGGTACTGGCGTGACCCATCATCATCGACACGTGCATAACCATGGGCGCCAAAATAGTCGCGCTGAGCCTGAAGCAAGTTAGCGGGTAACACCTCGCTATGAAGAGCATCAAAATAGCTCAATGACGCCGCCATCGCGGGAATAGGCACCGCCGCTTGCGCGGCACTGGCAACGGTCGCACGCCAGCCGGAAGCTTGGCGGCTCATCGCCTCGGCAAAGGGCGCGACAAGAAGTAAGTTAGCGACATCTGGCGTCTGTTGATACGCGCTGGCAATCTCGCTTAAACATTGTGCGCGGATAATGCACCCTGCCCGCCAGATCTTGGCAATTTGCGCAAAATCCAGTGTCCAGCCTTGTTGCTGCGCGGTGGTGTTGATCAGATCAAACCCTTGGGCATACACCGATAATTTGGCGCAATACAGGGCGTCGTGGAGGTTTTCAAGCTGCGTATCAATATCATCATACGCAACAGCCGCTGAGTTGGTACGGGTTTTCGCTGCCGCCACTCGCACCGCTTTTAAGCCACTTTGGGCGCGTGCAAACACCGCCTGGGCAATGGTCGGGGCCGCGACACCAGTTTGCAGCGCATTCACTGCCGTCCACATGCCTGTCCCCTTTTGGCCGGCTTTATCCAGTACCACCTCGACGAACGGCTTACCTGTGATAGGGTCTGGGGTTTGTAGGATCTCGGCGCTGATTGCCATCAAGTAGCTATTGAGCGGCCCTTGGTTCCAACGAGCAAAACAGTGGCCAATTTCCACCGCCGACAGTCCTAGTGCTTGCGACATAAAATGGTACGCTTCCGCGATTAACTGCATGTCCGCATATTCAATGCCGTTATGTACCATCTTGACATAATGACCCACACCCGCCCCGCCTAAATAAGCGGCACACGGCTCCCCCTGCTCAAACTGGCCCACAGGCTGACCGGCGTGATCCACTTTTGCCGCAATCGCCAACCACATGGGTTTAACCTGCGCCCACGCTGACGCATCGCCACTGGCCATCAGCGAGGGGCCGGTACGCGCGCCCACTTCCCCACCGGAGATGGCGGTGTTAAAAAAGCGCAACTGCCCTTGGTAGTCGCGGGCGCGCCGCTCACTATCTGTCCACAGGCTGTTGCCGGTATCGATAACAATATCGTCAGGTGCCA
This sequence comes from Salinivibrio sp. PR6, assembly GCF_001995955.1. NCBI lineage: Bacteria > Pseudomonadati > Pseudomonadota > Gammaproteobacteria > Vibrionales > Vibrionaceae > Salinivibrio > Salinivibrio sp. PR6. The sequence continues at coordinate 121,905 of NZ_MUFA01000006.1, read as the reverse complement.
GGCCCGCCGCCAACAACTCATCGATCACCTGATCAACAACTTCGCCGGCGGGCACCGACAAGGCGATAACACGCGGCGTTTGCAAACTGGCCAGCAGCTGAGATAGCGAATCGACCACCGTTAGCTGGCCTTTTCCCGAGACCTGATTGAGGGGCAGCGCGGCCTCGCGCGCCGCTTGCCGGTGATGCGGATCAATATCAAAGCCTGCGACGTTAAAGCCATGATCGACAAGGTTTAAAGCCAGGCTTTTCCCCATCACACCTAATCCAACCAGACTTATCTGTGATGGCATCATGACTCCACCTCCTTTATTTGTTGCAACGCGTGCGCGACCACGGTGTCGACGGGGTAAGAGATATCGACAAACAAGGCCTCTTCGGCGCTGGGCTCAACCAAGGCGTCAAATTGGCTACGCAGCATGGCTTCACCATGAAAATAGTGGTTAGCCCGTTTTTGTAGCCGTGACCAAATCGTGGCGTAATCCCCTTGCAGGTAGACAATCACTAACTCTGGGTTGTTTTGTCGCAGAACGTCACGGTACTCCGGTTTTAATGCTGAGCAGGCAATCACCGCCGCTTCGTTGTCGGTGTACAGACGGTTCAAGGTGCGCAACCAGCCACTACGGTCAGCATCAGTCAGTGGGATCCCTTGCCGCATTTTTTCAACATTGTCAGCGGGATGATAATCGTCACCGTCATAAAAAGGCAGGTCGAGTGCACGGGCAATTTCACTGCCAATCAGGCTTTTTCCGCACCCTGAAACCCCCATGATTAATAGTTTTTTTACTTTCATTACACACCACAACCCTTAGCCAGGCCACACGCCAGCGATAACATCTTGAGAACTCGATATTGCTGTTTTAATACCATGATCATTGCCACCACATTGCCAACTCAGGGAAGATAATCACCAATGACAGCACGAACACTTGCAGGGCGATAAAAGGCAGGAGTGAGGTAAAAATCTCACCAAGACTAATGTCTTTCGGGGCCACCGATTTAAGGTAAAAAGCAGCGGGTCCAAATGGTGGCGAAAGGAACGACACCTGCATGTTGAGGCAGAACACCACCCCGAACCAAATGGGGTCAAAACCAAGCCCGGTGATGATGGGCACAAAAATCGGCATGGTTAACAGCGCCACCCCGACCCAGTCTAGAAACATCCCTAAGACGAGTAAGATCACCATCATGATAAGCAAGGTACCTATCGCACTGCCGCCACTTAGGCTCAGGATCACTTGTTCAACAAAATCAATCCCGCCCATCAGGTTGTAGATTCCCACCAGGGCGCTGGCACCAATGCCAATCCACATGATCATCCCGCAAGTGCGCATGGTGGCAATCGCGCTCTCTTTGAGCATCGAACGGTTCATCTCACCACGGACAATCGCAGACAGCATGATCCCCACCACGCCAAGCGCCGAGGCTTCAGTGACCGAGGCCACCCCGGTGTAAATACTACCAAGCACCACCGCTACCGAGAAAAGCGGGAAAAAAAGCGCCTTAAAGTAGCTCACTTGCGGCTCCTCTTCTTCGCCGCTGTCGCTTGGGATCGGTGCCAGAGATGGGTTTAACTTACAGCGAATCAACACATAAGCGATGTAACAGGCGGCGAGAATAAAGGCGGGGAGAAAGGATGCCTTGAACAAATCGCCAATCGATACACTGGCGGTCATGCCGTAAATAATCAGTACGATACTGGGCGGCAGCATGGTCCCGAGCGCGCCCCCGGCACAGGTGGTCCCGATCGCCAGTTTGCGATCATAACCAAGGCGGAGCATTTGCGGTAATGCCAAGATCCCCAATAACACGGTTTCACCGCCAATCACGCCAGACATAGAAGCCAGCAACACCGCGACTAAAATGGTTTGTACCGCGACTCCGCCTCTCACCTTGCGTCCTAGGGACTTCATGGCATCGAAAAGATCTTTGGCAATGCCTGAACGGTCAAGCAGTGCTGCCATCAACACGAACATCGGCACGGCTAAAAAGACGTAACCAGAGGCAAAACTGTAGGTACGGCTGGCAATTAATGGCATCGCCTCGGGGCCAAACCAAAAGAGGGTAAAAAAGATCGCCACAAACCCAGACACAAACGCCAATTGCATCCCAGTGAGCAGCAGTCCAATCAGCATCACCAGCATGAGCAGGCTTCCCCATGCCAGTCCAATCGAAGATAAATCAAACATCGTCTTTGTTCCTCAGTCCCATCAGCTCTTGGATGAGATGCAATACAAACTGGATCACGAGAATACACAGCGCGATAAAAATCAGCCCTTTAAGCAGCGCCGGATAGGGCGCATTAAGCACAGACCCCGAGGTCTCAAGCCGTAATTCGCCCCAAGGTGCAAACCAGGCTTCCTTGGCAAGCGAGTAGGATGAATAAGCCAGCATACTGGCAAACGCGAGCCCCACGAGGTGATGAACCAGGTTGAGGTATTTGCGCGTTTGTGACGACACCGCGTCGTAAACCAGGACGACACGCACATGGCGATTGGCCGCGAAGGCATAAATCCCACCGATAATGAACAAAGAGCCGCCGATAAATGAGGCCGTTTCATGCACCCAGGTGGTGGGCGAATCAAACAGGTAGCGCATCACCACTTCATAAAAAGAGATAAAGACGGTGGCGATAAACAACCAACTTAATAGGTGGCTCACCTTAATGATCGCTCTATCGAGTACGTTTCTTGGGTGCTCGTCGGGCTCGGGCGGGGTATGAGGTGTTTGTTCAGTCATAAAATAGGTCCACAATCAGGAGGGCGATGCCCTCCTATCACTGACAAGACAAGGATGAATGCTTACAACAAGCCATTGGTTTCTAAGAACTCGGTCACTGAGTCATACACTTTTTGTGCATTCGGTGAGCGCTCGGCAAACACTTTCCATTGGGTTTTGGCAATTTCACGAAACTTCTTGCGCTCTTCGTCAGACCAATCGTGGATAGTGATCTCTGGGTTGGCTTTGGCCTCTTTCACAGCTGCCATATCTGCCATTTTCAGTTGGGTGGTCATGTCGTAAGAAAAGTCACGAACAGAGGTTTTCAAAATGGTCTGCAAGTCTTCCGGCATCTTGTCCCATTTTTTCTGCGCAATAGAGATATCAATCAGTGGCAGCGAGTGGAAGCCTGGTTGCACTGGGTGCGGTGCAATATCATTCATGCCCGCTTTTTGGTTGGTGGAAAACACGGTGTAATCGGCCGCATCAATCACCCCTTTACTCAGACCGGTAAAGACTTCCGAGCCCGGCAAGTTAACCGGTGTGGCGCCAGCGGCGGCAAACACTTGCTGCACCAAGCCTTCCGGGGCACGCAGTTTGAGCCCTTTCAGATCAGCCACGCCATCAATCGGTTTTTTGGAAATAAACGACTCAACGCCTGTGGTCGATGCGCCTACAAACTGCACGCCGTACGGAGCGTAAAGCTCAGTCATCAGCTCATTCCCGCCACCGTAATTCATGTATTGCAGCAGCTGGGTGGTATCGGACCAGGCACCGACCATATTACCAATCAAGCCAAAGGCCGGATCTTTGCCCGAAAAGTAGCCCGTGGCGGTAACATGGCCGTCCAGGATCCCCATTTTTATCGCCCCAAGGGTCTCGGTGTGTTTCACCACAGAGCCGACAGGCAATAAATCGATATTGATTTGGCCATCAGACATGGTCTCAACACGATCCGCCCAGCGCTGCTGAACCTTAAAGTTGAGATCACCTGAGGGATCAGAGGATTGGATTTTCAGATTAAAATCCGCCGCCATCGCTGACACAGAGAACAAGCCAGAGATAGAGGCAGCGAGCAGGGTTTTCGTTATTGCTTTCATAGTAGGATGTCCTTGTTTTATTTCCACTTATTCCAAAGTCCTGGAATGCGATTGGTCGAAACACTGGATGTAATAGTTATGTTACCAACGTTCTACGCCGTAAAGTTACCGGTAACACTAATGCATGAACAGAGATCGCACTCACAGTTATTGATTAATTTGTCACAAGGATAAAGCAAAGAGGAAGAAGTGTGAGGCACACCACATTGGCGGTTGTCGGGCTAGCGTCCGCGGTAAAAAGCGTAAGCATGAGCCGATGCCCACCCTGAAACAGGGTGGGAAACGGTGCTAGCGGGTGGTTTCAGGCTTTTTTTCGCCCACCGACTCGTGCTGAACGTCCGCGTCAGCGGCCGGCTGCTCAGCGCGGCGTTTGTGTTTGCGGTATTTGGGATGGGTGATTGGGATCGCGGAGAGTAGCTTTTGGGTGTACTCATGCTGGGGATGATGGTAGACGGTTTCAGTCGGCCCCTCTTCTACCACATGACCAAAGTACATCACTGCCACCTTATCGGAGATATGGCGAACCACCGATAAGTCGTGGGAGATAAAAATCATCGCCAAGTTCATCTCTTGCTGGAGTTTCAGCAACAGATTAAGAATCTGCGCCTGCACCGACACATCCAAGGCGGAGACGGATTCGTCACAAATAAGCAGTTTCGGTTTAAGGGCGATCGCTCGTGCAATACCAATTCGCTGGCGCTGACCGCCCGAAAACTCATGCGGATAGCGGTTAACCGCATCATGGGGTAAACCGACTTTGTCTAATAGCTCAAGTACCCACTGACGACGCTCTTTCGCGGTGCCAATATTGTGAATAATAAAGGGCTCTTCTAAGATCCCGCCGATGGTATGGCGCTGGTTTAGCGACTCGAGCGGGTCTTGAAAGACAATCTGCATGTCTTTGCGCAGTGGCCGCATCTGACGTGGCGATAAATGCGTGATGTCTTTACCTTCAAAGAAAATTTTCCCTTCAGTCGGCTCAAACAGCTTAAGCATGGTACGGCCAAGGGTGCTTTTGCCACATCCCGACTCACCGACCAGCCCCAGCGTTTCGCCTTGTGACACCGAGAGCGATACGCCATCGACGGCTTTAATGGTGTAGCCTTGACGAAGCAGGCCTTTGCCCGAGACAAAATACTGCTTCAGATTTTCTACTCTGAGGACTTCCTTGCTCATCTCGTTCTCCTGCAACTACGTGGATGATGGCGCAGCATCAAAGTCTTCCAACGGACGAATATCAATCATCTGCTTGGGTTGATGGTGACGCCCTGGCATTAATCCCAACAAACGCTTGGTATACGGATGGGCTGGGTGATCAAAGAGTGTGAAAATATCGGCCCGTTCGCGAATTTGGCCATCGTACATCACGGCAACATCGTCACATACCTCGGCGACTACCCCCAGATCATGGGTGATAAAAATTACCGCCATGCCGGTTTCTTCTTGCAGCTCGTTAATCAGATCCAAAATCGAGGCCTGCACCGTTACATCCAAGGCGGTGGTTGGCTCATCACAAATCAAGATATCGGGCTTGCAGGCCAGTGCCATCGCGATCATTACCCGCTGACGCATCCCGCCAGACAGGTTATGCGGATACTCGTTCAGCCGCTTTTCTGGCATCGGGATTTTCACCTTAGCCAGCATGTCGAGCGCACACGCCGCGCGGGCTTTTTTGTCGAGCTCTGGGCGGTGTAGCGTCAAGACTTCATTGATTTGCCGGCCAATGGTGTGCACAGGGTTCAGCGCCGTCATCGGGTCTTGGAAGATAATCGAGATCCGATTGCCGCGCATCGCATAGCGCTCTTTGGCGGGCAAGGTCACCAAGTCGGTCCCGCGGTACAAGATTTCACCACCCGTCACCTGCCCGTAAGGCTTAGGCAGTAAGCCCATGATCGACATCGCTGTAACACTTTTGCCGCTGCCCGACTCGCCCACTAAGCCGAGCGTGCGCCCGGCTTTCACCTCAAAGCTTACCCCGTGAAGTACCTCACGGGGGCCATCGTCAGTGGTAAAATTAACGGTCAAATCCTTAACCGAAAGAATGACATCCTGGGTCATAACCGCCTCTACAGCTTGTATCTGTCATCAATGATGGTCACCGGCTCAAAGGCTTTGTCCTCGTCCATGGCCTCTTCGGTGGCGTCTTTCATCTCTTCATCAATCCAGAAGGTGCCAAAGCCCATCACGCGGCCGCTGGTCACCATCTTCTCGGTGCGCTTGGTCATTGCGTTATCTGGGATTTGCACATAACGCCAAAAGCCTTGACGCACATAGGGCACCATGTACCCGGGCACAATCACACTGGCTTCTGAGATCTTAGCGCGGATCTGGTGCGACAGCTGGTATTTCTTCGCCATGTCGAACTCGGTCTTGTACGCCATGATCAGCTTATCCAGCGCCGGGGAGCTGTAATTGGTGTGGTTATTGGTTTGCTTTTTATTGGCGTTATCCGAGTGGAAGTACTGCCAATAGGCCGGGATTTCTGAGGTACCCATATCAAGAAACGCCAGCTGATGCTTTTTCTCCCGCACGTATTTAAACGCCGATGAGCCATCAACCAGGTGGATAGTAAAGTCCAACCCCGCTTGCTTCGCTTGCTCTTTCAAATAGGCAATACGCGGCGTGTGATGCTGATACCCATAAGTGATGGCAAAGCTTAAGCGCTCACCTTTGTCATTAACACGAATACCATCGGGCCCCACTTGGTCAAAGCCGGCTTTTTCGAAATAGCTGATCGCTTTTTTAGGATCAAATGGTGGTGGCGTCGCACCATCATTGTCGTACTCACCATGACCATGTCCCATTGCATGTGGCTTGCGTGAGTAGTCACCACGGGTAATGTTTTCAATCATGCCATCAAAGTCGGTGGCATAGATGATGCCTTTGCGCACATTGATATCATCGAGTAGCGGCATGGCGGTATTCATCCATAACCCCCCCGCGCCAACCGGCACCTCGTTGTGGCCCCAGAATTTGATGATATAACCTTTTTTATAAGGTTCAGATTGGGTTTTGTCGTGCCACACATCCGGTAAGAGCAAGTCGAACACATCCAAGTTGCCTTTCTCAAAGTGCTTCATGGCGATGTCGTTATCCCGGATCACACGCAGGCGAATTTTGTCGACGTTATAGCGGTGCTGATAATAGGGGTTGGTGTAGCCCCACCAGTCATCGACATGCTCAAAGGTGACGCTGCGGCCTTTTTGCACCCGCGCTAATTCGTACGGACCCAGGGTGGGCGTCGCTTTGAAGTTATAACGGCGCACAAAGTCGTCGGCAATGCCGTCTTGGTTTTCATCTTTACGCGGATTGGCGTAAAAATGCGCGGGACGTGGGACCAAACTACCCAAGGTATACATCAGATCTTCGTCACTTTTCTCTATCGCGGTCGAGATCGCAATGGTGTGTTGGTCAATTTTCTCTACCCCACCAATGGTGTTGGTGTAGTAGTCGTTGTACCAAGGGGCAACAATGTCTTTCGAGCGGTAGAACTGCATCATAAAGACAAAATCATCAGCGGTGACGGGCTCGCCATCCGACCAGGTCGCCTCTGGGTTCAGTTTAAAGTAGATGGTTTTATGGTCGTCGCCATAGGCCCACTCGTTGGCCAAATCCGGGATCCATTCCAGCGTGTCAGGGTGGCGCTTTACCAATGAGGGCATTTCATCGAGAAAATAGCTGCGCAGGCCTGAGTTGGAGTCTGGGCCAACCGTGCGCAGCGTCTGGGGAAAGGAGCTTAAGTGTGAGCGCAGAACGCCGCCGCGCTTGGCGTCGGGAGAGCCGATTTTAGGCGCATCCCAGTTGGTTTGCCAATTGAGGTTTTCAGGCAAATCCGCCGCCCAGCCAGTCAGGCTAAACATTGAGATTGAGGTCGCAAGGATCAGTTTTTTCATCGTGATTTCCTTATCGTGATTCAAACATTGCACATTGTGTTTAACGTTAGTCGTAACGGGTGAATTTTTTCGGGTCGAACGCGGCGCGCACCGCTTCACCAATGAAGGTCACCATCACCAATACCACCACCAGTGAGGTCACCACGGACGCAACAATCCATGGCGCGTCCAAATTTGATTTGCCTTGCTGCAACAGCTCGCCCCAACTTGGCGTCGGCGGCATCAGTCCTAGGCCGAGATAATCCAGCGCCGTTAGCGCGGTAATATTGAGTGCGATGGTAAAGGGCGCCAAGGTCACAATCATCACCATGGTATTGGGCAAAATGTGACGGAATAAGATCCGGCTGGTCGAGGCACCGAGTGCACGCGCGGCCATCACATAATCACGCGCTGACTCTTTATAGGTCATGGTGCGCATATACCAGGTAATCGCCATCCAGCCAAACAACACGTTAATCCCCACAAACAGAGCAAACGTGGGCTGGAGAATCGAGACCAAAATCATGATCACGTACAAAAACGGCACCATCGACCAGATTTCGATAAAGCGTTGGAAGAAGAGGTCAAACTTGCCGCCCCAAAAGCCCATCGCACAGCCGACAGCCGTGCCAATCGCATAGGAAGCGGCCATGGTGAGCAACGCAAAGCCCATGGCGATACGAAAGCCGTACACCAAGCGGGCGAGGATGTCGCGACCAATCTCATCAGTGCCAAGGTAATGCTGATGCTCAGCGCTGGGCGCTGTCGGCGGGAAGTCACCGCTAAAGTCTTGCTCAAGCGGGTTCCACGGCACTAGGGGCATCACCACATAATTGTCACCGCCTTGCGCGGCAAAGGCTTTCGCGAGCTGACGATAGTTGGCCTCACTGGTTCCTACCTGCCCAAAATCGCTCGCCAAGTACACATCACTCAGTACCGGGAAATAATACTCGCCGTCGTATTTGACCATTAACGCTTTACTGTTGATAAAAAGCTCGGCAAACAGCGACAACACCAGCATGGTGGTCAAGATGATAAACGACCAGTAACCGCGTTTAATTTGCTTAAAACTGCGGATTTTCTTTTGAGTTAAAGGGCTAAACGTCAACATATCAAGATCCAAACTTCACGCGAGGGTCAACCAAGGCAACACAGATATCGGAGATAATGTTGCCGGCCAGCAGTAAAAGCGCATTGATGGCGACAATGCCCATTACCACCGGATAATCGCGCTCCATAATTGACTCATAGCCAAGTAAGCCAATGCCGTTGATGTTGAAAATCACTTCAATCAAAAACGCACCAGTCATAAAGAACAACAAGGAGTTGCCAAAATGGCTGGCTATCGGAATTAAGCTGTTGCGCAGCGCGTGTTTGCGTACTGCCGAGCGGAACGGTAACCCTTTGGCGATAGCAGTACGGATATAGTCCGCCGACAAGTTTTCCATCAGGTTGTTTTTCATCGTCATGGTCAGAGTGGCAAAGTCACCAATCAGATAACAAATCAGCGGCAGCACCGCATGCCACATCACATCTTTGGCGCGTTCCCAAAAACTGGTGGCATCGTAGTAAGCGTCCCCCACAAAGCCCCCCATCGGAAACCATTCGAGGTGATAGCTAAATAAGGTGATCAGCAATACCCCCACCACATAGCCGGGTAAGGCAAAACCAATAAATATCAGCACAGAGGAAGACGAATCAAACACCGAGCCGTGTTTGAGGGCTTTGTAATAACCAAGCGGAAGAGAAATGAAATAACTGATGAAGAAGGTCATCCCGCCATAAAACAAAGAGACGGGCAGACGCTCGGCAATCATGTCGGTGACCGGCTCGTAGTAGCGGGTCGACTCGCCCAAGTCCAAATTGGCCAGTTTGCCGAGCCAATCCACGTAGGCCTCGAGCACGGGTTTATCGAGGCCGTAAAATGCCTTGAGTTCGGCAATCTGATCGTCTGATAACGCTGAGCTATCGCCAGCACGCTGCAAGCTCGAGCCACCATCGGCTTGAGCCTGCATTTGCGTCATCATCCGTTCGACCGGTCCACCTGGTACTAGGCGGGTAATACCGAAAATCAAAATGGTAATGCCGAGAAACGTCGGGATCACCAACAGTAACCGGCGTAAAAAGTACGACAGCATAGTCCACTACTCCCTGTCCACTGTCTGATATTTTTGCAGAGCACTGCGCCTGCCGTTGCGTTCTCTTGGCCATCCTAAGCACTGAAAGCAACAATACGTATTACACACTTATATAAAGTGGTCTATATTTATCTTGAATTTTGGTCACGATCAACGATAACACGCTGTCAAAAGTCATTTTTTGCGACAAAACAATGACGTTATTCCGGCACTAATTACTGTGTTGTGCTAGCTTGCTTATCGCTAAAAGCAATAAATATTTCAATCAATAGTTAAAAAGGTTTGGTTTAAAATGCAATAAAAATGACATTTCATCGAAACCTTGTATCTTCTCGTGATTGCACGCACCGAAAACCCACCACTGTGCCTGCCTTGATAAACAGACAACCATCCTCCCGCTCCATCCTCAATCTCATATTCATTCATCAGGATCAGTGCAACAGTGATAGTGACTTGTTTCACTATAAACCAGAGCTACCAGCATGAATCACTAACCCCAATGATTGTGTGCAGTCGTCCCCTGAACGTCCATCGCATCGCTAGGGTCAGACTCTCTGACACTGAATAACCGTATTTATTAGGGGTTGGTAATTTTTAGCAATCCTCTACAATTGGTTGAGTGATGCCGAGCCTCTTCCTGCTCGGCTTTTTTTCATCCAATTAAGCAAAGAGTGCCTGATGGAGTCTGCTTCTCGCGCAAAGCGCTTGTTCTCGACCACCCTACCCATGCTGTTTGGCGTACTGTCACTGATGAGTTTTCAGCTCGTTGACAGTGCTTTCATTGGTCAGCTGGGCGTGTTGCCCCTCGCCGCGCAAGGCTTCACCTTGCCGATTCAGATGATCATTATCGGCATTCAAGTCGGACTCGGGATTGCGACCACGGCGGTGATCTCGCGCGCGCTCGGTGCCGATCAGTGCCGTTACGCCAAACAACTCGGCGGTTTAATTTTATTTATCGGCACCACAGGGGTCGCCTTATTCGCCGGTTTACTCTATGCATTACGCCACCCCATCTTGCAGCTGCTGGATGCACCGGATAATGTGTTTCCGGTAATTGATAGCTATTGGCAAATTTGGTTAGTCAGTGCCTGGACAGGCGCGGTACTCTACTTCTTTTATAGCCTAGCACGCGCCAATGGAAACACCATGTTGCCCGGCTCCATGATGGTGGTGACCAGCTTATTAAACCTCGCGCTCGATCCGGTGTTTATCTTTTGGCTCGATTGGGGCATTAATGGCGCGGCCGTCGCCACCTTAATTGCGTTTGGCTCAGGCATCGCCATTGTCGCGCCCCGCGTGTTTGGTAAAGGTTGGGTTTCGTTTGACTGGCAAGACTTAGACATCAAACACAGTGTGGGTTCGATTGGGCATATTATGGGGCCGGCAATGATAAGCCAACTGCTGCCGCCGGTGTCATCTATGCTGGCCACCAAGCTGCTCGCCAGCTTTGGCTCAGCGGCAGTGGCCGCTTGGGCGCTGGGTTCACGCTTTGAGTTTTTCGCCATTGTCTCGGTGCTGGCGCTGACCATGTCGATGCCCCCTATGGTGGGTCGTTTGCTGGGTAAAGGCGATCTGACCGAAGTGCGGCATCTGGTCAAGTTAGCCTGTCAGTTTATTCTCGGCTTTCAATTGCTGATAGCACTGGTCACCTGGCTTGCCGCCGCTCCCTTGGCAGACTTGATGACCAGCGATCAACAAGTCACCGATATCTTGTACACCCACCTCACGCTAGTGCCATTTAGTCTTGGCGCTCTGGGGGTGTGTATGTTGATGGTGTCGATTACCAATGCATTAGGTCGCTCATACACCGCCCTAACCATTTCTGCGCTCCGCCTATTTGCGTTTTTCCTGCCCTGCCTCTGGCTAGGCGCACAAATTGGCGAGCTGTTTGGCCTGTTTGCCGGTGCCTTAATCGGTAACCTACTCGCAGGCGCCGTGGCTTATGCCATGTACCAACGTACGCTGGCTAAACTGATGACGAGCGAATAGAGAGCCAAAACGTCAACCTTGGGGCATCGGCTCAGTTCGCACACAGACACGCCGTCAACCCTTCCCTGGAGGCTCCGCCGCGCCATCCATGGCGCGGAGGGTCTGCTTAGCGAACTAAGCCGATCATCAAACCCTCCAGCGTTCGCCCCCAACTAAAAAGCCCACCAAATATAAGGCGGGCTCAAAGGATAAAAGCGGTTAACGCGCGGGGTTAATAACCCAGTTGCGTTAAGGTCGCTTCAATGTCTTTACCGTCACTGTCGGTTAAGGCTTTAACCGCCACGTTAGGACGGTTGGTAAAGAAGCCATCCACGCCACGCTCACGGTAACGAATCAAATCTTCGCGATCGTCCAAGGTGTACATGTGCATCAATAAGCCTTTTTCATGGATCATGTCCACCATCCAGGTCTTCGCCAGGTCCATATAGCTAAATTGGCTTGACCAGGCATCATCGAAGTTGGCTTGCGTGCCCGACGGGCCTACACCGATGGCACCGTGCTCCTTGGCATAATCCAACCACTCTGCGTAGCCGGCTTTCGAGGCCACTTCTTGGCGCGCATAGTACTGAGCGTAGGACTCATCATCCGCTTTCGGCGCGCTGTCTTTGGTCGGAATGTAGCCATCGCCTGCCCATAGCAGCAAGATTTTTGGCACGTTTGGCATCACATCTTGCAATGCTTCAAGGCTCGATTTATTAAAAGTCTGCAGGATCACTTTGCCTTTGGCGTCGTCATCTAACCAACCATGCTCGGTCAAGTCTTGCTTCAAATCCTGCTCAATCCCTGGGAAGAACGCCGGCACCTTGGTTTCAATATAAAGCCCAGGCTGATGGGCACAGTCTTCAGCGATTTCACGTACCTGATCCAGCGTCACTAGCTTCAAGCCGCGGAAGCTCTCACGCGCACGCTCTGGGTATGACTGATTAAACCAGCTGCCCGCATCCAGCTTTTCCAGCTCTGCCCAAGTAAAGGTATTGACCGGGTCGTCGGCACGCTCAGGATAAACTGTCTCAATATTAGTGTTGCGCTTAAGGTTGTCGTCATGCACCGCAATCAGTTTGCCGTCTTGAGTGCGTTGCAGATCAAGCTCGAGATAATCGGCCCCCACTTCACACGCAAGTTGGTAGGCCGGCAAGGTTGATTCTGGTGCATTGTAAGAATCACCACGGTGGGCAATCACGGCGTGATCAGCAATGCCAAGTTGTTCGCTAAGCGCACTGTCACTGGCTTGGGCAAAAGAAGGATAAGATAAGGCACTGGCCACACTCAGGGCAGTAGCCGTCACGCTCAAGGTCGCTTTTAATGATGTGTTCAACGGAAACTCCTTAATGTCGTTGAAATTGGCGAGATAATTAAACGCTTGTTCAATTATCGAGACAGCATAGCAAAACCCTGATTTAAAGAGAAAAAATAAAAACGCCCACAACAACGTGGGCGTTAGTCGGGCTAAGAAGCTAGCGGCCAGAGTGACTCAACCGCCTGCAGGGGGCGTTGGTCGGGATTGGATAAATAGTGGGGGCGCGGTGACAACCCACTAAAGGGCGTCACCGGTTTATTCTCCAAACTGTTATAGACAAACATTAAAATTGAGCGTGGGTCGTTGGCGATATTATCGGGTGAACCATGCATCAAGTTACAATCATGGAACACCAAGGTACCGGCTTGTCCCGTTACCGAGGCAATGCCATTGTCTTCTAACAATGCCTCCATGGTCTCTGGCTTGGGCACACCCAGCATTTGTTTTTTCAGCGATTGCTGATAGTTTTTTTCGCCGGTGTTGCCTTCACAAGACGCATAGTGATGGTGTGAGCCGGGGATCACATACAAAGGCCCATTGTGCTCGGTGTTGTCGGTTAGCATCAGCCATACGGTCACGGCTCGCATCCGTGGCATTCCATCCTCAACGTGCCAAGTCTCGAAGTCAGAATGCCAAGGAAACGACTTGCCTTTAAACGCAGGCTTAATATTGACGCGCGATTGCATCAAATATGCGTCCGAGCCCAAAATTTGCCGCACTTTATTGAGAATGCGCGGATCGCGTGAGAAGCGATCAATCAAATCACTGTAGGCAAAAGGTTTGAAAATGGTGCGCAGCTCGTCACTATCCGGCTCGGTGTATAGCTCTTCATAGCCGGCCATATCATCGCGTAAACGGGTTATTTCACGTTTAAGCGGTGCCACCATTTCCGGCATGTAATTATCCATCACCAGAAAGCCTTGGCGCTCGAACGTATCCATCTCGTGCGAGCTTAAGCTATGCGGTACCTCTGGCTGCACACTGCCGTACACAACAGGGTCTAGACGTGGGGAAAGCGTTTCTTGTCCATTGACGCGTGAGGGATACAAATCGGGAGTACCTTCCATTATTGACACCTCCTTCATGTCGTTCGTTTTTTGGTGATATCTTCTCGCTGTTTAAGGCCCTAAAGGGCGTGAATTGAACACAACACAGGTGTGGGCGGCCAATCTAAAATCAACCCCCACACGCGTGCGATGCATCTTCTCGGATAACTGCGAGCTACCCTATCAGCTCAGCATCGAACAGTGAACCTTTGTCACCACAACGTCATTATGCCTCGTGAGCGATCCAGCGGATCGCTTTCACACCGATCCCGTTCAAATCCTCATTGGTTCGTGCTACCCTGCGCGCCTCCCACGGGGAACAACTATCTATTCGTCGATCGACGCCTGTACGTGTACGCTATACTGCGGATGGGCATCAGCCAGTGAAAGTGATCAATCCATGAGCCAAGGTACGCTTTACATTGTTTCCGCCCCAAGTGGTGCGGGTAAATCCAGTCTGATTTCAGCGTTGCTGAATGATAATCCTCGCTATGACATGAAAGTGTCAGTCTCTCACACAACGCGCGCCATGCGTCCGGGTGAAGAAAATGGCGTACACTATCATTTCGTCTCGGTGGAAGAATTTCAGTCACTGATTGCACAGGAAGCGTTCTTAGAGTACGCGCAAGTGTTTGGCAATTATTACGGCACCTCGCGCGTATGGATTGAAAAAATGCTTAATAATGGTGTCGATATTTTTCTCGATATCGATTGGCAAGGCGCTGAACAAATTCGTCAGCAAATGCCGAACAGCAAGAGTATTTTCATTTTGCCACCAAGCCGTGAAGAGTTAGAAAGACGCCTCACGACACGTGGCCAAGACAGTGAGGAAGTGATTGCGCAACGCATGCAGGAAGCACGCTCCGAGATCTCTCACTATGCTGATTATGATTACCTGATTATTAATGATGACTTTGATGTCGCATTGATGGATATTAAGGCCATCATCCGTGCCGAGCGGATGGCACAAGCCAAACAAGCCAGCAAGTATCATGCAATGATCGACGAACTGTTGGCTGACTAACCACCACATTGAGACGTGGCCATTGCCCCAGCCAACGCTGGCAATAGGTCGCGGCCTTTTGTATACTTTTCGGTCATTTTGAATGACCTATTGATGACATAGCTGGAGTCCTTCATGGCACGCGTAACTGTTCAAGACGCCGTTGAAAAAATTGGTAACCGCTTCGATCTCGTTCTGGTTGCGGCTCGCCGCGCCCGTCAAATGCAAACGGGTGGCAAAGATGCCCTCGTCGCAGAAGAAAACGACAAGTACACAGTGATCTCTTTGCGTGAAGTTGAAGAAGGACTGATCAACAAAGAAGTCCTCGACGCGCGTGAGCGTCAGGAAAAGCAAGAGCAAGAAGCCGCTGAAATGGCCGCGGTAAGCACCATTTCGGGTCAACGTTAAACGCTGCATTTATCAGGGACAGGCCGTTTGTATCTATTTGATAGCCTGAAAGAAGTTGCTAGCCAGTATTTGCCGGAGTCACAGCTTGAAGCGCTTCGGCAAGCCTACCTAGTAGCCAGAGATGCCCACGACGGGCAAACTCGCTCAACCGGCGAACCTTATATCATTCACCCCATCGCGGTGGCACGGATCTTGGCGGAAATGCGCTTGGACTGTGAAACCCTGATGGCGGCATTGCTGCATGATGTCATTGAGGACACTGAGGTGACCAAAGACGATCTGCAGCAACGCTTTGGTGATGTGGTGGCTGACTTGGTCGACGGCGTCTCTAAGCTTGATAAGCTTAAATTTCGCGACCGTAAAGAAGCCCAAGCCGAGAACTTTCGCAAAATGGTCATGGCGATGGCCCATGACATTCGCGTGATCCTGATAAAACTGAGTGACCGCACCCACAATATGCGTACCTTGGGCGCCCTCCGCCCAGACAAAAAACGCCGTATTGCCCGTGAAACGCTAGAAATCTTCGCCCCTCTCGCCCACCGCTTGGGTATCCATAATATAAAAGTGGAGCTTGAAGAGCTCGGCTTTGAGGCCTTGTACCCCAATCGCTACCGCGTCCTTAAAAAGGTGATCGCGCAAGCGCGGGGCAATCGCAAAGAGATGATCCAAAAAATCCATGCGGAAATTGAAGGTCGTTTGGAAGATGCCGGGATTAACGCCCGTGTGCTGGGCCGAGAGAAAAACCTCTACTCCATCTATAACAAGATGAAGAATAAAGAGCAGCGTTTCCATACCATCATGGATTTATACGCGTTTCGAGTGATTGTGGGTGATCTTGATACCTGCTATCGCGTGCTAGGGCAAATGCATAACTTGTATAAGCCACGCCCAGGCCGGCTCAAAGACTATATCGCGGTGCCTAAAGCCAACGGGTATCAATCACTGCACACCTCTATGATTGGTCCACATGGTGTCCCGGTGGAAGTACAAATTCGTACCGAAGACATGGATCAAATGGCCGACAAAGGGGTCGCGGCACACTGGGCGTATAAAAGCGGTGCCGACAGGCCCTCTGGCACCACCGCACAGAAACGGGCGCAGCGCTGGATGCAAAACATTATTGAGCTCCAACAAAGCGCCGGTAGCTCGTTTGAATTTATTGAGAGCGTCAAGTCGGATCTCTTCCCCGATGAGCTGTACGTCTTTACCCCCAAAGGGCGGATTGTCGAGCTCCCTGTCGATGCCACCGCGGTCGACTTTGCCTATGCCGTCCATACCGATGTGGGCAATACCTGTGTCGGGGCGCGGGTTAACCGTCAACCTTACCCGCTAAGTCAGCCGCTCAAAAATGGTCAAACAGTAGAGATTATCACCGCACCCGGCGCGCGCCCCAACGCGGCTTGGCTTAACTATGTGGTGACTGCACGGGCCCGGACGAAAATTCGTCAAGTGCTGAAAACCATGCGCCGTGAAGAGTCGGTGACCTTAGGGCGTCGCCTGCTCAATCATGCGCTTGGAGAGCAAAACCTGCCAGATATCAACCCTGAGCGGGTTGAGGCAGTACTGAGTGACTTAAAGCTGAAAACCAGCGACGACTTACTCGCGTCGATTGGCCTTGGCGAACTCATGAGCGTAGTGATCGCACGTCGCTTGCTAGATCAAGACCCGGCGGCCCCCACCGAGGGCAAAATGCCTATCCGTGGTGCCGATGGTATCTTGGTCACCTATGCCAATTGCTGTCGTCCAATCCCAGGTGACCCGATCATTGCCCATGTCAGCCCAGGTAAAGGCTTGGTTATCCACCGTGAGACCTGTGCCAACATCCGTGGTCACCGCCAAGAGCCGGACAAATATATGCCTGTCGAATGGGCGGATGATTTTGAACAAGAGTTCAGCACACGGGTGCGTGTGGATATGCAAAACCATCAAGGGGCGCTGGCAGATTTAACCAATACCATTGCATCAACCGGCTCCAATATCCAAGGGCTAACCACCGAAGAGCGCGATGGCCGCTTGTACACTATCTTTGTTCGCCTAACGACCAAAGACAGAGTGCACCTAGCCAATATCATGCGCCGCCTGCGGGTGATGCCTAACGTGGTGAAGGTTAGCCGCCAGAAAAACTGATCGCCTCAATACACTATTGCCCGTCACCCGTCCTTTTTGGCGGGCGCATTTGTTTTTCGTCTGCCATTTACGGAATTGAATCATGACCCCTGAACGCTTTGAACGCATTCATCAGGTCTTGGCCCAACGCCAGCCTGATCTCACTGTCTGCATGGAGCAAGTTCATAAACCCAATAATATTTCCGCTATCATTCGCACTGCCGACGCTGTGGGGATTCATCGCATGCATGCCGTGTGGCCAGAAGGCACCAAGATGCGCACCCTCGGGGGCACATCGGCCGGTTCACGCAACTGGATAGATGTGGTGACTCACAACACCACGGAAGAAGCGTTTGATACCATGCAAGCCCAAGGGATGCAGGTGTTAGTCACCAACTTATCGGATACCGCGGTCGATTTTCGCGAGATTGACTACACCCGTCCGACTGCCATCGTGCTGGGGCAAGAAAAACAAGGCATCAGTCGCGAAGCACTGGATAAAGCAGACCAAGACATCCTCATTCCTATGGTGGGTATGGTACAGTCACTTAATGTGTCAGTCGCCAGTGCCTTGATTTTGTACGAAGCACAGCGCCAGCGCCAAGCGGCTGGCATGTATCAACAGGATAAAACCCGCTTACCCGAACACGAGGTCCACCACATTTTGTTCGAGCGCGGCCATCCGGTACTTGCCCGGGTGGCAAAACAAAAAGGTTTGCCTTATCCGCCTTTAGATGAACATGGTCAAATCGTGGCGGATGAGGCGTGGTGGGCACAGATGCAAGCGGCTAAACACGCACGTTAGTCATGTACAATAGCCAGCGCTAACCAAATAGAGAAACGGATGCGATCTTCCATGCTGAGTGCCGTTACTGTCGATACCTTAAGCGGTGTTGGCAATAAGATGGCAGAAAAACTGGCAAAAGTTGGCCTGCATACAGTGCAGGACGTGTTGTTTCACCTGCCTTATCGCTATGAAGATCGTACCCGTGTCTGGCCGGTCGCTAGCCTCTTACCTGGCCAACATGCGACTATCGAAGGTGAGATCACCCACAACGATACCGTATTTGGTCGCCGCCGGATGCTCACCGTCCGGGTGCAAGATGGCAGCGGCGCGTTAACACTACGGTTTTTCAATTTTAATGCCGCGATGAAAAACAGTTTAGCGGTCGGCAAGCAAGTGAAAGCCTACGGCGAACTCAAACGCGGAAAGCACGGGCTGGAGATCATTCACCCCGAGTATCAGGTGTTTTCTGAGCCCACCGAATTGGTGATGGAAGAAACCCTGACCCCCGTGTATCCCACCACGGAGGGGCTGCGCCAAGCGACCCTGCGCAGCCTGACCGATCAAGCGCTGGCGTTGCTGGATAAAAGTGGCGTCGACGAGCTGCTGCCCGAAGGCTTGTACGATCGGGAACTCTCATTGCGCGAGGCGTTGCACCTATTACATCGCCCGCCGCCAGATACCGCGCTAGAGGATCTATTAACCGGTCAACATCCCGCCCAGCGGCGCTTAATCATTGAAGAGCTCCTTGCCCAGCACCTGTCGATGCTGTCTGTGCGCCACCAGGCACAGCAAGTGAAAGGGTTTGCACTCGCGCCCAGTCAGTCACTGGGACAGCGTCTTTTAGATAACCTACCTTTCACTCCCACCGGCGCACAAACCCGAGTGGTGAGCGAGATCAGTGCCGATTTAGCCAAACCATTTCCAATGATGCGCCTCGTGCAAGGGGATGTCGGCGCGGGTAAGACCTTGGTGGCCGTCCTCGCCGCCTTGCAAGCGATTGAGCAAGGCCATCAAGTGGCATTGATGGCACCGACCGAGCTCTTGGCCGAGCAACACGCCACCAACTTTTCCCAGTGGCTTGAGCCATTGGGGATTCGGGTTGGTTGGCTGGCTGGCAAGTTAAAAGGAAAAGCACGCGAAGACACCCTGGCACAAGTTGCCGATGGCAAAACACAAATGGTGGTCGGTACTCATGCGTTATTTCAAGCCAGTGTCCGGTTCCACCGCTTAGCACTGGTGATTATTGATGAGCAACACCGCTTTGGCGTTCATCAGCGTCTTGCGCTGCGTGAAAAAGGCGAGCAACAAGGTGCGCATCCACACCAGTTGATCATGACCGCGACCCCCATTCCTCGTACCTTGGCGATGACCGCCTATGCCGATTTAGAAACCTCAGTGATTGATGAGTTACCCCCAGGTCGTACCCCCATTCAAACCGTTGCCGTCCCCGACACCCGCCGTGACGATATCATCGCCCGCGTCAGTGCCGCCTGTGCCGCCGGTCGACAAGCGTATTGGGTATGCACCTTGATTGAAGAGTCCGACGCCTTAGAAGCGCAAGCCGCCGAAGACACGGCCACCGCACTCAAAGACGCCCTACCCAACCTGGAAATTGGTTTGGTTCACGGGCGAATGAAAGCGACGGACAAGCAAGCGGTGATGGACGCTTTTAAGCAAGGCGAACTGCAGTTATTGGTAGCGACCACTGTGATTGAAGTGGGGGTCGATGTGCCCAATGCCAGTTTAATGATCATTGAAAACCCGGAACGGCTGGGGCTCGCACAGTTGCACCAGTTACGTGGCCGTGTCGGCCGAGGCGCAGTCGCCAGTCATTGTGTACTGCTTTACCATGCGCCCTTATCTAAAACCGCGAGTCAGCGGCTTGGGGTACTGCGCGACAGTAATGATGGCTTTGTTATCGCCCAGCGCGATCTCGAAATCCGCGGGCCGGGTGAACTATTGGGGACTCGGCAAACGGGCTTGGCCGAATTTAAAATCGCCGACTTGGTGAGAGACCAAGCGCTGATCCCTGAAGTACAAAAACTGGCGACCCATATCCATCAACATTACCCACAACATGCGGATGCGATTATTCGCCGCTGGCTGGGGCATAAAACCCATTACTCCAACGCCTGATCACCGCTATAACGCTCCCAATGGGTCATGATCAGCGCCATGGCTTCTGACTTACTGTAGCCTGCTTCGCTGGTCGCATGAATAAATTGCGCCAGCGTTGCTTCAACATATTGCAGACGTTGCTCTGGCTCAGCAGGACGCATGGCATCACTGACCTGCATGCCCACGCCGGGCAAGCGCTCTAGCCACCCGTCTTCAACCAATTGCTGATAGCTGCGCGATACCGTCATTGGGTTCATCGCCAGTGTTTTGGCCAATTGCCGCACCGAGGGGAGACGCGCCCCCGGATAAAGTGTACCACTGGCAATTTGCCGTTGAATTTGGTCAATAAGCTGCTGAAATTTAGGCGTCGGATCCTGACTGTCTAGCGATAAACGCATAGCCTTTTCCCAGTGTATTGAATCTCTATGACAGTATGGCCTAACGCCCGCATTCCGCGACTTCCGCCGCTAAAAACGTGGTCACACGCACACGAGGGGTTATTTTTTATTACCCACGGGAAACGTCATTTGAATTCTCAGCCCGCCTTCGGTTCGTGAAGAAAGACGAATATCACCATGGAGCTGTTCCACAATGCGTTTGACGATAGCCAGCCCTAAGCCTGTCCCTTCACTACCGCGTGCAGTGTCGCCGCGTGTAAAGGGTTGAAATAGCGAGTTTTCTAAGTTGGCATCGATCCCCGGGCCATTGTCTTCCACTTCCACCCACTGATAGGTGTGATCGGCATTGCTGCCACAGCCGAGACGGACCCAACCGTGTCCATAACGCACCGCATTGACCACCAGGTTGGTCACCGCACGCTTTAAGGCCACCGAGTTGGCAAATAACTCTCCGTGCAACGCCCCTAAATCGAGCTCAATATCGACACCGACTTGCTGCTGATTACTCGCCACATCTCGGCAAATACTGGCTAAATCAACCGGATCAGGGTCTTGTTGCTGCACGGCGCGCAAGTAGTCCATAAATTGGTTGATGATTTCATTACACTCTTCGGTATCTTCGGTAATGCTATCGGCCAAGTAGGCATCATCTGATGACATCATTTCAGTCGCAAGGCGAATGCGCGTCAGTGGCGTGCGCAAATCATGGCTCACCCCGGCCATCAGCAAAGCGCGGTCTTCTTCGAGTTTGCGTATGCCGGCCGACATCTTATTAAACGCCACCGTCACCGCCTGAATTTCCGACGCCCCTCGCGGGGGGACAGGATCGGGAAAACGACCATCCGCCACATCTAACGCCGCCCGCTCAAGAGCCACGAGTGGACGGTTTTGCATCTTGATAAATAGCCACCCGCCCGCAATCACCAACAGGGCAATCACCAAGCTGTATTGAAACAAAGGCGCGAAGTCGTCTTGATGCAGTTCCGATAGCGGGATCCGCATTAAAAAGTCGTCAATCTGGTCAAACTTCAGCCATAGCACATAACTGTCTTCGCCACTGACCAAGCGTACTTCGGTTTGCGTGCCCAGTTCTTTGCTGATGTGCTCGCTTAAGTAATCAATCTCCATCGCGTCTTTAAACGCCGCCGCTTGGTCACTGTTGGGCGCATGCAAGGTGACACCAATCTGCTCCAATAGCTGCCGCCGCACAGGTTCACCAAGGTGAAGGACTTCACCATCCTTAAGATACCAGTCTTCCTCCAGCATCAGGCGTACTTCGAACGCCAAGATTTTGTTGAACTGCTGCAAGCTGGGCAGTAAGGCATAATTGACGATGGTCAGATAAGAAAAAACTTGGCTGGCAATTAATAAGCCAGCCAAGATAAACAAGGTACGCGCAAAGTTAGTCCGCGGTGACATCCGCATCGCTACACCTCTCCATCCGGAACGAACACGTAGCCGAGCCCCCATACGGTTTGAATGTAACGCGGTTTGCTCGGGTCTTCCTCTATCATGCGGCGCAACCGCGAAATTTGCACATCAATCGAGCGCTCCATTGCCGAATACTCACGGCCACGCGCCATGTTCATCAGCTTATCACGTGACAAAGGCTCTCGCGCATTGGTCACCAAGGCTTTAAGCACCGCGAACTCGCCAGATGTAAGCGTCATGGGCTCATCATTGCGAAACATTTCTCGCGTGCCCAAGTTGAGGCGAAACTCGCCAAAGGTCACCGTGGTTGAGTCTGCACTCGGCGCGCCTGGCGCTTCAATGGTCTGCCGGCGCAATACCGCCCGTACCCGCGCCAATAGTTCACGCGGGTTAAAAGGCTTGGGCAAGTAATCATCGGCACCCACTTCTAAGCCAACAATGCGGTCAATCTCATCGCCCTTGGCGGTCAGCATCAAAATCGGCAACTGGTTATTCGCTTGACGCAAACGGCGACACACAGACAGGCCATCTTCCCCCGGCAGCATCAGATCCAGCACCATCAGGTGAAAGGCTTCACGCGCGAGTAAGCGATCCATTTGCTCGGCATTGGCCACACTACGTACCTGAAAACCTTGCTCGGTCAGGTAGCGTTCCAGTAGCGAGCGCAGACGCATATCATCATCCACCACTAGAATTTTATAGTTCTCTTGCATGCTAAGCCCTCAATGCTGATCGTTGCCCGGCCATGGATTGACCGTCACTTATATCATACTGAATTTTGCCACAATTGAATGTCAGACCGCGTGTTTGTCTGTCACCACATGCGGAGTAAATTGTTACCGAGTGTTGCCTCGACAAGCTTGTCCGCTTCTTGTAGTTTCCTGAACAAGGTTATATCGCGCGACGCCGAATGGCTAGCGAAAGGAGAGGTAACGTGAAAACCAAATTGGTGACCCGAGAGGGGTTTAACGCGCTCAAAGCCGAGCACGATTACCTGTGGCACGAACGACGCCCAGAAGTGACCAAAATTGTCAGCTGGGCCGCCAGTTTAGGTGATCGCTCAGAAAACGCTGACTACACCTACAATAAGCGGCTGTTACGTCAAATTGACCGTCGCGTCCGTTATCTGCGCAAACGCCTCAATGACTTAACCATTGTTGATTACGCGCCAGAACAAGAAGGGCGGGTCTTTTTTGGCGCCTGGGTGGAAATAGAAAACGAGGCCGGCGACACCAAGCAATTTCGAATCGTTGGCCCTGATGAGATTTATGAACGCAAAGATTACATTTCTATCGATGCCCCTATGGCGCGGGCGCTATTAAAAAAAGCCGTTGATGACGAAGTGGTGGTCTCAACCCCTGAAGGTGAAAAGCAGTGGTTTGTGAATACCATTACCTACCCAAAGCCCAATGACACCGACGCTCAGTAATCACGGAGGGAACCTTCGCCTCCATCGCGGTCAAAAATGCTATCCCTTGGCAGGGTATCCCCTGCCGTGCTTGTAGAGAAAAGGAAACACATGCACACATCCATTACACAAACCCTGGCGCACGAACTCAATGTCGCACCAGGTCAAGTTAAGACAGCGGTTGAGCTGCTTGACGATGGTAACACTGTCCCTTTTATCGCTCGCTATCGTAAAGAAGCGACCCAGGGCCTGGATGACTCGCAGTTGCGTACCCTAGAAACGCGATTGGTCTATCTGCGCGAATTGGATGCCCGGCGCGACACCATCCTCAAATCGATTGACGAACAAGGCAAACTCACCGAGAGCCTGCGCCGCGATATTCTCGCCGCGGAGAGTAAAAACCGCCTAGAAGATCTCTATCTGCCTTACAAACCCAAGCGCCGAACCAA
The DNA here is from genome assembly GCF_001995955.1 of Salinivibrio sp. PR6. Lineage (NCBI taxonomy): Bacteria > Pseudomonadati > Pseudomonadota > Gammaproteobacteria > Vibrionales > Vibrionaceae > Salinivibrio > Salinivibrio sp. PR6. The sequence continues at coordinate 97,638 of NZ_MUFA01000006.1, read as the reverse complement.
AGGACAGATCGCGATTGAAGCCGGCCTCGCCCCCTTGGCCGACACCTTATGGCAAGATGCCTCGCACGACCCTGACACGCTTGCCGAGCAATACATCAATGCTGAAAAGGGCGTCGCCGATACCAAAGCGGCACTCGAGGGGGCCCGCGCCATCATGATGGAACGCCTCGCTGAGGATGCGAGCTTACTTGAGGCGCTGCGCCAATACCTTAAGCAATATGCGGTGCTACGCGCCACTGTGATTGCGGGTCAGGAAGAGAAAGGGGCAAAGTTCAAAGACTACTTTGCCCACCAAGAGCCGATTGCCAAAGTGCCCTCTCACCGCGCACTGGCGATGCTACGTGGTCGCAATGAAGGCGTACTGCAGCTGGCGCTGGTTGCCGACCCCGACCAAGCACCAGACAGCAAGCAAAGCGTATGCGAAACCATGATTGCTCAGCATTACCAGCTGTCTTTAGGCACCGCACCGGCTGACCGTTGGCGCAAGCAGGTGATTGCCTTTGCGTGGCGGGTAAAAATCTTGATGCACCTCGAGACCGAGTTCATGGCCAATCTGAAAGAGCGCGCGGAAAATGATGCCATTGATGTGTTTGCGGCGAACTTAAAAGATGTATTGATGGCTGCACCGGCTGGCCCTCGCTGCACCATGGGGATAGACCCAGGCCTACGTACCGGCTGTAAAGTGGCGGTGGTGGATGGCACGGGCAAACTGCTCGACACCGCCACGATTTATCCCACCGCGCCTAAACACGATATTGAAGGGGCAAGCAAAACCCTGCGCCGTTTTATTGATCGCCATGGCGTGAACTTGATTGCCGTCGGCAATGGCACCGCCTCGCGTGAAACGGAACACTTTGTCACCACCATGCTCAAGCAAGCCGACTTAAGCATTCAAACCGTGATGGTCAGTGAAGCCGGTGCCTCGGTTTATTCGGCGTCAGAGCTGGCAGCCAATGAGTTTCCCGATCTCGATGTCTCGCTACGTGGCGCGGTTTCCATTGCCCGTCGCTTGCAAGACCCCCTCGCCGAGCTGGTTAAAATTGATCCTAAATCGATTGGCGTCGGTCAGTATCAGCACGATGTCTCTCAAAGTCAGCTTGCCAAAAAGCTCGATGCCGTGGTGGAAGACTGTGTGAACGCCGTGGGGGTTGATTTAAATATCGCGTCCGCACCACTGCTCACCCGAGTGGCAGGCCTTAGCCAAACCATGGCACAAAACATTGTTGCCTTTCGCGACGAAAATGGCCGATTTGGCGATCGTAAAACCCTGCTGAAAGTGCCGCGCCTTGGCCCGAAAGCCTATGAGCAATGCGCTGGCTTTTTACGGGTGATGGATGGCGCTAACCCGCTGGATCGCTCAGGTGTCCACCCAGAAACCTACCCTTTAGTTAAACAAATCGCCCAAAAGACTGGCAAAGCCATCGATGCCTTGGTGGGCAATGCGGGTATGCTACAAAGCTTAAACGCAAGCGATTATGCCACCGAGACCTTTGGACAGATCACGGTCACCGACGTACTGAACGAGCTGGCCAAGCCGGGCCGCGATCCGCGTCCTGAGTTTAAAACCGCCACCTTTGCCGAGGGCGTGAATCAGATCAGTGACTTAAAACCAGGTATGCAACTCGAAGGCGTGGTCACTAACGTCACTCACTTTGGCGCATTCGTCGATATCGGCGTCCACCAAGATGGCCTCGTGCACATCTCCGCCCTATCAAACCGCTTTATTAGCGATCCCCGCGACGTGGTGAAAGCCGGTGATGTGGTGAAAGTGAAAGTCATGGAGGTGGATGCGCCGCGCAAACGCATTGGGTTATCGATGCGCCTCGACGATACCCCAGCCGCCAGCGAAACCACAGTTGCCGCCCCAAAGCAACGTGATAAAGGCCCGAAAAAGCGCCAGGACAAACCCGCCGCAATGGGCAGCATGGCGGATGCCTTTGCCCGCGCCAAGCGTTCTTAGCCAAGCACAAAGCCCCGCGATAATACGCGGGGCTTTGACGTCAATCGGCTCAACGGAAAGCGCTTAAATCACGATCAGCACTTCTGAGGGCATATTCGCCACGGTCGCTTGCTGATAGCGCATGGCGACGACTGCACGCGTTTGCTCGAACCTTTTCAGCTCTTCCACTTTTTCAAGCACTTCTTCCGGCATTTTCAACCCTAGCGGATAGCCGTTGTCTTTACGTGCTTGCTCTCCAGGCTCGGTACGTGCCATGGCGTCGACACGACCAGCAATGTTCGCCCCATCGTAATCAGCGTCAGACAAAGACTCGCGGCTGTAGTCGAGCGAATAGTTAGGGTGCTGTGACGGATCCCAAGATGAGCGGCCGAGCTGCTTGCCTTGATCGGTGGCCGCTTTGCCGTGTTCTGGCTCTGGGGCTTGCTTGGTGGGGACGATTTTTTCGCGCATGCGATTGTCCCGCGCAACTTGCTCGGTTGGCGGGTTCACCGATGGCGCGACAGTTGGGATACTGACGCTTGCTGGCGATATATTCATCTGATGCTACCTCCCAACATCAGCTGAAGGCCTAATTGTCAGTGCGGCCTCGTCTCCTTATAGTTTAGACGACAACCGCGAGTATGGTGCCTATTGTGCCCAACGCAGACAAAAATTGTCCCGCACTATAGGCCGTATCATCGTTTTCTTTCACTTTTTCCGGGTGGTCCATGCCCAACGCACCATAGGTAAAGGATTCAACCGATGATTTCTCTTCTGGCTTTTTAACACCTTCAGCGTTTTTCGCTGCTTTCACATCTTTGCTTTCTTTTGCTGCCTCAGCAGCAGAAAGCTTTTCAACAGGCTTCGCTTCTTTCGTATCTTTGGCCGCGTTGTCCGCATTTTGTTGCGGCTGTGTCGGCGCTTTTGGCTTCATCGTTTGTTGATGATACGCCTGAGACTGCCCAACGTTACCTACGTTCATTATGGTCTCTCCTAATGTCAGAGCAAGTGACATAGTTAACTTATCGGCAGAACCATGACAGGATTTAGTCAATTCTACCAAAAAACGATCCGCGCACACTATTTGGGCGGCAAGTTTTTGCCTAAAAAGGCAAGTAGCTTGTCCACCACTTCGTCAGGCTCCGTCACAAAGGGGGCATGAGCACTGTGTGCTAATACCTCGCATTGTGAATGAGGCGCCAACGCAGACACCGCTTCCGCCACCGACGCAGGCACCAAACCGTCTAGCCGCCCGTATAACCGCAACCAAGGCACAGTGATCGCCTCACAATGATGGCGAAGATCTGTGGTTGCCAACATCGACAATCCATCTGCCAAAGCACGAGGGTCGGGCGCCGGCCGCGAAAACACCGCTTGTTTGAGCGCTTTCACATCTTTTCTCGCCGTGGGTGATCCCATGGCTTGCAGCGCCATGAAGCGCTCCACCGTTTGCGAAAAATCACGCTCAAGTTGGTCGGCAAAGTCGGTCAATACTGCCGGCTTGATTCCGCGCCATCCTGGCTCTGCAACAAACTTGGGTGAACTGGCCACGGTGACTAAACCACTCATACGCTGTGGCGATAAGTATGCCGCCTGTGTGGCGACTAACCCGCCCAGCGACCAACCGATCCAAGTTGCATGCGCTGGTGATTCTTTAAGCAACAGTTGTGCCAGTTTCTCTATATTAAGATCCGGTTGGTGGGCGCTGTGGCCGAAACCTGGTAGGTCAACACAGTGAACACGGTAATGCGCGGTCAGGTAAGGCAGCAACAGCGACCAAACAGCACTGTTCATCCCCCAGCCGTGAATGAGAACCAGATCGGGGCCTTGACCATAAGATTGCCAATCACATAACGCCATGCTTTACACTGCCTTGGTTGCTTTTCAATCAAGGTGCCTATGATACCAGCAATCAACCCACGGCGCTTGACGCGTTGGCTGACCCATTGGAGAGGCAAGATCTTGCCCTTGCAATGCCCTGTTTGCCACTTATCACTGGCGACCACGTCGGTGGGGGCCACACAGGCTTTGTGTTGCGACGCATGCTGGGACGCCCACTACCAATATCATCTTTGCCAGTGTTGCGGTTTGCCGGTGACCGACTCCCAAGCGCGATGCGGTGCCTGCCTGAGCCACCCACCGGCGTGGGATCACTTGTTTGCCATCAGCGCTTACCATGATCCCTTGCCGCAACTTGTCCACGCATTCAAATACCAGCAGGCCTTCGAGTTGGCCTTGCCCTTTGCACGCCAGTTAAGCGAGCGTATCCTTCACCCCGCTCCCGTGCTGCTTCCTGTCCCTCTCCATTGGCGGCGTCGCTGGCAACGCGGCTTTAATCAAAGTGTGCATTTAGCTTGGGCGCTGGCCGACCACCTTGATACTCAAGTTGTCGATAACGTTTTAGTCCGACATCGTCATACTGCGCCACAACAGGGTTTAAGCCGACAGGCGCGGCTCTCTAATCTGAAACATGCGTTTGCGATCAGGGGCGAGCTGCCAAGTTCTCATGTGGCGATTGTTGATGATGTGGTCACGACTGGACAAACGGTGTCACAACTGTGCCGGTTATTACGCCGTGCGGGAGCAGAAACGATCGATATTTACTGTTTGGCACGTACCGATCTACCCTAACGGAAAGCGTGCTATCCATGCTCATAAAGTAGCCACATGCTTCAAGGGGTGATAGCCAACGCAAACCGGAGTACACTGTATAAAACACACTGGATTAGTCAGGTATTTGTCGTGTCAGAAGTCAATATTTCAGAAAATGCACAAAGCCACTTTGTGAAGCTGCTTGAGCAGCAGCCCGAGGGCACCAATATTCGCGTGTTTGTGGTTAACCCAGGCACGCCAAACGCCGAGTGCGGTGTTTCTTATTGCCCACCCGAAGCGATAGAAAGCAGCGATACCGAACTTAAGTTCAACGGCTTTTCTGCCTTTATCGATGAGATGAGCCTGCCATTTTTAGACGAAGCGGAAATCGACTTTGTCACCGATAAAATGGGTTCACAGCTGACGCTGAAAGCACCGAATGCGAAAATGCGTAAAGTCGCCTCCGATGCCCCCTTGATGGAGCGGGTTGATTACGTGATTCAAAGCCAAGTTAACCCACAGCTTGCCAGCCATGGCGGCCATGTGAACTTGATAGAAATCACCGATGACGCGGTGGCGATTTTGCAATTCGGTGGCGGCTGTAATGGCTGCTCGATGGTGGACGTTACCCTAAAAGAAGGAATCGAAAAGCAGTTGCTGGCTGAGTTTAGCGGCGAGTTAAACGGCGTGCGTGATGTGACTGAGCATGCCCGTGGCGATCATTCTTACTACTAATAAACGCCGTCTCCTATCGCAAAAACAGGCCAAGTGGCCTGTTTTTTTGTTCATTAGCCTCAGTGCGTGACGTGAAAAAAGCTATCTCGTCGCCAATGGTAAACAAAGCACACCGCAAGACTGAGCCCTCTTAGCGCCATAAAAGTAAGCATCGCTAACCACAGTGCATGATTGCCCCACCCTTGCGCTAACCACCATGCCGCAAAAAAACCTGCGGTGGCGACAAACATCCCATTGCGCATGTCTTTACCCCGCGTGGCACCAATAAAAATACCATCCAGCAAAAAGCACCACATCGATACCAAAGGCATAGCCACCAACCAAGGTAAATAACGCGCCGCTTGGTCACGCACCGCCTCGATATCGGAAATCAGCGCAATGATGTGATGGCCTGCCACGCCAAACGCCAACGTGATCGCCAAGCAAATCACCAACGACCAAAACGTGCTGCCTATCAGTGACACTAACAGCTCAGACTTGCTCTGCGCGCCAATCGCTCTACCGACCATTGCCTCCATCGCATAAGCAAAACCGTCCATTGCAAAAGAAATCAGCATCAGAAAGCTCATCAACACCGCATTGGCGGCCACAATGTCATCGCCGAGTGTCGCTCCTTGGAAGGTCATGAAGGTAAACGCCAACTGCAAGCTAAGGCTACGTAAAAAGATGTCTCGATTAAGCTTTAGCAAGCGGCTCATCCCAGTCAGCCCGCGCTCAAACACCGACCGAACGGTCGGTAACTGACGCGACTGCCAGATACCTTTGACAAAATAGAGCCCCAGGATGAGGCCGAGATAATCGGCAACCACACTCGCCGCTGCGGCCCCTTCGACTTTCATATCGAGGCCCACCACAAACAGCAGATCAAGGATAATATTGGCACTGTTAACCACAATCAGTAGCCACATCGGCTGGCGCGCATTTTGGGCCCCCAGTAGCCAGCCCATGATCACCAAGTTCATCAAGGTCGCCGGTGCACTAAAGATCCGAATGGAGAAATACTGGCTCGCATAGTGTTTCACCTCAGCACTGGCATCACTAAAGTGCATCACCCCCTCTAAAATAGGCACATGCAGTGCGATTAACAGTACAGCCAGCAAGCACGCTAAGGTCGCCCCACGCACAAAGGTCGCCGCCAGCTCACGGTTATCACTCGCGCCATAGGCTTGCGCGGTAAATCCGGTGGTCGCCATACGCAAAAAGCCCAACAGCCAAAAGGTGACATTTATCATGGTGCTGCCAACCGCCACACCACCTAAATACCATGCATGGTCTAAATGGCCGATCACCGCGGCATCCACTAACCCTAACAAGGGAACAGTGATATTGGAGATCACCATAGGTAAAGCCAGCGATAAGACCCGCCAGTGAAGCTCACGCTGGGTTAAAGACTGCCACATACTTCCTCGATTTGAATTTTAAATGATCTGCACTGCGTTAGAGAGATAGTCTATTTTTGATAAAGAACACGATTGCATCGACAAGCGATAACATCCTTGGGTAGCCCTTATGGGTGCAGCAGTGTACCATTGCGACAATCTCATCGACGAGCGGCCATTGTATTGCGCCAGTGACACGACGTCAGTTGCACTGCGCCAGTTGCACTGCGCTAACTAGCGCTCATCACCTCTGTGAATAAGGAAAGGTTATGCGTGTATTTTTTGCCTGTGTGTTGGTGGTATTGCTAGCGGGTTGCTCGAAAGTGACCAAGCAAAACTACGATCAGCTCGAAGTGGGCATGAGTTATGACGTGGTTGTGAGCCACATTGGCGAGCCTAGCCAATGCGACGACACCATGGGCTTAACACACTGTGTATGGGGCGGCGATGGTAAACATATCAAAGTCTCGTTTGTCGCCGACAAAGCCACCGTGTTGTCGGCGCAAGGGCTAAAGTAGCCTCTCAATAGCGCAACGCGTGGTCGGCAAGCAGCACCACAAAGGTCGCGAAGATATGCCATATCGAGAACTTAAAGGTCTGCCACGCGATGCCTTTTTGCGACTGGATTTTCAGTCGCCAAGCGTAGCCGACAAAGACCAGATTTAAGGTGGTCGCCCCCACCAGATACAGCCAACCACTCATCCCGGTCAGCCAAGGTAAAATGCCCACGATGACCAGCAGTAGGGTGTAAAGCAAGACCATGGTTTGGGTAAACCCTACCCCGTGAGTGACAGGCAGCATCGGTACATCGGCTTTGGCATAGTCATGGCGGCGATGTATTGCTAACGCCCAAAAGTGAGGCGGCGTCCAAGTAAATATGATCATCACCAGCAGTAGCGCATGGGCGTGAAGCTCTCCGGTCACCGCGGTCCAGCCTAACAAAGGCGGCATCGCTCCCGCCAAACCGCCAATCACGATATTTTGCGGGGTCGCAGGTTTAAGCCACTGGGTATACACCAACGCATACCCGACCAGACTGGCAAACGTTAACCAGGCGGTGAGCGGGTTCAGCCACCAGCAAGCAATAAAACCGCTCACCATCAGCACCACGGCAAAGGCCAACGCGGCACCTTGACTCACTCGCCCCTCAGCAACGGGACGATGGCGGGTGCGCTGCATTTTCGTATCAATTTTCCAATCGATAACGTGATTAAACACCGCCGCCGCACTGGCTTGCGCACCAATGCCAAATAATCCCACCAGCACCGCCGACCAAGGTGGCCAACCTGGGGTTGCCAAACACATGCCCACCAACGCGGTGAGAAGCAACATGGCAACCACACGCGGTTTGGTCAGCTCGTAATAATCACGCCAATTGGCGCCAGCAGGTGTCGAAACACTAGCGGTACGTTGAAACTGTGCCATCACGGGCTCCTTGTCGGGTCGACGGAGAAAGACATAAAAATCGGGTGAGGAGTAATGTGGCCAACAGCGACAATCCACCGAGATTATGCGCCACCGCCACACTCAGCGGCAGTAGCGCAACCACATTGGTCACCCCCAGCGTAATTTGAATCGCCAACACACCACTCACCGTCATTGCCAGCGCGCGCGCCCCAACACGCCACAGCATCCATGCCCAAGCGAGCACTAATGCGGTAACCACCATGGCGCCAAGACGGTGGGTGGCATGGATGGTCACCCGCTCGGCATGGTTCAGCACGCCAAACTGATAGGTGTCGCTAAGCGGACTGACAGGATGAAAGGCGGAAGGGGTGAAAAGCTGCCACCAAGGGCTTTCGCAGATAGGTAGCTGGGTGCACACAGTGGCGGCATAGTTGGCGGAGGTCCAACCGCCGAGCCCGATTTGAACAATCACCGCCACCAAAGCTAAAGTGCCCACTCGGCGCGCGGATGACGACATTGCAATCACCGGCAACCGGCATGCGCCTGTCGCCACCGTCAGCCAAACCAGCAAGCATACGGTAGTAAAACCACCGAGTAAGTGCGCCATCACCACCACCGGCATTAAACTTAGGGTCACCGTCCACATCCCTAGGGCCGCTTGCGCGACGACCACCACACTGAGCAAGGTAGTTAGAGCGCGGAACGCCCGATAGTCAGGACGTCGCCAGCTGATCCAGGCCAACGCAAAAATCGCCAGCCCGAGGGTGCCGGCCACGTAGCGGTGCAGCATTTCATTCCATGCTTTATTGATATCGATGGGCGCATCTGGGAAACGCGACATGGCGACCGATTGCGCGCTTTCACTGGCGGGCACGGCCAAATGGCCATAGCATCCGGGCCAGTCTGGACAGCCAAGCCCCGCTTCAGTGAGGCGGGTAAACGCGCCGAGGCCGACCACCAGCACAGCCAGTATCAGTGTCGATAAAACGGCGAGTTGGTAGCGACGCGTTGCCATAATCAGCCTACCTTTGACAATTTAAGGAGCCGTTTGAGGTCGCGTAACAAGCCTTTGCCTTGCGCGACCCACTTCGTTTTATCATCACTGACCGGATAGGCCAGCACCACATTATTCATCGGATCGCTAAGATAGATGGTATTTTTATCAAACGCTTGCTGCTGCCATGCCCGCGCTTGCTCTGTGGTCAGGGTTTGCCATGTCAGTACCTCCGGCGCTTTCGGGGCGGAGCTCGTCAGTGCCACGCTACTGACCCGATCGCGCTCTTTGCCGACCGCAATCGGAATTTGTGTTAACTGAAACAGCGCTTGCTCGCACACAGAGTCACATTGCTCTGGCACCCGATAAATCAACCGCCACTGGCCTTGCTCAGGTAACCAATTCAAGGTCGCCGGCTCAGTGAGAAACTGTCCGTAATTGGTGACCCCTTTTTCATACCAACTTTGCTCCAACACCAATTTCGCCACCACCACGGGCAAGACAAAGATGCCAATCAAAGCCACGAGCGTCATGCGTCCTTTCACACCGCTTCCCTCTGTTTAGTTTTGTACCACCAGATGCCCGCGCCAATACTGACCGCGAGCGCCATTAACGCCCACTGCAAGGCATAGCCATAATGTTTTACTGGCGGCATCACCACCGGCTGCCACACCGGTGTCACCCCCGCTTGCGCCAAGGCATCTGTGCTCGGCGTGGTCACATCCACCAGTTTTTCTGCCCGTATCAACCACTGCGCCTCCAGCGCGGGCATTTGAGCCTTAAGTGCTTGTAAGTCAATGCGCTGCACCCGAGCGGGCCACTTATGCGATGCCGTTTCTTTCTTGAGCACCACCCGCCTGGACGGTGTATCAATAAAGCCAGACAGCTGATAGCGCGATGCCAACGCGGGCACCGCCGGCAAGGCACGCACAGCAGGCGCGGCCACCCAACCCAGTTCCACTAGCCACCATCGCGATGGCTGCTGGTTTGGAATGAAGGGAAGAAAAAGGCGATAGCCTACGCGACCTTGGTGGGTCTGATTATCGAGCCACACGGCAAACTCGGGGCGAAACTGGCCATCGATCGCCAGAAATTGCCCTTTTTGCACCGCGCTTGCGAGTGAACCTGGTGCTTGATTGGCCTCAAACTGTGCCAGATGTTGGGCTTTTTGCTCGCCACGCGTCCATTGCCAATGGCTTAACTTGACGAGCAGCAAGACCACAACCACAGTCAATATCAGAAACCCCATTCGCCGTCCTTGTTTCATGATTACCTATTGCGCTAAGGAGCGCTTATGTTGGTCAAAGCCATTCTGATTTGTTTACTGATTTTTATTCTGTTTAATCTCTTCCGTGCATTGCCGGTGCTACTAAAAGGCGATAGCGCTGTGCCTTTGTCACGTTATCTCGGTCGGCGTGTGCTGTTTTCCGTGGTTGTCTTCGTGTTATTGCTGATTGCGCTATCCATGGGCTGGATTGCCCCCAACCCGCGCCCTTACTGAGCTACAAGATATACACAAAGACAAACAGGCATAGCCAGACCACATCGACAAAGTGCCAATACCAGGCACTGGCTTGAAAGCCAAAGTGATGTTCAGGGCTAAAATGCCCACGCATCACACGCAGCCACACCACCAACAGCATAATGGTACCCAAGGTTACGTGTAGGCCATGAAAGCCGGTTAATAAATAGAAGGTGTTGCCATACACCCCGGAGTCGAGCCGCAGATTCATTTCTTGATAGGCGTGCACATACTCTTCGCCTTGAAAGAACATAAACAGCGCCCCAAGCAGCACTGTCACCAGTAAAAAGCCTTTCAATCGCTCACGTTGATTTTTTTCAATCGCGGTATGGGCAATATGGAGCGTGACCGATGAGGTAAGTAGGATCAGCGTGTTAAGTAAGGGCAGTCCCATTGCCGGCATCGCAGTGGTTTCAATCCCTCCAGGCGTGAGGGTCAACGGCCACTGGGCGACAAAATCTGGCCACAGCACCGCCGCGGTCATCGCGTTATTGCTCGCACCACCCAGCCAAGGGACGGCGATAAAGCGGGCATAAAAGAGCGCGCCGAAGAAGGCACCAAAAAACATTACCTCAGAGAAAATAAACCAGCTCATTCCTTGGCGAAAAGAACGGTCCATTTGCGCCGAGTAAAGCCCTTGCATGGATTCGCGGATCACGTCGCGAAACCAGCCGGTGAGCATAATCAAAATAAGCACAGTGCCTGCCAGCAACAACCAAGGGCCGTTGCCACCAAATAAGCCACCCACGGTCGCACCCGCACCAGCGGCAATCAAAAACAGCGCCACCGCACCCACGATCGGCCAAATACTCGCGGCAGGGACATAATAACGTTCAGGCGTCGCCATGAGCGCCTCCTTATTCCTTGGCGCTGGCAGTCACATCAAACAAGGTGTAAGCCAGCGTTAAGTGGTTAATATCGTCCGGCAACTCAGGATCCACGTAAAAGATCAGCGGTAAAGAGGCATCCTCGCCACGCGGCAATGGCTGACGGTTAAAACAAAAGCATTCAATTTTGTTTAAGTACTGTGCGGCTAAACCCGGCGAGACCGAAGGCACGGCTTGGCCAATGGTGTCATAGCGTGCGTTGTTCGTTGCGAGATAATTAATCGTGTGGGTCTCACCCGGGTGCACTTTCATCTGGTTGACTTGGGGCTCGAACGTCCAGCGCATCCCCGGGTTGATATAGGCGATAAACTCAATGGTCACCAAGCGGTCTTGGTCAATACCCGCACTGGATGCGGCCGACTCGTTATCGGTTTTGCCGTTGATCCCTGTCACCTCACAGAACACGTCGTACAAAGGCACTAAGGCAAACGCAAAGCCAAACATGGCCACCGCTAACAACAATAATCGACGAGCGGAGCGGGTTGATTTAGTGGCCATCTCGCACCTCCTTGAGATCAGGCGGTGTCTCAAAGGTGTGATACGGTGCGGGCGATGGCACGGTCCATTCTAGCCCTTCAGCGCCATCCCAAGGCTTGGCAGCCGCTGGGGCGCCACCACGCGCGCACTTAACCACGACGACCAAGAAGATGAGTTGCGATAAACCAAAGGCAAAGCCACCGATGCTGACAATGGCGTTTACGTCAGCAAACTGCAGGGCATAATCGGGGATCCGGCGCGGCATCCCCGCCAGCCCCAGAAAGTGCATGGGGAAGAAAAGCACATTGACCGAAATCACCGAACACCAAAAGTGCCACTTGGCCAAGGTTTCATTAAACATATGGCCCGTCCACTTAGGGAGCCAGTAGTAAGCCGCGGCCATAATCGAGAACACCGCGCCCGAAACCAGCACATAGTGGAAATGTGCGACCACAAAATAGGTGTCGTGATACTGAAAATCGACCGGGGTGATCGCCAGCATCAAGCCAGAAAAACCGCCGATGGTGAACAAGACGATAAAGGCAATCGCAAACAACATGGGCACTTCAAAGGTCAAGGAGCCCCGCCACATGGTGGCGACCCAGTTAAAGACCTTCACCCCAGTGGGCACAGAGATCAGCATGGTACAGAACATGAAAAATAATTCGGCAAACACCGGCATCCCGGTGGTGAACATATGGTGCGCCCATACTAAAAAGCTTAACCCCGCAATCGAGGCGGTGGCGTATACCATCGAGCTATAGCCGAACAGGCGCTTGCGCGAGAACGCAGGGACGATTGCCGAGATAATGCCAAAGCTTGGCAAAATCATGATGTAGACCTCGGGGTGACCAAAGAACCAGAAAATATGCTGGAACAAAACCGGGTCGCCGCCCCCCGCGGCATCAAAAAAGCTGGTGCCAAAGTATTTATCGGTAAGCACCATGGTGGCGGCCCCTGCCAATACCGGCATCACCGCAATCAACAAAAAGGCCGTGATCAACCAAGTCCAAACAAACAGCGGCATTTTCATGTAGGTCATGCCCGGCGCGCGCATATTGGTGATGGTGACAATCACATTGATAGCGCCCATGATTGAGCTTATCCCCATAATATGCAGGGCAAACACAAACAAGCCGGTACTGTCTGGGCTATAAGTGGTCGACAGCGGCGCGTAAAACGTCCAGCCAAAGTTAGGGCCGCCACCTTCCATAAACAAGGAGCCAATCAGCAGTAAGAACGCAAACGGCAGGATCCAAAAGCTCCAGTTATTCATCCGTGGCAGCGCCATGTCCGGCGCCCCTATCATCATCGGCACCATCCAGTTAGCCAAACCGGTAAACGCAGGCATCACCGCGCCAAACACCATGATCAGCCCATGTACTGTGGTCATTTGGTTGAAAAAGTTAGGCTCAACCAGTTGCAGGCCGGGCTGAAAAAGCTCAGCGCGGATCACCATCGCCATCGCCCCACCCAGTAAAAACATGGTGAAGCTGAAAATCAGATACATGGAGCCAATATCTTTGTGGTTGGTGGTCAACACCCAACGCATGATCCCACGCGGTTTATGGTGATGATCGTCATGCAAGGTATCTGGGGTAGTATCTGTCATCACGCGCTCCTAAAGATCTTCACCTGACTTCACCGCGTTGATTTGCGCAGCTTGTACGGTATCACCGGTGTCATTGCCCCACGCATTGCGCTCGTAGGTCACCACCGCCGCCAATTCTTTGAGCGACAGTTGCGGACCAAACGCTTGCATGGCGGTGCCTGCCTTGCCGTTGACGACGATATCGATATGGTCGACCAATCTATCTGGCTGAATGGCAATCTCAGCGCCGGCCAACGCAGGGAACACGCCCGGCATCCCTTGTCCTTCGCTTTGGTGACACATGCCACAGCGGCTGTCGTACACTTGTTTGCCTAGCGCCATCAGTTCATCCATCGGCATTTCCATGTCCAGCAAGCGTTGCTCCTCTTCGCGCGCTTTTTGCTGTGCTAGCGCCGTTTCTTGCACCCAAGCATCAAATTCCTCTTGAGGCTTGGCGATCACCACAATCGGCATAAAGCCGTGGTCTTTACCGCACAGCTCTGCACATTGGCCGCGATAAATGCCGGGCTTATCAATTTTGGTCCACGCCTCATTGATAAAGCCGGGGTTAGCATCTTTTTTCACCGCAAAGGCAGGCACCCACCACGAATGAATCACATCTTGCGAAGTAATCAAAAAGCGCACCTTACGCCCAACTGGCAACACCAGCGGCTGGTCGACCTCGAGCAAATAAGTGTCCCGCTTTTGTCTCTCATTGCGGATTTGTTCAGGACTTGAGGCAAGCAGTGAAAAGAAGGCAACGTCATGGTCAAAATAGCGGTAATGCCACTTCCATTGTGATCCCGTTACCTGCACCGTGAGTTCCGGCTCGGTAGTGTCTTCCATATCGAGTAACACCTGGGTGGCCGGAATCGCCATGCCCACCAAAATTAAAAACGGCACGAGCGTCCACGCAATTTCTACCTTGGTACTTTCATGAAATGAGGCAGGCTTCGCGCCTTTGGATTTACGGTGACGGATGATGGCCCAAAACATCACCCCAAACACCAGTACGCCAATCGCGACACAGATGTAGAAAATGGTCATATGCAGGTCATACACCTGCTGGCTGATGGCCGTCACCCCTTGGGTGAGATTCCAGCCTTCGCGCTCTGTGGCTACTGCACCGCCACTGAACATTGTTAAACTCAGCGCTAGGATTCGTCTTTGGTGCCTCAGCACGGCTCCCTCCTGCCTCACGGCATCAATGCAAAGCCTTACTGCTTGTCGCCACATATCAACGTCGCACGCTGTTATAGCGGTCAGAGTAGCGATATCAGCAAGCCGTCGTTAAGGAAAAACCTCGATACAGCTGGTCACAACCATTAACGTTTTATTTACATTCAATTTAGGAGAGGTTTGCCCAAAGGACAAAAAAACAGAGGGAAAAAGATTGTGATGCCAAGCACATACTGATGCTCAACACAGTAAGCAGGGGGCCGCCATGGCATCAGATTTCGATATGTAGCACCACCGGCGTAAAGCGGAGGCGATAGCGAGGCATCGCGGCCAGTGCACGCTGCCATAGACGCCACCGGGGGCACGGCTTATCGAGCGGAGATTTTTCTTCCACACGACACGCCCAAGGTAACGCATTAATAATCGCCATTCTGGGGTCGGTGAACCCATGTTGATAGTGCTCACAGCCGAGTTTTTGACCCATTCGGGTATGACATTTATCCCCCGCTAAGACCAAGCAAGCCTCCAGTTGAGGAAAATAACGGCTAATGTGGTGGCAAAAGGCAGAAATTTCTTGGTTAGTGCACTCTAACAAGGCTTGATCGCAAATCAGCATGGTGGGATGACCTGCCGGCACCGCCAACTGCGCCAGCCAATCAAGCTGCTTGACCGAGCCTTGCACCATGCGAAAACGCTCACTGGTATGAAACAAGCGCTCTCGCCAGAGCAGGGTTTCGTCTACGTCCACTTCCAACCAGCGACAGCGGCCGTTATCTAGTCGATAAAAACGGGTATCGAGTCCGCCACCCACGTTAATAATCCACGCAGTGGGATGCTGGGCTAAGAATTGTTTTACAATCGCGTCACATTGACTGGTCAGCGTGGCATAGAGAAGCTGGGTTTGATCTAGGTTGTGCCAATCGCATTCAGGCTGCAACACGCACCCCTGGCAGGCAGCCGCCGCCATGGGATCATAGATCACGCCGTCGTCAGTCAGGCTCTCACGACTGCGCAGCCACATTGGCTTAAATAGCTTACTGGGAACAGAATGCTGTTGTGTACGCACGGACACCTCCACACACGATAATCACTGATGATAATAATTATCGTTTAACTGAGCAAGAATGCAAAGGTGTTTTTTTAACCGCGTTCCAATGGCGGACGCTATCGCCCGCCACGGTCAAGATCACATCCAGTCGGTATTGCGGATCACCCCCACAGCAACGCCTTCAATCGTCAGCGATTGTGCGGTCAAATCCACCGAAATTGGCATAAATTCATCGTTTTCAGCATGAAGTACCACTTGTGCGCCTTTCTTCTCAAGCCGTTTAACCGTCACATCATCATCGACACGGGCAACCACCACCTGGCCGTTATGCACATCTTGCGTTTTGTGGACGGCGAGCAAATCACCGTCGAGAATACCAATGTCTTTCATGCTCATGCCATTGACACGAAGTAGGAAGTCCGCATTGGGCTTGAACAGAGCAGGATCGACCTGATAGTGGCTTTCGACGTGCTCTTGCGCCAGTATCGGCTCACCGGCAGCAACACGCCCAATTAAAGGCAGCCCTTGCTCTTCCGGCGTCACCACCTCTTCTTCACTGATCAAACGAATACCACGTGATGCCCCTGGAATGATTTCCAACACACCTTTACGGGCCAAGGCTTTTAAATGCTCCTCTGCGGCATTCGCCGAACGAAAACCCAATTGACGGGCGATTTCGGCACGGGTCGGGGGCATTCCTGTTTCTTCAATGTGGGCTTTAATCAAATCGAAGATTTGTTGCTGTCTCGCGGTTAACGGCTTCATGCTCTTACCTGTCTTTTTATACAGTTAACTGTGAGTATATCCAGTAAAATGCAGCTTGAAAAGCACTAATTAACGCCACGAGAAGCCGATCTCATTATCGCGAATATCGTCGATTACGCGCAGGCTAATGGCAAATCTCGACCTTTGTTTGCAAGTTCGCGGCACTTTTCTGCTATCCTTGGCGCGCATTTTGAATTTGAGGCACTGACAATCATGGCTCTCTGGCAAAAGATTTATTACAAGCTATTGAATTTGCCGCTTTCTGCCTGGGTAAACACCCAATGTATTCCCTCTGAACCGGTCGAACAGCTTAATCTGTCACTCGCACGCCCTATTGTGTATGTGTTGCCGTTTCAGTCTCACACCGATTTATTAACCTTACGGCGCACCTGCTTACGCCAGGGGTTGCCCGATCCGTTAACGCCCTTGACCATTGGCGATGTCACTTTGCCGCGCTACGTGTTTATTAGCCACGGACGCAAGGTGTTTTCTGGGGATGACGATCTGCCTGCGCGCTCGCTCGCGCATTTTAAAGACTTACTTCACTTACACCGCCAAGATAGCGAATTAGATATCCAGCTCGTCCCAGCCTCCGTGCTATGGCAGCGCGATCCGGGCAATGAGACCCAGCGCCACCAAGCGATTCTGCGGGCGATGAATGGACCAGAAAAACTGTGGACCATCCTCACCCGTGGCCGCGATGGCATGGTGCGACTTAGCCAAGCGGTATCGCTACGCTATATGGCCGATAAGCACGGCACCGACCAGGCTATCGCCCATAAACTGGCGCGCGTGGCGATGATCCATTTCTCACGCCAAAAGCTCGCCGCTTCAGGACCACGCTTGCCCAATCGCGGCTTACTGTTTAAGCGGCTGCTTGCGTCGAAAGCCATCGACAAGGTGGTGCACGATGAAGCGCAAACGCGCGATGTGTCAGTAGATAAAGTGCGCAAAGAAGCGGTCGATATGATGGAGGAGATCGCCGCCAACTTTTCCTATCGCTTGATCCGTTACAGTGACCGCATTCTTACTTGGCTGTGGAATAAGCTCTATCAAGGCATTCATGTCAACAACGCCGAGCGTGTGCGTCAACTCGCGCAAGATGGCCACGAGATTGTCTACGTGCCCTGCCATCGCTCGCACATGGATTACCTGCTACTTTCATACGTGTTATACAAAGAGGGCTTGGTGCCACCGCATATCGCCGCCGGTGTGAACCTCAACTTCTTCCCGGCCGGCCCCTTATTCCGCCGTGGTGGTGCCTTCTTTATTCGCCGCAGCTTTAAAGGCAATCGCCTGTATTCCACCGTATTCCGTGAGTATCTCGCAGAACTGTTTGCCCGTGGTTACTCGGTCGAGTACTTTGCCGAAGGCGGCCGTTCTCGTACAGGCCGCCTACTGCCAGCGAAAACCGGGATGCTCGCCATGACCCTACAGGCGATGCTTCGCGGCCAACAACGCCCTATTACCTTGGTGCCTGTCTATATCGGCTATGAGCACGTGATGGAGGTCAACACTTACGCCAAAGAGCTCCAAGGCCAGCGCAAAGAGAAAGAAAGCGTCGGCCAAGTATTAGGGATCGTGCGTAAGCTGCGTAACTACGGCTTGGGTTACGTGAACTTTGGTGAACCCATTGCGCTCAACCAACATCTCAATGAGCAAGTGCCTGACTGGCACGATTACATTAACCCGATGGAGCCGCAAAAACCGGCGTGGATGAATCCGGTCGTCAGTGATTTGGCGACCAAGGTAATGACCCATATCAACGATGCCGCCGCGACCAATGCTCTCAACTTGTGCGCCACCGCGTTGCTAGCCTCACGTCAGCGCGCCTTAAGCCGTGAAGCGCTCGAGGCCCAGTTAGGGGTGTATCAAGCCCTGCTGACACAGGCTCCCTACTCGGCGAGCAGCAGTGTGCCTCAAGATTCACCGGCGGATCTGGTCGATCACGCGTTATCACTCAACAAATTGGTGGTCGAAAAAGACACCATGGGTGAAGTCATTTCTCTGGATCGCCAGCAAGCGATCTTGATGACCTACTATCGCAACAATGTCATTCATCTGGTGGCGCTGCCGTCGCTGATCGCGCAAATATTGGTGACCCACAAATCGATTAGCCGATCCGGCTTGCGCGCCTGCGTGCAGCAATTGTACCCCTTGCTCAAAGCGGAACTCTTTATGAGCTTTGACCAAGCCGGCCTTGAAAGCTACTTCGAAGCCTTACTGCACGCAATGCACGACCAGTCGCTGCTGTGCTGTGACGATGGCAAAGTGACCATGAATAATGCCAAGCTCGGTGAGCTGCAATTACTCGGCCGCACCATTGCCGAAACGCTACAGCGCTACGCGATTACGCTTACCTTATTCAGCCACCAGCCGCATATTGATAAGCGTGATTTGGAAAAACACAGCCAGATGCTGGCGCAGCGACTCAGCCGTTTGCATGGGATCAACGCCCCTGAGTTCTTTGACAAGCGAGTGTTCTCCATTTTTGTCGACACCTTGCGCGAGCAAGGCTATTTGGACGATGATGCCAAGGCCAATGCAGAGCGTATCGCCGCGCTCAACGATCTGGTATGTGAGTTGATTTCCCCCGAGGTGCAATTGACCATTCAAGCAGTGCTTAATCAGCCATTGAACAAGTCATAACTGAAGATAGTTTTCAATACTGTGTTAGAAGACCTAGAGGCGTTGCCGCCGGCTTGCCATTAATCATCACCCCAGCGCTGGCGCTGGTCACTGCGGTGGGCGGAAAGCACCCATGTCCGCCGGCGGTATCGCCTAATCGTGCTGCCCCTGGCATAGCGCCTCCTTAACGTGCAATCACCATACGTCCATCAATGATGGCGAAAAACGGATTCGTGTAATAAACCCAATCCAGTTTCTTTGAATTAATCCTTAGCGGTGACATTCCTCGCTCGTCTTCTAACTTTACTAGCTTCCCGCCCATATAACTTTTCACCGTGTACTCATGCCACTCACGTCTTGGTTTTACATCAGCATCATCAGCGTGTTCAAACTTACTCGGCAAGTCCATCACATCAAAAAATTCATCCGACTCAGTCATATAGGCTTCGGCTTTCGCTTTCTCTCGGCTCGAGAGTGACCACGCCATTTTTAACCCTTCAAAGTCACGCTTTTCGAGCAAGGTGATAAGGTGGCTGTAAGCGCGGTGCAGCATTTTCATGTGCTTGGGGTTGTTTTCATCGAACGGGGTGGCATCCACCCAGCGCCAACGCGGTAAGGTTTTGATATGAATGGGGCGTGCAAACTCATTCAAATACCCACGCACACTGCCATCCACATTCACCAGTGGTGACTGGTGATTGGCCGGATAGGTAGTAGAGTCTTTAATCGTCGGTTTGCCGTCTTCTACGGTGGCCGTCAGGTTGGAGATTTCTTTTTTGGTGCCGTCTGGAAACGCGCCATACAGGGTGACCTGGCAGGTATCATCCGCACGATAAGTAAAATCGTCCTCGTACGCCCCCGAAGGTAAAACTCGCATGTTTATTTGATTTTCACCCGGCTGTAAGTAGGCGGTAGCGTTAAACCCCGAAGAGAAGGTGGCCGCGGTCGAACTTAGGTTGTCTATGGCATCAATACCATTAACCAACCCATTGCAATACATGGTCTGTGAGCTGATATTGGCGGTGTACAACACGGGNGCCATACAGGGTGACCTGGCAGGTATCATCCGCACGATAAGTAAAATCGTCCTCGTACGCCCCCGAAGGTAAAACTCGCATGTTTATTTGATTTTCACCCGGCTGTAAGTAGGCGGTAGCGTTAAACCCCGAAGAGAAGGTGGCCGCGGTCGAACTTAGGTTGTCTATGGCATCAATACCATTAACCAACCCATTGCAGTACATGGTCTGTGAGCTGATATTAGCGGTGTACAACACCGGCGGGTTCTCGCCTTCTTTATCAATCTCGATATCAACGGTTGAAACCTGCTCTCTCGCTTGCATCATGTCTGCATCACTCCAGCAGCCGGTCAATAAAAACAGGCAGAGTACAGCAGCAATCTTTTTCATCTCGACTCGCTTGTATCTCATAATGAAGTAGCTAGAGGCGTTGCCGCCTCTAACCAATAATGACATCCCCGGAGCCTGATATCAGCACGCCGCCACAGTTGAGCGCATCGCCAATGCGGGCGGCGGGTTTACCATCAATCACTACCCCAGTTGAGCCCGCGGCAATCTGGCGGCCATGAAAGCCATGTGGCGTYTTGGGGCATGGGCAACCGTGTGGGGCGGCTGCATCCCCCACTCTTGCCGCCGGCTTGCCATTAATCATCACCCCAGCGCTAGCGCAGTGGTCCAGAAAAACTGGCTACCGGTTTATTGTTAATTCAGTATTCTTCCCCTGCCTGATTCGGACTCATACCGCTGTTATGCTTATACGGCCTAAGCTGTCCAACTTATTAATATTGAAGGATATTACTGAAAATAATTAACTAGTCTCAAAGAACTCAAGCAGACGCTGAGCGCTCTATTTCCATATCTTTAGACAAAGACTTAAACCGGACTCGCAATAGTACAACACATGCCAGCGCGCCTATTATCAAGGTTGCAGCAAGTATCGGGCGGTAGTACAGCCAAGCGATCGCAATAGTTATCATTGATATCATAAACGCTGATAAAACCGCCACTAATACAGCGCCGACACCAAGGATAGTCCCGATAAAAGGGATCACGTCAGCGAAGACTGATATCGGCCATAATATCAGTCCGATTCCTAACGCCATTATTAAAATCCCCACCAAGCGGATTATCCATGTAAATATCTGATTATCGCTTTGTGCTTTATCAAACATCACATCCGCAGAGAGGTTGCCTAGCCGCAGCATTTGAATATCGCCACCACTCTCAGTGTGGTATGGCTGAAAGCTGCTGCCATACTGGGCAGCAATCAGACTCACTTGAGCTGGCAACGCCACGTAATATTCGATGCGTAAGTCACCTATTTCTGGAGATGCGGGTGTATTACCAACATAAATTCCTCCATTATATACGCGCGCCAGTGGATATTGAGACAGATCGGCACTATCAATTCGATAGCGCGTGTAGTTGTTCAGCTTATTCACTAAAGATGAAGATAACGTAAATGCACCAACAGTAATCGGCTGTGCTGCATAAGTTTGAGACTTGAATGGCATTACTCCAGGGTTTTGGTGACCTTCTGACTCTACAAAGTTAGACGACGATACCGTATCACTGGACCAACCTTTACTGTAAGAGTATTCAGTGACTGTTTCTGTCCCACCACCTAGCTTCTTCCGCGTGTTAGAAGTAGAGCTTTCCTGCCATTGATACATTTCTACTCTGCGCTGCAGCTTCAGAGCAGGCGTTTGAATTCCAAACATACTGTCTTTTACGGTATCGTCCGTGATGGCTCTTCCCGTCAGATGCACCAGATCCCCTTGGTGAGCAGCATTCACTCGGTCATTCGGGATAGATTGCACTAATCCGCTTCCCTCTTTCAGAGTCTTATATCTTTCTACTGCTCGGCCTTCGTTCCAAAATAACAATGAAATCGAAATAGCAAAAAGTGAAAAGCCAAAAAAAACACCCTTAATCGCGCCACCTAAACGGCTTAACCAAGATTGCGACGATATCTCAGTAATATGGTCATCACTCATGTTTACCATGATCCTATTTATCAGTTTTTTTGAATGAAGTAGCTAGGGGCGTTGCCGCCTCTAGCCAATAATGACATCCCCGGAGCCTGACACCAATACGCCGCCACAGTTGAGCGCATCGCCAATGCGGGCGGCGGGTTTACCATCAATCACTACCCCAGTTGAGCCCGCGGCAATCTGGCGGCCATGAAAGCCATGTGGCGTTTTTGGGCATGGGCAACCGTGTGGGGCGGCTGCATCCCCCACTCTTGCCGCCGGCTTGCCATTAATCACCACCCCAGCACTGGCGCTGGTCACTGCGGTGGGCGGAAAGCACCCATGTCCGCCGGCGGTATCGCCTAATCGTGCTGCCCCTGGCATAGCGCCTCCTTAGCGTGCAATGACCATACGCCCATCAATGATGGCGAAGAACGGATCCAGACTCGTAATTAAATCTAATTCATCCGAGCCATATCTGATTGGAGACATACCACGTTGATCCTCTAATCTGACTAAACGTCCATCCATAAGGCTCTTTAATGAGTACTCATGCCATTCGCGCCTTGGTTCTGCTTGGACATCAGAAGCCCGTTCAAAATCTCCAGGCAAATCCATTACATCAAAAAATTCATCCGGCTCGGTCATATAGGCTTCGGCTTTCGCTTTCTCTCGGTTCGAGAGTGACCAGGCCATTTTTAACCCTTCAAAGTCACGCTTTTCGAGCAAGGTGATAAGGTGGCTGTAAGCGCGGTGCAGCATTTTCATATGCCGTGGGTTGTTTTTATCAAACGGTGTCGCATCCACCCAGCGCCAACGCGGTAAGGTTTTGATATGAATAGGACGAGAAAACTTAGTCACAGGGCCACGAACTGAGCCATCGACATTCACCAGTGGTGACTGGTGATTGGCCGGATAGGTAGTAGAGTCTTTAATCGTCGGTTTGCCGTCTTCTACGGTGGCCGTCAGGTTGGAGATTTCTTTTTTGGTGCCGTCTGGAAACGCGCCATACAGGGTGACCTGGCAGGTATCATCCGCACGATAAGTAAAATCGTCCTCGTACGCCCCCGAAGGTAAAACTNGCCATACAGGGTGACCTGGCAGGTATCATCCGCACGATAAGTAAAATCGTCCTCGTACGCCCCCGAAGGTAAAACTCGCATGTTTATTTGATTTTCACCCGGCTGTAAGTAGGCGGTAGCGTTAAACCCCGAAGAGAAGGTGGCCGCGGTCGAACTTAGGTTGTCTATGGCATCAATACCATTAACCAACCCATTGCAATACATGGTCTGTGAGCTGATATTGGCGGTGTACAACACGGGGGGATTCTCGCCTTCGTTATCAATCTCGATATCAACGGTTGAAACCTGCTCTCTCGCTTGCCTCATTTCTTTATCTCCAAAGCATCCGGCTAATAAAATGACAGTTAAAATTAACGTTATGGCTCTCATGGTATCCTCTGCTAGTCGCCACCAAATAGTGTGGTGCGGTATGGAGAGTCATCGGCACTTAAAGGCTCAACCCACACCCACTCTTGTGTTTCTTCTTCGCTTGTGGCCGCGGAGTTCTCACTCTCCCAGCCATCAAAGCCGCCTTGGCTGTTTGAACTCTTCTCGTTGGGATTTTTCGTGCTAAACGTGACCTTCATTTTGACATAAGCCTTAATGCCTTCATGGCAGAAGATAAGCTCGGTTTTATCCTCTCCGCCTTTAAGTACGCACTTGGCATTGGCGACAATACCGCCTGTCAATTCAAACAGCCCCTCTAATACCCAGACGTTAACGCCACTTCGTATCCCTATCTCGGTGGTCATTGTGACGGCCTGCTCGGCATCAAAGGCATACGTCGGCGACTTATTAGGCACACATTCAATGCTGCCCTCGGTTTTGATACTGGTGGCGGCCATGACAAAAAACTCAGCGCCAAAGTAGGCGCCTTGCTGACCGGCTTTCACCTTGTCTTCCAGCTTTTGCGCCTCTTCGCGAAGCTTTTGCACCAGGTTTTTGATTTTAAAATACGCGGCTGCCGCAAGTATCAAGTCTAAGGTGATGGAAAAATCAAATAAGGGGTCGAGGCTCAATGTGGTTTTACCCACGGTCATGAGCTGGCCTTTATCACTGAGTGTGGTGGTTTGACTGCCCCCCAATTTGAGCACCGGCGGTTTAAATTCCCAACTCACCAGCTTAATGTCTTCTTCGCCCGTGTCTCGATACATACCTGACTTGATCATACCGACGGTGTCGATAATGCTAGAAATCAGTTCTAATTGGTCGCGTATATTTTCAAATTCATCTTGCACGTCACGCGTATGTAAGTAGTTGCTATTTTCGTACGTTAACCCCGTGCCAAACTTCGTTTCCGTGCTGCCTTCTTTGATCGAGAGACTGCCCTCCAGCGAAAACTTCTTTTTGATTTCATGCTTGGGGATCTCGGTGCGATGATGCGTTTCCGCGCCGCCGTTTCTGAGATATTCCTCGTACCGCGCGGTGCGCTCGTCATAACGCTCTTCATCCGATTTTTCTTCTGTCTCTTTTTTGTAGGACAGCGTTAGTTCACTTTTTAGTACGACTTTGGGGTAAACCTTAAAAGACAGGCTATCGTCAAGTAGCTTGCCTAAGATAGCGGACACGATGCTATCAAACCAGGCGGGCGTGTAGAGGATTTGGCTTTCCTCCTGCGGCTCCCCTGCGCACTGTGTCACACAAATTTGATATTCCTTGCAAGGCAACGCATCCTGGGTGTCTTCCGCCAACATCAGCATGAAGGCATCCCACAACCCAAAGGCGCCCGTCTGTGGGGAGCGCACAGTAATACCACTGTTCTGCCCAACCGATAAATCTTTCGCAAAGCCTTCATTATCAGTCACATAGCCGTTCGGGCAGGTCGGTTTTGCGTCTTGGCAACTCCCTTCAAGGGTAATGTCAACCTCTGCGCCCTCGCCTTCATCAATCACAACAACTGGCTCGCCTATCACTTCGCCACCACGATATTGTTGTGTGCTATCGCCTGCGGTCACCGCATAACCAATCAGGCAAGGCTCGGTGCGATTACAATGACACGCCTCGCCGGGGGGATGATTACAGCTCATGTTGGCCTCCTAATTTGGCTACCAATGTTTTCACGCGGTAGCTGCCAGGTAGTTGGGAATGAGAGAGCTCGGCATGCCATGCGGCGGGCAAGGCCTCCCAATCGGAAACATTGTGTGAGACACACAAGGACGCGATGGTTTTGATATCGGTCACGACGGTGACGCCCCATTGGGTTAATTGCGTCACTAGGGTATCGGCGAATACGCCTCTGTCTGGGTCACCGTCTGAGGCAGGTGTGGGCAGCGCCTGTAATATCGCTTGCACATCTTGCTTGAGGTTAACCATGCACTGGTCGAGCACTGCTTGATATTGCGTGTCAGATAACACCAATTCGGTCAGCGGGCGATGTACTTTAATGGGCGTGAGCGCCATCTCACGCGCCTGTGGGTACCCGGTTTGTATCGCTGTCATGGGGCCAAACACATAGTACTGTTGCGGCACCTTGCAGGCATCTAACAGCGCCCAGATGATACGCGGATCGTAATAGCGACAGAAAATGGGGGCCGGGTTACCTTCTTTGTACACCGAGAGCAAGGCTCTTAGGTGATTGAGCACAACCTTCGCCGGTTGCTCGGTGGTAAAGGCAAATCCCCACGGCTCACGGCGCGCTTGCAAGTAGTCCTCAAGCGCGGGAGGAAGCTCGACCAAATAAGGGGCAACCTGAGCAAAGTCGTCATCCACTGGAGGYAAAAAGACACACCACGACGCTGCCTCATGGTCGTCGGCTAAGGAGAGGATATGGGGCACCACCGCACGGTCTACCACCGCATACCGGTATTCGCTCATGGCTTAGCCCTCACTTGGCGGACAATTCGCAACAAACGCACTGCCTTCTGCGGCTGCGGCGCTGAGGGTAGCCGGACTGGAAGGCAGAGGGATCCCGCCTGGTGAGCCGCCTGACTTAATCAGGATTTTGGCCCCATCAATGGCCACGCCACTGCTATCAATCACCACAAAACTGCCGCCCACTTGCAGGGTGATTTTAGCGCCGCTTTTAATGGTGATGTCGCCGTCGGCATTAAAGCCAATCGCACTCGCGACTTTGGCCGCCCAGTCGCCATCGACTTTTTGGTGCTTATCGCCGTTGACCTCGCTCACATGACTCCCTTTCGTGGCATGCGATTGTGACCCTTCTACGGTTAACGTGCGATCGTTGGCGACCACGTGGTTTTCATCATGACCAATGTCGAGCTTGTGATCATAATTAACACGGATCTGCTGTGAGTTGCCGACATCGACTTGATTGTCTTTTTGTGCTTTTAGGTACACACGCTCACTGTCGGCTTGGTCTTCAAAACTGAGCTCGTTGTAGCCTTCACCTTGATGGCTGTCACTGCGCCATACCGTTTTGGTTTTAAACTCAGGGAGTGGATATGGCGGGGTGTTGGTGGCGTGATAAGTCCGCCCGGTAATAATGGGCTGGTCGGGATCGCCATTTAAGAACGACACAATCACTTCATGGCCAATACGCGGGATAGCCATAAAGCCGTACTGCGCCCCGGCCCAGCCTTGCGACACGCGCACCCAGCACGAGCTATGTTCGTCTCTTTCTGACTCTCTGTCCCAGGGGAAATGTACCTTCACTCGACCATGTTCATCACAGAAGATTTCTTCACCTTCAGGGCCCACGACCGTGGCCATCATTGGTCCATCCACCTGAGGTTTAGGCTGTGGCGTTGCCCGCCAAGGCGTGGCGGCAGGTACGACTTTAAATTGATTAGAGTAGGTGGTTTGCCCTGTGCTGCCGGCCTCTTCTAGTGCCTGGGGTTGCTCCCCCTTACGCGTGATAGAGACCACCAACCAATCGGCGTTCATCTCATCGGCGAGGTGCTCACTGAGTGTGAACTTAGTACCTGCACGCAGCAACGGTTGATTGCTTTGCCCGGTTGCCAGGCGCGCATCGCGGCGTAAATAATCGAGCCTTGCTTGGCTAAAGGCGCGACCATTGGCATCATCTTTATAACGGCCTGGCGCATCAAAGTGTTGATAGGTTTGCCGTTGGTAAGCCATATCATCACCGACCTGTTGTTGCATAAAGCTATAGGCAGGCTTTTTGAAGCTATAGTCTTTAAGGTACACATCAGAGACCGCGGTTTGAGTTTGCTTGGCGAAAGACCAAACATAAGGCGTATCGGCTTCGCCTCCCGCGGTACTGTTATAAATGATCGGGGCTTCGAGGGCGGTCAGTGCGCTGTTGTCATCACAAAAGATGAGCATGTGCTTGTCTTGGCTATGCGCAAAGTAGTAAACCAAGCCTTCTTCGGCGGCAAGACGCTCAATAAAGGCTAAATCCGTCTCACGATACTGGACACAGAACTCACGCTCTTCAAGCTTGCGAGACAGAGAGAATTGGTGGTCTTCCACCCCCATTTCCAGCAGCAGCTCAGCAATAATGTCTTGCACCGTCTTATGCTGAAAAATACGGCTGTTATGACGAAGTGCAAGTCGCTCGAGGGCTGGGACCAAGGTGAGCGAGTAAAAGGTATGGTGATGACCAATATCGCCTTGAGTAAAGCGCTTGACAACACCATGAAAGCGCTGCGCCACCTCACCATTGCGGTACATAGTGAGTACTGCCGTTGCATCAATCACTTGCTCCGGTTTTAGGTCGGTATGTCGGCTTGCCAACTCAATATCGTAGCGAAAGCCATGGCACCCTCCATCAACGCGGTTATCATCAGAGAGGACTTCTTGGCCCTCAAACCCTCTCACGACAAAGCATTCATCCGCTAAGCCTTTAATACTGAATGTATAATGAAGTGTTGCCATCACTTACCTTCCTTTCTGTCGAAACAAGTCAATGCTCTCAATGAACACAAGACTGAACGCGATGCAGCCCGCCCAATAGGCAGGCTGCGGTTTCCTCATCAAGGCGAGGATTAAGCTTCGATAGGCTTGCGCCAGTCGTCTGAGCCAGATGTGCCCGCGTTAACGTGCTCCCAGATAACTTTACGGTATGACATAGAGACCGTAAGATTCTGAGTGAAATCAGACTTGGCAGGATCTTGGCAGTGTGGCATTTCGCAATGGATGTCTACGATAGAGGCGCTTTCCAGCTTAGTGGTAAAGAAGTTTTCTTGTTTGCCTTCAATCGAGGTGCGGTACCACTTCAGCTCAACGGTAGACATTTTTTCACCTGAAGACAGCGCGTTATAAAGCAGCGGCACCGCTTTGTTGAGCGCGACAGTGAATTTGAATGGCTTGTGAACACGTTGGCCAGAAGGCTGGCCTGACTGCGGGTCAGTGGGCACCGTCACATTATGGTCAAACTGCTGAACCAGCATTTCATCTTCGTGACCTTCAACAAACGCATCACCGATGGAGTCTGCGGTACACGCACCGGCAGTAATCAGTCCCTGGGTTTCACCTTCAATCGAGATATAACATGGCGTTGGCATAATCGCTCCTATAAACGTTTAATTATTCAGCACAGCCTATTCACTGTGGTAAACGTTACATTGCGAAAAGCATGCCAGTTTTTATTTTCTTATTTTACAGGCACTTAATAATCCCCAAGCAACTTTTTGCTCGGCTACAAGCAAGAAGTTGCCAAGCTGAGCAAAAAGTTGCTTGGGAATAAAAGTTGACTCACCCAACCTGCACGTTTGTTGTCAGACCCACGAAACTACCCGTATACACCCAACAATACACCAATAAAAATCACTAGGCCGACATAGTTATTGTTCAAAAAGGCTTTAAAGCACGCCATCCGCTCGCGCTCTCTGGCGAGGTATTGCTGATAGACAAACAATGCAAAGGCGGCCAATAAGCTCCACTGATAGGCTGGCGACAGCGCCAACCACTGCCCAGCGAGCATCAGCAGCCCGAGGGTTAATAATTGTAAGCCACCCACCGTCGCTTTATCCCAGCGGCCAAATAGAATCGCCGTCGATTTGATACCAATTTTCACGTCATCGTCTCTGTCGACCATGGCATACAAGGTGTCGTAAGCGATGGTCCAACAAATGTTGGCGAAAAACAGCAACCAAACCACTGGTGGCAGCGCATTTTGCGCCGCCGCAAACGCCATGGGGATCGCCCAGCTAAACGCCAGCCCTAATATTAACTGAGGCAGATGGGTGTAGCGCTTCATAAAAGGATAAATAAACGCCAGCGCGACGCCGACAAAAGAAAGCTGAATGGTCAAACGATTTTGGGTGAGCACCAGCAAAAACGCACCGAATACCAACATAATAAAAAAGCCGAGCGCTTCTTTTTCGCTGATCCGTCCGGCCGGTAAGGGCCTATCTTTGGTGCGCTTAACATGGCCATCGAAATGGCGATCCGCATAATCGTTAATCACACACCCGGCGGCACGCATCATATATACCCCGAGCACAAAGACCACCAGGGTTAACAGTGACGGCATGCCATCGGCGGCGAGAAACAAGGCCCATAAGGTTGGCCATAACAGCAATAGCGTGCCTATGGGCCGGTCTAGACGGGCTAGCTGTCCGAAGGCGGCCAGTTTTGCGCTCATGCAGGGATCTCCTTTCCATACACAGGTGAGCTAGGCAGAAATAATTCCGCCACTAGCATGGGGCGATTGTGGAGCCAAAGCCGAGAGCGACGCGCATGCAACTGATGAGACAAGCACGCCACATTAGCGGTTTCAATCGCATCTCGCCGTGAGGCGCGCTGCTTAAAGACATGTTGGCCTAATGGCTCTGTTCCCAAGGCATGCAAGTGTCCCCCTTGTCCTTCTAAGGTGGAGGCTGGCATCAAGGTACGCGCGCACAACCAAGGAAGTCCATCGCCTTTTAATACCACTTCACGCACCACACAAGCCTCTTGGCCAATCAGCGCCACTTCGCTGTCAGTCAGTTTGTCTGGGGTTAATTGATAAACGGCAATCACATCCACGTCAAAGTCATGACAGTGCTGCTTCAACCTTGCTGTCATCGAATGTGATTCGAGTAACCAACTGCCTTCTGCGGTGCGCTTTAGCGCCGCAATATCTGGTCGCTCCCAGCGTGCCGTTTGCAGCGCTTCTAAATAGGTATGATTTAATTCCGACATTGTTTCCTGTGCCACATCGCGCAAAATTCGCCTGTCCTTACCGCTAAGGGGGGGACAATGTTGCTATACTCGGCTGGTAATTGTATCAGGCTGGTTGCGTTTGGAGAATGCGCTCAGCCTATCCCTGTCACACCATGAACGGAATAACTGGGTCACTATGAGTAAAAAACAACCCCTATTAATGGTCGTACTGAGCGTGTTGTTCTGGCTTAGTGCCGCCGTCCATGCACAAGAAGAGGGTGAGGGTAACCCCAAATACAGTTACTTTTCCTTAGAGCCTGAGATTACCACCAACTATGTCACCGAAGGTCGTCGATTAGGTTTTATCAAGGTGAAAGTCGAGTTGATGGTCGATAACCCCAAACTCGTCAGTGAGCTGGAGTATCACTCTCCCCTGATCCGCGATGTGATTATTGAAACCCTAAACCAGCAAACCGCCACCCAGATAAAGTCGTTGTCTGGCCGAGAAACGATTCGCAAAACCTGTTTAGAGAAAGTCAACGAGCACCTACTCGCCGAAACCAATCGCCGCATGCTCACCGACCTGTTATTCACAAAATACTTATATCAATAATCACTCAGCCGTGACGTTAGCGACGGGCTCAGGGTGGCTAATCACCTCAAGGTGGCTTCCCTGTGCGCTCAGCATGTCACGGATCTGAGCTGGTGGCGTTGCGTCAGTAAAGACCATATCCAGCTGGGTGATATTGCCCAAATTCACCATGGCATTGCGGCCAAACTTGGTATGGTCTGCTGCCAGCATCACACAACGACTGTTATCAAGAATGGCTTTTTTGACGCGCACTTCATGGTAGTCAAAGTCGAGTAATGAGCCATCATCATCAATACCACTGATGCCAAGAATGCCAAAGTCGAGCCGAAACTGAGAGACAAAATCGAGCGTTGCCTCACCGACAATCCCCCCATCGCGATTCCGTACCTCGCCGCCCGCAATAATCACCGTAAAGTCCTGCTTTGGCATTAAGATCGCGGCCGCATTCAAGTTGTTGGTCACCACGCGCAGGTTATGATGGTCTAGTAGCGCACGTGCCACCGCTTCAGGTGTGGTACCAATATCGATAAACAAGGTCGCCCCATCAGGAATATGTTTGACCAAGGCCTGTGCGATGGTGTCTTTTTCTTGCTGCTGAAGCACCTTGCGGGTCGCATACGCGGTATTTTCTGAGCTGGACGGCACCGTCGCGCCACCATGATGACGACGAATGTGGTTCTCTGCCGCCAATTCATTGAGATCGCGTCGAATCGTTTGCGGGCTGACATTGAAGCGCTCAACCAAGTCTTCCGTGCTCACGTATCCTTGTGACTTAACCAGATCAATGATTTGCTGATGACGTTTGTTTTGCTTCACTGCTTCTCCCCTTACAAAAAAAGCCCCCGCGATCACGAGGGCTTCCTAGTTTACGCATAGCCACTAGGCGATGCCAAGACAGATCACTTAGACAGCGTGCACAGCTGTGTCACGACGCACACGATGCTCCCCGACCCATGCCAAACACAGGAAGAAGATAGCCAACCCACACCCGCCGGTGAGCAGCATAAAGCCACCATCCCAGCCAAAGTGGTCGACGGTATAGCCAAGCGCAATGTTCGCGACAACCGCGCCACCCAGATAGCCGAATAAACCGGTCAGGCCGGCCGCGGTGCCCGCCGCTTTTTTCGGTGCCAGCTCCAATGCATACAGGCCAATCAGCATCACCGGCCCGTAAATCAAGAAACCAATCGCCACCAACGCTACCATATCGATGCCCGGGTTGCCGGCTGGGTTAAACCAGTACACCAACACTGCCACGGTCACCAGCACCATAAACAACACACCGGCAGGTGCTCGCGCCCCTTTGAAGAATTTATCAGACATCCAGCCACATAATAAGGTGCCTGGGATCCCCGCCCATTCATAGAGGAAGTAGGCCCAAGAGGATTTATCCACGGTAAAGCCTTTCGCTTCATCAAGATAAACCGGTGCCCAATCGAGTACGCCATAGCGAATCAAATAGACAAAGGCATTGGCAATCGCGATATACCACAGCAAACGGTTCTTCATCACGTAGGTGACGAAGATATCTTTGGCGGTCATCTCTTTTTCAA
Source organism: Salinivibrio sp. PR6 (assembly GCF_001995955.1). Taxonomy (NCBI): domain Bacteria; kingdom Pseudomonadati; phylum Pseudomonadota; class Gammaproteobacteria; order Vibrionales; family Vibrionaceae; genus Salinivibrio; species Salinivibrio sp. PR6. The sequence continues at coordinate 65,292 of NZ_MUFA01000006.1, read as the reverse complement.
ACGCTTCCTCGTCATAGTTCTCTGGATAATCGTCTTTATACTCCTCAATCGGTGGCAAGCCACACGATTGTGGGGTGTCACGTAGCGTTAACCAGATAAACACCGCGACCAATGCGGCAAAAAATGCAGGTACATAAAAAGACGCACGCCAGTCATCATTAAACAGCCACAAGCCGAGCAAGAATAGCGGCCCAATTAAGCCACCCCCGACGTTATGCGCCACGTTCCAAACCGACACCAGCTCACCACGCTCTTTCCGTGACCACCAGTGCACCATGGTGCGTCCACAGGCAGGCCAGCCCATACCTTGTACCCAACCATTAATAAACAGCAGGATAAACATGATGGTAATGCTGCTGGTTGTCCAAGGAAGGAAACCAAAGCTGAACATCACCAACGATGACATTAACAGCCCAGCACTTAGGAAATAACGTGGGTTTGAGCGGTCAGAGACACTGCCCATTAAGAATTTTGATAAGCCGTAAGCGATGGACACAGCGGCGAGCGCTACCCCCAAATCACCACGACTAAAGCCATATTCATCAATCAAATACGGCATGGCCAAGCTAAAGTTTTTACGCACGAGATAGTAGCCGGCATAGCCGATAAAAATCCCGATAAACAGTTGCCAGCGCAGTCGAGTGTAGGTGTCACCGATCTGCGCTTGAGGCAATCTTTGCCGGTGAGCAGCCGGACGGAAGATTCCAAACATGAGAGGGTCCTCAGTAAGATGTACGCGATGGATTTATAAAAGGATAAAAATCAAAGAAGTGAGCAATAAATTTTCGTATTCGCTCAACGGGTAGAATAATTACTCAAATTGAAAACAAAAACCGTGAAAGCGAACATAAAAACATAGATCTGACGCAATAAAATTGCGCTTACGAACAAAAAAAGAGCAGTTACCTGCTCTTTTTTCTTTACGCGATAGAGATAATGCGATGTAGACAGAGGTACCGATCCGCTAAGAATGGCGTTTCGCATCCCACAGAGCGAGCAAACAGCCAATGATCAGACCAAATAAATGCGCCATATTGGCGATGTTCATGCCCATCGGCTGGAAAAAGCCAATCACCAACCACGCCAGCATAAAGACAACATATGGCTTTTCGACCGTGAGGCCACGCGAGGGCGCCAGCCAAGTCATCCACCATAAATAGCCTAACAGCGCGTAAACCACGCCCGAGAGACCACCAAAGTAAGGCCCTTCCAACCAATACTGACCGAGTCCCGAGAACAGCGCGGCGAATAAAAAGATTTGAACCAGCTTACTGCTACTGCCGAGGCGTTCGATGCGACCACCAAGCACCCACCACCAGAGTAAGTTGAAGATAATATGCAAAGCGGAAAAATGCAGGAGCGCATGGCTGAATAGACGCCACAGCTGCCAGCGCTGACCACTATCAGCCGGAAACAGTAAGCTGCGTACGACAACCTCAAACCCGCCCAGCGTCATCAACGCAAACAACACCACACTGGCGCACATCACCGCCAAGGTCACCGGACCAGATTTATCTTTGACCGTTTGCCATAACCCTGAAGAGGGGTAGTGAAAACGGGCATGGCGGGTTTCTGCCACCTGCCAAGACGCCGCTTGATAACGGCTATGCATGGGGTCAGCGATAAACCGCTCCAGCTCGCTATCCACCCAGGCTTTATCGTTGTCGTTCACCAACCAAATCGCCACCTGCGTTTCCGGCTCAGGGGCGAGTTCAAGAGTGACGTGATGCGCTGCCGCATAATCGACAAACGCCTGAGCCAAGCGCGCATTTGGCAGTACCGCGATTTTTTGCATGAGCTGTCCTATTGAGGCTCCTATTTAAGATCGATACCCGACGCGGTGGGAAGGGCTTGACGTTGCCAGGCTTCAAACCCGCCATCGACACTATATACCGCATCGAAGCCTTGATTGATCAAGTACTGCGCCGCGCCTTGGCTGCTGATCCCGTGATAACACATCACCAGCACCGGCTGATCAAAGTCAACCTGATCCATAAACGCCACCAAGGTATCGTTCGTTAGGTGATACGCATCTTGAGGGTGCGCAACCTGAAACGTTTGTGGATCGCGAATATCCACTAATACTGCATTTTGCTGATCATCACGCAGCATTTCCCACGCATCGGTCACAGAGATGTGTGCAAACTGATCCATACCTTTTACCCCTTCACTCACAAAGTTATTCCCAGCTGACGTCACACGAGGATAACGTGCTCCTCGAAACAAGTCCGCATTGTACCTGAGTTTGATCTCACACGTCTGCTTCCCCCCGCCAACAGTGTTCGTTTTTTAGTCGACTGTGGAAAAAGGTGTGGATTGCGTTGATAAGCGATGATCGTTATACCGGATCCACTATATGTAGTAAGGATCCAGGATAAGCTGTGAATAACCTCTTCAACACTTTTCTTTTTCCCTGGCAACAGGCATAAAAAAACCGGCCTCATGGCCGGTTCAGCTTTGATCGAAGACGATCTTACAGCGCATCACCCATTGCTTGTTTAAGCTTTTTCATCGCGTTCTTCTCTAGCTGACGGATCCGCTCCGCCGACACTTGATAATGATCCGCGAGATCTTGCAGCGTGGCTTTGTTGTCGTCTAACCAACGAGAACGGACAATATGTTGGCTGCGCTCATCCAATGCGGATAGTGCACTGGCCAATCGGCGGTTTGCGTGCGACTCCCAGTTTTCCGCCTCTAGCGACGCGGCAATATCTGAGGTTTTGTCCTCCAGATAATAGACAGGGGCCATTGGACCGCTTTCGCGCTCATCGTCGGCATTCGCCGGCGCTTCAAAGGTCGCATCCTGTGCGGCCAACCGAGCTTCCATTTCGCGCACCTCAGACGCTTCCACGCCGAGTTGCTCTGCGACCATATTCACTTCGTCGTTATTAAACCAACCCAAGCGCTTTTTGTTTTTACGCAAGTTAAAGAAAAGCTTACGCTGCGCTTTGGTGGTTGCCACTTTAACGATACGCCAGTTACGCAATACGTACTCGTGAATTTCAGCTTTGATCCAATGGACAGCAAAGGACACGAGGCGCACGCCAACTTCTGGGTTGAAGCGCTTCACCGCCTTCATCAAACCAATGTTGCCTTCTTGTACCAAGTCTGCCATCGGGAGGCCGTATCCGGTGTATCCACGGGCGATATGAACAACAAAACGCAAGTGGGATAGGATCAGCGACTTCGCCGCCTCCAAATCACCATGATAATGGAGACGCTCGGCCAGCGAATGCTCCTCTTCAGCGCTGAGCATAGGGTGGCTGTTTACCGCTTGCAGATAACCGTCGATGTTATCTTGAACAATCGGTGCCAATGCGTTCATCTCTTTTGTCATTCAAACCTCGTTTCCGAATCGTCGAAGACCGAATTGCTGATTAAGCATGCAAAAATATACCCAAGCAGGGGCAAACTGCAAGCCTTTATCTGTCTGTTGTGAGTCTATGACCGTATTAACCCTACACAGGTTCAATTTCTTTTAAATGTCGGCGCGTCGCCAGCAACGCCGCCAACACTCCTAGTAGGATTGAGCCCATTAACAATAGCAAAGATTCATCCCAATTGAGTCCGCTAAGGGTAAAGGGACTGTCATAAAGCTGTGCAAATTGCCGCACCGCCCCATCCATCAACCAGGTGTTTAATCCGGTGAGTAACCACGCGACGATCGCCGCCAGTCCGCCCAACCATGCGCCCATATAAAGATAAGGCCGTAAGATAAAACGGTCGGTGGCTCCTACCATTTTCATCACTTGGATCCGTGCACGATGATGGAGTACCTGCAACCGCAAGGTATTCCCCACAAGTAGCACGACAGCTGCCAACATCAACCCGGAAAAAAGCCAAGCAAGTGTAATGGCCAGTGTTTTGATCGCGTCCAAACGTGCCAGCCAATCCGTATCTAACCGCACTTCCTCGACTTCAGCCAGTGCCGAAAGCTTGTCGGACAAGGCTTCCACACGCGCGGTCAAAGAGATGGCGTCTTCTCCATCTGCGGGGGTCACGTCAGGCACCACCACCAACACAGCAGGCAGTGGATTATTATCTAACAAGCTCACCGCTTGATTAAAGCCTCGCTGCTGTTTTAGCGACGCCATACCTTGGTCGGGCGAGATGTATTCAATGCTATCAATGGCGGGCCACTCCCTCAGCTGCTTAGCCAGTGCTTCACCTTGCTGCGACGATTGATCCGGCGTTAAGAACACATTGAGCTCTGCTGGGCTATGCCACTGCGCGCTCACTGCTACCACATTCTTGGCCAATAAGTAGAAGGTCGCGGGTAAGGAAAGTGCAACCGCTAACACCATCAAGGTGAGTAGATTCCCCATCGGGCGTTGAAACAGATCCCGCCAAGCAGTGGAGGCATGACGCTTTTGCGTCTGCATAAAAGATTCAGCCATGACTGACCTCCGCCAAACTGCCTTGCTGGAGATCAAACCGCCTAAGGTGGCGGTACTGCTCAAGCAAGCTGGTGTCATGGGTCGCCATAAGAATGGTCACGCCCACTTGGTTGAACAGACGAAAAAGCTCCATGATTTGCGCTGATAACGCGGCATCGAGATTCCCCGTTGGCTCGTCCGCCAACAGGACTTGCGGGCGATTGACCACCGCCCGGGCAATCCCAACGCGCTGCTGTTCGCCCCCTGATAGCTGAATCGGGAAACAACGCACTTTATCCAACAACCCCACTTTATCTAACGCCGCAGACACGCGTTTTTTGATTTCACCTTCTGGCTGCTGTTCAATACGCAGCGGTAACGCCACATTCTCGTAGACAGTCGCGTCCATCAGCAGGTTATGATCCTGAAAAATAATCCCTAAATGGCGCCGTAGAAACGGAATGTCTTGGCGCGGAATGCGGGAAATATCATGGCCATTGAAGTAAATCTGCCCATCACTGGGGCGTTCAATGGCGCAGATCAGTTTCAGCAGCGTACTTTTCCCGGCGCCAGAATGGCCGGTTAACAACGCCATATCCCCTTTGGGAAGCTCAAAGCTGACTTTTTGCAGCGCCTGACGGCCACCCCGATAGGCTTTGCTTACCTGCTGAAACTGAATCACGGTTATTCCTCCCGGCTAAAGAGCGCCTCGATAAAGTCGTTGGCGTTAAAGGTGCGTAAATCTTCAATGCCTTCACCGACACCAATATAGCGAATCGGAATATTAAATTGTTCTGCCACAGCAAAAATAACCCCGCCTTTGGCAGTGCCGTCTAATTTTGTCAGCGTAATCCCCGTTATCGGTGCAATTTCATTGAACAATTTCGCTTGGCTAATGGCGTTTTGCCCGGTACCGGCATCCAGTGTCAGCATCACTTCATGTGGCGCCCCCACATCCAGCTTTTGCATCACGCGCACAATCTTGCGCAGCTCTTCCATCAAGTTGGCTTTGTTCTGCAAGCGCCCGGCGGTATCCGCAATCACCACATCGACGTTACGCGCTTTGGCCGCTTCAATCGCGTCATACAGCACGGAGGCACTGTCTGCGCCGGTGTGTTGGGCAATCACAGGCACCTGATTGCGTTCGCCCCAAGCTTGCAGCTGCTCGACCGCGGCCGCACGGAAGGTATCACCGGCAGCCAGCATCACAGATTTACCTTGATCTTGGAACTGGCGTGCTAATTTGCCGATGGTGGTCGTCTTGCCCACCCCGTTGACCCCGACCATTAAGATCACGTAAGGCTTTTGGTCAGTCAGCACCAACGGTTGCTCGACCTTTTCCAGCATCTGCGCCATTTCTTGTTTAAGAATGCCATACAAGGCTTCGCCATCTTTTAGCTCGCGGCGACTGGCTTTATCGGTCAGGTTATCGATGATTTTAGTGGTCGCTTCCATCCCCACATCGGAGATAAGCAGCTGCTCTTCGAGCTCCTCGAATAAGTCATCATCGATTTTCTTACCGCTAAACAGGCCAAAAAATCCAGAACCTAAGTTGGTTTTGGTTTTTTGCAGGCCACGCTTTAGGCGGGCAAAAAAGCCTTCACGTTGCGGTCTTTCACGCTCGCGAACCGCAGCAGATTGTGGCTCTGGCTCTGGCTCTGGCTCTGGCTCTGGCTCTGGCTCTGGCTCTGGCTCTGGCTCTGGCTCTGGCTCTGGCTCTGGCTCTGGCTCTGGCTCTGGCTCTGGCTCTGGCTCTGGCTCTGGCTCTGGTGACGCTTGTTCTGGTTCAGGCTGTGTCTGGTCTTTTTTCCGACCCAGACCCAACCATGACATAAATCCACGTTTCTTTTTTTCTGCCATTGGCAAATCCTAAAGCATGCTTGATACAATCAGCGGCTCAATACCGAATCGGCATAGTCTATCACCTTCTTTACGGTCAAAAAATCTATGGTTAAACGCGCCAACCGCAAATCTTCATCAGCTCACGCTTCCCGTGGGGCTGGAGCTGTTCGTATCATTGCTGGCCGCTGGCGTGGCCGTAAGCTTGTCGTGCAAGACGCACAGGGGTTACGCCCGACGACCGACCGGGTGAAAGAAACCGTATTTAATTGGCTGGCGCCCCATCTTCCGGGAGCGCGCTGCTTGGATGTGTTTGCGGGCAGTGGTGGACTGGGCTTTGAGGCGCTCTCTCGCGGCGCGACTTGGACGCAGTTTTGCGAAAAAAACCCCGTAGCGGCCAAACAACTGCGAGATAACCTCGATCAGCTTGGCGCAGAGAATGCGCAAGTAGATAGCACAGATGCACTGACTCTACTCGCCGCGCCACCGCAAAACGGCCCATTCGATGTGGTCTTTGTCGATCCCCCGTTTCATCAAGGGTTGCTTAACGACACCTTGGCTGCGCTCGCAAACAACGGATGGCTCGCACCTGGGGCATGTATTTACGTTGAAGCGGAAAGTGAGCTGGATGACTATCACGTCCCAGGAAACTGGCACTGTCATCGTGAAAAACGTGCCGGACAAGTCAACTTCCGTTTATATTTCAACGACCAAACTTAAGAGACACACTATGAAAGGACTAATTGTACTCGCCAAAGCGGCCATCGCCTTTGTTTGGATCGTCTTACTGGCCAATATCGTTCACCCGTTTCCAGGGGTGGCCGCCATGGCGCTCTATATCATGACCGGCTTTTTGTTGGTGATGCATGGGCTACAAATGCTGATTTTCTTAGGAGCATTTGGCGACAAAATTACCATGACGCGCTGGGAAAAATGGTCAATCCTGATTTTTGGGATTTTTGCGCTGCTCGATATTCGCCGCAAGCATATGATGTAAGTGTCATTCGCGACTATGCTGGCATTGCCAGCATAGTTCAAAGCTGCCGGCGTTCTCTTCTCCACAGTACTGGCATACCCAGTGTGTCTCGCTTTGCTCTTCATACGCCTGCAGTAATTGCCTTGCTTGAGCGACATTTTCTGGGGCAACCCATAAGGTTACGCCTTGCACATCAGTGGGTAACTCGCCCACTGCCGCACTCAGCGCTTCGCCTTTCAATACACAATCAATACGATGGCTGGATAACAGGCCTTTTAAGCTGTGCGCCTCCAAGGTGTTCATCGCGTGATAGACTTTTTCCATCTCACCCTCCTTGGGCGATCACCACCGAGGCACTGATCAGCGCTTGCGCTAAAAAGTAACTCGACATCACCATCGCTTGTGCCGCACGAAATTCGCCCTTAAAACGCGCAAACGCCAGCACGGTATCTGACACCATAAAACAGATAGCACCGGCCAGTGCGAGTGCCGCCGCGGGGGAGTGAGTATTGAGCCAGTATTCACCGGCCGCCCATACCATCTGGGTGATCACGGCAATATACACGGCCACAGGCAGCGCGAGCTGCCCTAAGTTTGGGAGCAGTAAAAGAAAGACGATAATGCCCAGGCCAGACAACATGGCGGGCAGCCACCATACCATATGGCCGTCAAATTGCGCCCAAAACGCGAAGATATAGACCAGGTGTGCGAGTAAAAAACTGGTTAACCCCTGCACAAACCTGTCTTTGGGGAGCATTAAAAAGACATCGCCCACCACAGAGAGCAATAGCGCGACGAAGACCCATTGCGCATAATGAGAGACGCTAATGTGAGTGCCCACTATCGCTATGAGCATCACAATAGTCAGCGGTTTAAAAAGATAAAACTGCCAACGTGGGCCCCGGTAGGCTGCGGAGATATGCAGCAGTCCAGAACAACAGACAGCGAACCAGCTCCACATGAGTATCATTCCTTTCAAGACAAGGACGCCAAGTCTAGGCTGGCTGGCGGAGATGTCCAGCGTCCCTTGATGAGAACAAGATCCAGTTTAAAAAAATCGTAACGTTAACCGTGGGGTGACAACCGATTATTGTGGTTAGCTAGCCACTCCATTGCGGCCACACTTGCGCGTAAAAACCAATTGCCCCCGCGGTAAACAGCAGGATAAGCCCCGCGGCAAGCCGCCAAATCAATCGGTTGCTTCGCGGTACTAATTCTGACTCACAATACTTACTCACCGATATAAATTCACGTATATCGTCCACTTCGTAACCCTCTTCATGAACGACTTTGTTACGAATAGTGGCGACAAAGCGCAGTTTTTTGATCACATCATGCGGCAGGCGTTTTTGGCTACTGTCGATGAGCTGATGGAGCCCCTTCCCTTCGGCGTGATAGTGCTCACGCAGCAAGCCTTCTAGGCGCTTACTGTGCTTAATCACGACTGCGACGTCATCCATGGTCTCTCTCCTTACCAGCTCCCATTTTATGAGTATGGTGGTTTTTATACCATTTAGGGGCATCAGGCTTCATGATTGCGATCTGATCCTGTCATCCTATATTCAATCAGTTATGACCGCCGTTGTCGTCAAAAGTGTCATCATTTATGGCACCAACCACGCGGTGGCGCGATATCGTTGCAATATAGCAGTGGTCAGCGCCGCCCCCGCAAAGGCATATAGCGTCAGCAAGGGGATCCAAACCATAGCGGGCGATAAAGTGGGCCAGTAAGCCCTGACGGGCCAAAGGAACACTGGGTGAATCAAGTAGATCCCCAGGCTATAACGACTCAGGGTTGCAACCCACGATGGTGTTGCTTTATTCGCTCGCCAATGTTTAACGGCAAGGAAAAGTGCCGCACTAATCAGCACCGTGTTGATCGTGGTATACGATAACCAACCCTCAGTGATATAACGCTGATGCGCAACACTGGTGGTTAACACGTGATACTCGGTCATACCCAAAGCCAGTAAGCCCAGCGCCCACCACAGTACCAACGCACGTGGCGCTTGGTGTAGCCAATAGCCTAACCATAAGTAGCCGCCATAGAGGATAAAATCATTCCGCCACCAGCCATGCGCGCCGGTTAAATACCAAGCCGTTAAGCTTATCCATGCTAATCCGATAAAAGCCACTGACCATGACGGTAAGCGTGGCATTAACGGGCGTAGCAATGGCACCCACAGCAGCAACGGGATGTAATAGTAGAAAAAGCCAAGGTGATAATAAGTTTCATGCTGAGGGGCCGCGCCCAATGTTTGGGTGACGGTCTGCCACGAAAAACCATCCGGCGTCAGTCCAGACAGACACGCAAACGCGAACGACCACACCAGAAAGGGCACCACCACCTTAACCACGCGGCGACGGATAAAATGGCGCAAGCGGAAAGGCCGCGTCGACGAGAGCAGCAGTAAGCCCGAAATCATAATAAAAATCGGCACCGCCCAGCGGCTTGCACTGTTTAGCCCTACCGCGACCACCCAATCACTCAGCGCAATATCACCAATTTGAAACCGATACGGACCCAGTACATGAATCGCCACCACGAAAAAGGCAGCGAGGACACGCAATATGTCGAGGTAATCAATATGTGTCTGTGTTTCAGTCTGTTGCATTTGTTAACACTTTTAACCAGTGACCGGATCGAGCACGCATCCATCATACGCCAACTTCGCGTCAAATGATGTCCGTTAAAGTCATTATCCAGTCAAATATGTTTCTTTTTTGCCTCATTAGCAGCACGTAGATCGAGTTTTACGCTCACTAACTAGCTTTTAATCTTGCTATTTAAGTTAAAAAACAATTAACATTCGGCCTCCTTTTCCCATAGACGGGAAATGCAGTACAACGAAGGAGACCAACCCCATGCACTCAAGTACCACAGAGCAACAAGGTGGGCCGCACAAGCGCACACTGTTTACGCGCTTTCTCGATACCGTCGAGTGGCTCGGCAACCTGCTCCCTCATCCAGTGACCTTATTCGCGATTTTCTGTGTCGCTATCCTGATCGCCTCGGGTGTCGCTGGCTACTTTGATGTGTCTGTCGCCGATCCTCGCCCAGAGGGCGCAAAAGGACGTGCGGCAGATGGCATGATTTATGTGCAAAGCCTGCTCAACGCCGAAGGCTTGCAAATGATCGTCACCAACTTGGTGAAAAACTTTACCGGCTTTGCCCCACTCGGCACCGTGCTGGTGGCCATGCTCGGTGTGTCGGTCGCAGAACATTCAGGGCTGCTGTCAGCCTCCATGCGCGGCCTGGTAATGGGCGCGTCGCGCCGTACCGTCACCTTTACCATTGTCTTTGCCGGTATTATCTCGAATACGGCTTCAGAGCTCGGTTACGTGGTTTTAATCCCGCTTGCCGCGATGATCTTCCATTCATTAGGCCGTCATCCATTAGCCGGGCTTGCCGCGGCGTTTGCCGGGGTATCAGGCGGTTACTCTGCTAACTTGTTGTTGGGAACTGTCGACCCTTTGCTGTCGGGGATCACCGAGTCAGCCGCGCAAATGATTGACCCAGACTACATCGTTGGGCCCGAAATGAACTGGTACTTTATGTTCGTTTCTACCTTCTTCATCGCGATTGTTGGTGCGTGGATCACCGATAAGATTGTCGAGCCTAAGCTGGGCCAGTATGACCACGACCAAGCGTCTGAAGATGTCGCCGCCGCCTCCGCGAGCAAGCTTAATGATGACGAGAAACGCGGTCTTCGTAATGCCGGGATTGCGGTGCTGATTGTCAGCGGCATTTTAGCGCTCACCATCGTCCCTGAGTGGGGACCACTGCGTCACCCCGAGACCAATGAAGTGGCAGGCTCGCCGTTTTTGAAAGGCATTGTTGCCTTTATTATGGTGTTCTTTGCCGTTCCCGGTATTGTGTTTGGCCGTACCGTCGGCACCATCAATAACGATCGCGACGTGATTGATTCGATGTCTAAGTCGATGAGCGCCATGGGCATGTATATCGTGCTGGTGTTTTTCGCGGCGCAATTTGTGGCGTTCTTTAAATGGACCAATTTTGGTCAAGTGATTGCGGTCGGCGGTGCTGACTTTTTGCAAACCATCGGTTTAACAGGGCCTGCATTATTCTTTGCCTTCATCTTGATGTGTGGCCTGATTAACCTCTCGGTCGGCTCGGCATCGGCGCAGTGGGCCATCACCGCCCCCATCTTTGTACCTATGTTGATGCTGGTCGGTTATGCCCCAGAGACGATTCAATCAGCCTACCGGATTGGCGATTCAGTGACCAACATCATTACCCCGATGATGAGTTACTTTGGGCTGATTCTGGCGGTGGCGTGTCGCTATGTGAAAAACCTTGGCATAGGCACCTTGATTGCCACCATGTTGCCTTATTCGATGATCTTTATGGTGGGATGGAGCATTCTATTCTACGTATGGGTTTTCGTGCTCGGTCTGCCCGTTGGCCCTGGTGCAGAAACCTACTACAACTTCAACCAGTAACGTATCGTTATTCGGTGTTAAGGCAAGCGCTCGCGCTTGCCTTTTCTTTTTGGCGCGGCGCTTTTCCCATAAGTGTCATTTTCATCCATCCTTTAAGACGGTTATAGTAAACCTATCTCAGTGATGGTAAACCAAGATGACAGATCTCGCCGACAGTAAGGATCAGCCGGCTTTTGACGCGCACTCTCTCGCCCGTGAAGCAGTGCTGAGCGACGCATTTAAGCACCACATAACACCTTTTTGGCAACAGCGTGAACAAGGCTACTTCCACGGGGAAGGAGGGCTACGTTTACACTGGTGCAGCTTTACCCGTCCGCAGAATAGGCAAGCGGTCGTGGTGGTCAATGGCCGCATTGAAAGCGTGATGAAGTATCAAGAGATCTTTTATGACCTCGTTCAGATGGGCTATGACGTTTACAGCTTTGATCACCGCGGCCAAGGTTTGTCCGAGCGGCTCGTGATCAAACCGCGCGATCTGGGTCATGTCGAACGCTTTGACGACTATGTCACTGATCTGGCGACCTTCATGCAGTTTATCGGGGCGCACCGACAGTACGACCATACCTTTATGCTCGCCCACTCTATGGGCGGGGCCATCGCCGCACTCTATGCGCATCGATTTCCCCATGCGATAGACGGGCTTGCAATGACCGCGCCGATGTTTGGCGTGCACGTCAGCCCGTGGCTTGGACGTATCGCGCCTTGGTTGTGTCGTTCGCTGGCGCGCTATCAGCATCCACCACGGTTTGGGCCCGGACAAGTTGGTTATCGTCATGTGCCGTTTGAACAAAACCGCCTGACCCATTCTCGCGCACGGTATGCCTGGTTTCGTCAGCTCTACATCAACCAGCCTCAACTGCAGATCGGCGGACCTAGCGCTCGCTGGATTGCCGAGGGAATGGCCGCAGCCCAGCACTGCTTAGCCATCGCCCCCCAATTGGCCACTCCGACACTCATTTGCCAAGCTGGCGGCGAGCAGATTGTGTCTAATCCCGCGATGGCCGAGTTCCATTTTTTACGCCGGCAAGCCAATCAGCCGAGTCAATGGCAGTTTTTTCAAGGCTCACGACATGAAATCTTGTTTGAAACCGATACACATCGGCTGGCAGCGTTCACGGCCATCGATGATTTTTTTCAACGTCAGAGCCAACACTAAAAGCGGAAATCGCTCAGTGAGAGGGTTCCCTTTTTCACCGTCGTCAGTTGCAGTAGACTCAAACATACTGTGATTGTGATCGCCTAACTAATGAGGACATGATGTACAAACTCGTCGCTTCCGATCTCGATGGTACCCTGCTCACCCCAGAGCACAGTATCGCGCCCTATACCAAACAGGTGTTGGAACAACTGCACCAGCAAGGCATCCATTTTGTGTTTGCCACGGGTCGTCATCATGTTGACGTAGCGAGCATTCGTGAAACCGTTGGCATTCCTGCATACATGATCACCTCCAATGGCGCACGCGTGCATGACAGTGATGACAACTTGGTATTCCAACACAATGTTGACCCTGAGATTGTTGCCAACCTGATTAACGAGGTGAAGCAGGATCCGACCGTCACCATTCACCTCTACCGCGATAATGACTGGCTGCTGAGCAAAATGGATGAAGAGCTCGCCCGCTATCATAAAGACTCTGGCTTTAACGCCCAGGAGTTTGATGTGGACAACCCACCGGTCGATAACATCGCGAAGATTTTCTTTATTCGCCACGATCACGACCACCTACTCAAATACGAGCATCAGTTTTTGTCGCAGTATGGCGAGAACATCAGCGTGGCATTTTCGACGCCATTCTGCCTGGAAGTGATGGGCAATGGGGTGTCCAAAGGGGCCGCGTTAGAGGAAGTGGCGCGTCGTCATCAGCTCAACTTGGCGGACTGTATTGCCTTTGGCGATGGCATGAACGATGTCGAAATGCTACGTGCCGCCGGACAAGGCTTGGTAATGGCCACCGCACAAGCGCGCGTCAAGGCCACCCTCTCAGATAAAGCCATTATTGGTAGTCATGCTGATGAAGCGGTGGCGCGCTATTTGAAAGCGCACCTATTAGACTCACTTTTATAAGCGACCTGGCTCACACCGTGAGCCAACAGGCGCCTGATGGCGATGCACTATTCCCCCGCCATCGCCAGGATCGCCTGCCATTGCGCTGCGGTAACCGGCATCACACTCAGTCGGTTACCTTTTTTCACTAACGGCATCTCGGCCAGCGCCGGATTTTGCTTCATCTCTGCCAGTGCAATTAACGGCACATGACGCTGATATTCCACATCCACCATAAACCAACGTGGGGTTTCAGGTGTGGCTTTCGGATCAAAGTAGCCGCTATCTGGCTCAAATTGGGTATGATCGGGATAACAAGCGCGGACCACGGTCGCCACACCGGCGACACCCACTTGTTTGCACGAGGAATGATAAATCAGCACCTCATCGCCCACTTTGACCTCATCACGCAGCATATTACGCGCTTGATAATTGCGCACCCCTTCCCAGCATGAAACCTTTTTCTGCTTTAGTGTGTCTATCGAAAAGGTATCTGGCTCTGTTTTAAATAACCAATAACTCATGCTAGCTTGCTCTTAATCGGATGGTGGCGGCAATCTTGCCCTGCCTGCATTCAGGGCGCAAGCCTGCCTACTCTCGCTCAGTACAAGGAGTTTTTCGTGCCATCTCTTCGTCCCCTTATCGTCGCCTCGATGAGTTTGCTTGCCCTCGCCGGGTGCGGTAGCACCTCTGGTCCGGTAGAACTGGGCCATCGCAGCGACAAGGTTTCAACCGGCTTGGTTCACACGCCGCAACCTTTTATGCAAACCGGCCGCATTTCTGTCAGCCCAGAAACGGCCAGCTTCACGCCGTGCGGCAGTCAAAAACAGTACTGGCTTGATTTAACCGCTGACCAACGCGCGACCTTATCGCAGCAGTCCGGTCCGGTATACAGTGAGTTTGAGGGCTATTTCACACCTGTGTCACGCCGCGGGTACAGTGCCGACTACCCTGCCGCGGTGACCATGACCCGCTTAAATATGCTCACCAGCGAATTAGAGGGATGCGCACAACCGCGTAATACCTTGTTGGCGGAAGGCCAAACCCCTACCACCTGGTCAGCCGCTGTCGGCCAAGGGCATCTGGCATGGGAAAGCGAGCAAGACTCACAAGAGCGCCCGCTCAGCGGACAAAGCATGAGCCAAGAGCAGGCACAATTCCGTGCTCAACAAGCCGCTTTAACGCTTAGCGCCCAAGGCTGCCAACAAAGCGCCAACACCCTCTATGGCTGGCAAGCACGCTTAAAAACGGCGAAAGGCACTTACCAAGGGTGTGCGATCTTACCTTCCGTGGATACCAGTCAGCATTGGGCGGGAGAATACCAAGGTACCAGCCAGTCGCCCGGCCAACCGACACTGACCACCCAACTGACGTTGCTGCCCGATCATAGCGCCATCACCAGCTACCACCCACAAGGGGAAGCGGTGACCAAAGAAACCGGGATTTGGCAGCCAGTTGGGGAGAACCAAGTCCAAGTGCTCACTACCCGTAGTGGTGAGCAAATGGTGGTGTCTGAGCGCATATATACACGTAACGGGTTTTCCCTCTCCGCCTCCGAGGAAACCTTTAATGGCAACAGCTACTCATTAGGTCATGACGGCTTAACGCTGAGGCTCAAAGTCGGGGATGCCGTGAACGTATCGAATCAAGCCGGCATTAAAGGCAGCGCCGAGAAAAACCCGCGCGTTGAGCAAGCACTCAAAGACTATCTTAGCGATAATGGCCAAACCGGCCCCCTCACCTATCGCTGGCTTACCCACGACCTCAATCAAGACGGGCAAGCTGATCTGTTGGTTTTGACCGACAGCTGTGGCAGTGGCGGCTGCACCTTATTGGTGTTTAAAGGCGACGCGCAAGGCTGGCAGTTTAATAGCCGCATGACACTGGTGCATGTGCCCCTTTTATTAGCACGCAGCCAAAACAAAGGTTGGCATGATTTGATCGTGCCGGTCGGTGGCGGTGGTGCACCGGCCGGCCACCATGTGATGCAATTTGATGGGCAGCGTTATCCACTCAACCCCAGCACTGCACCTCGCGCACCTAAACCGGATAGCTCAGACACAGCATTATTTGCCGATGGCATCTATGCCACCCAACAAGGGGCGGTATTAGGCGAAGAATAACGTAGACGCGAACGACCATGGCACGTGGGCTCGCATTCCTTGTCGGACTTGCGCACAATAGCAACCTGACACCTTGAGGAGAGTCTGATGGCCCGTTCGCCCTGCCGCCAATGCGGTTTTACCTATCACTGTATCTGTCACTGCTATTGGCCGCTGGAAAGCCAATTGCAATGCGTGCTGGTGATGCACGAAAACGAAGCGGCGCGCCAATCCAACACCGGCAAACTGGTTAAAGCGGCGCTGCCCCACACTCAGATAGAGATTTGGCAACGCAAACAACCACCGCAAGCCTTGCTCGACAGCTGGGCGCGCGGTGATGTATCACCTTGGTTGTTGTTTCCCAGTGACGATGCCGTCCCCGCCGATAGACTGTTCGCTGACGCGGATAGGTCATTTTCTTGCACGGAGACGTTAGCCGACACCAATGCACCTCGCGCGCCGTTACAGTTTGTGGTGCTGGATGCCACTTGGCAGCAGGCGCGAAAAATGCTCAATAAAAGCCCGTGGCTCAATGGTCTGCCACGGGTCAGTTTGCCGTCGACTGCCGCCTCGCAATATACGCTTAGGCGCAACCAGCCTCCGGGACACCTGTGTACCAGTGAAGCGGTGAGTGCATTACTACGAAGCCAAGGCGACGTGAACGCCGCCACGCAGCTGGACCATTTTCTTGTCCACTTTATGGAGAGCTACGAAGCCGATCGCCACCATCACACTACACCACTCCCCGCCCCCAAGGTGCTGACGTCAAACGCGTGAACAAAAAAACGCCGAGCACAGCGCGCTGCCATGCCCGGCGTTTACGTCGTTTATGGGCTACAGCTTAAAGCGGCTGATCTCTTGCTCGAGGCTATGAGAAAGCTCGGATAACGTCGCGGCTTGACGCGCGGCTTCATCCGCTTCGGTCGATAGCTCATTGGACACATCGCGAATGCCCTCTGAGTTACGGGTGATCTCCGCGGTGACGCTCGATTGCTCTTCCGCTGCCGAAGCAATTTGCGTCGCCATATCGCTAATTTGGCTCACCGCCGCGACAATCTGGCTCAAGCTTTCGTTCGCTGCGCTGGCATCTTCCACACTGGCATGCGCACGTTGCTGGCTATCTTGCATCATGGTCACCGCGCGACCGGTTGCCTGCTGCAAGGTATCAATCATTTGCTGAATTTCGGTGGTTGAGGCATGGGTACGCTGGCTCAATATCCGTACTTCATCGGCTACCACCGCAAAGCCACGGCCATGCTCACCGGCGCGTGCGGCTTCAATCGCGGCATTCAATGCCAGCAGATTAGTTTGCTCGGCCACTTCTTGAATGGTCGACAAGATGCTGGTGATGCTGTGCGCATGCTGATCCAGCTCACCAATCACACCGGTCGCCGCTTCTACTTCACGGGCAAGCTCGGTGATCGAGTGCTTACTTTGCTCCACTTGCTGGCCGCCATCGTTGGCAACGCTTTCAGTCTCTTGGGCGGTGCGCGCAGTATTATCGGCATTGCCGGCAATATCTTGGGTCGCCGAGGCCATTTCATGGATAGCGGTCGCCACCATATTGATTTCATCTTGCTGATGACCAATCCGGGTGGAGCGCTCTTCCGCTTGCGCCGCAGTTAGCTCGGCTTGTTGCTTGAGCGAGCCAGACAGCTGACGTAAGTGCGACACCATAGTGTGCATGTTGCCGACAAAGCGGTTGAAGTTGTTGGCAAGTTTGCCAATTTCGTCATTACTGTGTGGCTCTAGGCGCTGGGTTAAGTCCCCTTCACCGGAGGCAATTTCTTCTAGCGCGGCGGATACATTGAGCAAGTCACGGAACAACACGTGCATCAACCACGTCACGGCACCGGCCACCAGCAAAGTGATCACTACCGCGGTCAGCATTAGGTCGAACAAGGTATCACGCTGGCTGGCGTATTCAGTGCGCTTATCCAGCTCAATCGCCAGTACCCAATCGGTGTTAGGAACCGAGGCAAAATAAAACAGTTTATCAACGCCATCGACAGGCAATTCCACCAGCGATTGCTGTGCCAACGCCTGACGCACGCGGTTTTCATTCAGCTCAGGAGACAGGCTGCGATACGGTTTTAGCAGGCGCGCTTTGTCTTTGTGAGCGAGAAAAGTGCCATCAGCACCTAGCAGCATCGCGTTCGCATTTTTGCCCACTTTTAATTGGGTCACGTCACGGATCAACTGGTCAATCAACACATCTGCGCCCACCACACCGATTAATTCGCCATTACGACGCACCGGCTCGGCCAAGGTCACCAGCATCGCACCGGTAATCGCATCACTGTAAGCAGTGGTAATAATCGGGCTACCTTCGCTCACCGCTTGCTTGTACCACGGGCGGACGCGAGGGTCATAATCATCGCGGTTGCGCTCAGGACGCGAGCGATACATGGCACCTTTGGGGGTGCCAAAGTAGATATCGTCAAACCCACCGGCCTCACGCGCTTGCTGCAAATAGCTCACACGACGGCTACTGCTGGTGTAATCGGTAAAGGCACCGGTGATATCGGCACGGATTTGCACCCAACCGCTGATCGATTCGGTCGCCGCATCGGCGATACCACTGACGCGGCTATAGATGCTCGACTGGGTTTGGGCTTGAATTTGGCTTACAGCAAGCCAGGTGAGAAAGGCGGCCATCAGCAATACAGCAGATAAGCATGCCCCAATTAATTTTTGTTTTAGTGATAACTGCATGGGAACGGCTCTCAAAGCAACGACAGGTTAATTCCAAACTCCCCGATAACCGAGGTAGCAATAGTGAACAGCCGTCACCCCGTCCCTAGGGTACCGCGAGCCCATCCAGCGCATCGCGGGTTCACAGCGCCGAATAATTTTTATCCGACATGGCAAGCGCGCGCTAATGTAACAGCGCGCAAGAAAGATTGCCATTTTTTAGACAAAAAACAGTCAACTAGAGAACATTTAGAATCAAGATCACATAAACCAATCATCGCTTATGATATGCCGTTTATTGCAAACAACACAAAAGCAAGTAAACACCTCTGTAGGTTTCCGTAGTGAAACCTACTCCTAACCTTCTATTTTTTCATAATCATACTGGTCTTTAATGAAGTCATTAAAATAAGTGCCATGACTCGATGCATTAATAAAAGCGTTCCCAATATACTCAGGGACATCATAGTATCGGTAGCCACCACCATATTTAAAACGCACATCCAACATGTGCGAGATCTCTGAGTAGCCAATATTAGAAATGGCCGAAGACGATACTCGATGTTGCTCAAACATAGGATATGGCGTCAAGCCATTAACGGTATCGATAATTAGTTGAGCGATAACGGGTGCACCGCGGTTATTAAGATACGCTGCTTCTAGGCCATGCCCAGTAGGATCAGATAGTAGATTCGCATATACCGAATCTGAAGGAACTGCGTCGTATGCTAAACGTACTGCCAACATAATCAAGTCATTCGCATTAGTGAACGTTTTGGCAATTTCTGGCACCTGCTGCCCATAATAGCCCCCAACACTATAAGTTGGATTAGCTATACCCATATAACCGAGCATAGGGTAATCCGACAGTGCAGCTTGATTGGGATAAACATAGGAGTAGGACACACTCGTATAAACCGCATTCCCATAGAAGTTACCTTGTGAATGAGTAACTAATACTGTTCTAGCACACTTTCCAACTTGGCTCTCCACGACCCTTTCAGCCGCAGTGTAGTCATACTCTTGCATTAATGAATCAACTTTTTCAATGACGGTACTGTAGAACCAAGCTAGCATCTCGCCAGCATCTTCCAAAACCGAAACATCTTTACCACTAACAAGTCGATTCAAGAATCTCCCGTAGCCGGCTTCATATTGCTCATCGGTCATTTTATGAAAAGCGACCTCAGCTATTTGCAACAAAAGTGTCTCCGAGTAGTTATAGGAATATTCGACGCCCGATGCCTTTTCAAAAGTATAAAGATATTTGTCTTTGAATCGATTCAAAGCATTCACGTTTTGCTTAGCCGCTTCTGAAGAAGTAAACATTCCGTTGATGTAGGCAAGTTGGAGTTTATCAACGTTAACTTCACACTGAGCCGCACTCGTACTAGCATAAAATAGTGACATCAAACCAAGAATAGTCGCGAGCTTTTTCATTTAACCGCCTCCTCTGCCATTGTCCCTACACACGGTTGATCAATCGTCAAAATCGCATCAAGATCGTGCTCCATTTGCTCGAAAATACGTTCTTTTCCATTTCGGTAGGTTAACGCTCTGTACAAGGTATCGGTATGCAGCTCTAGTGGCGTCATTTCAATAACACCTGTTTTCAGCAACTCCTCAGCACACTCTTCCAAAACCAAAATTTCGTTGTACTTTTTAGTCGCATCCTCAACTGACAGCTGGATGGATTTATCAAACGCAATTTCATTGATATCGGTATACTCAAGACCGAGGTTAATGGCCAGCTGAACAATTTGGGGGTTTTGATACGCCTCTGTTACAGCCACTTCGTAACTATCACGAATATCATTGTTATTTTTATCCACTCCCACAATGGCCTCAGGGGATTTAGGGCCTAAATCTGGGCCTGGATTTGGATTTGGTTCTGAGTCTAAATAATCGAGTAAACGCCAAGCACTAGAATTAGAAGGATACTCTCCTTGAACCCACCATTTAGCTAGGTAAATATCTCCTTCAAAGTTCACGACTGAACCACCAGCATAAGGTGTTTCATGCTCATAGTTGTCAATCGTATCTGTATTGATGTGAATCCAACCATCCCAAGAGATATCATTTACTACTGGCTCAGTTCCTTGTGTCCAATGAGAAGATACAAATGACTCTCCATGGTGAGTGACTAGGTCACCCGAATTGTAAACAGTATCTTTATTCCATGACTCCATCGCATGTGCTACCAGTGGGATACTTAAACTAACCGCTATTAAAATAACGTTTTTATTCATGCTTCATCCTTAAATACTATGTCAGCGCATACTTTATAGGGTGAGTAGAGGTTTTATGTGAAAATCTTTCTTGTTCATTAAATGTAAAAATAAAACACCTGAAGTTATTTAGTATTACGCCAGATTCAACCTTTAAAATAAAGAAAGCCTCTCTTCAGGCTTAGTGTGTAGTGATGATTTAGACGGGTCGCGCCATATGAATAAAATTCAACTACATAAAAAACATATTTTCTATCAACATAAACGAAGATATATTATGAATTTCATTGGCATACTAAAGGGTTGCATGCAGATTTCACTGCACATACAGTAGACTTGGAATATGTTTGCGATTTTTCCATCGACATTATTATTAATTACATAACAAGCATTATCTAACTCGCAGCTTTTGGTGTTAATCTAATTTTTAAACGGACACGTTTTGCGTTTATTTCGCTGTTTTTCAAAAAATATCAGCGACACATAGCTAATGGCTGCGATATATGCAGTGTCGCTTATAGAAGTACTGAATGTATTTTTTAAGCTTTTCTCGAAAAATAGAACACACGACTTTTTCAGGAAAACTTTATTATCACAGCGCATTTACACATGCTGTCCGGCCACCCAGCCGGAGCTCCAGGCCCATTGGAAGTTATAGCCGCCGAGCCAGCCGGTGACATCTAGCACTTCACCGATAAAATACAGGCCGGGAATATCTCGCGCTTCAAGGGTTTTCGAGGAAATTGCGTGGGTATCTACCCCACCAAGCGTCACTTCTGCGGTGCGGTAACCTTCGGTGCCGTTTGGGGCTATGGACCACTGGTGAAAGTAGTGATGAAGTTGATCGAGCTGTTTGTCATCGAGCTGCTTGAGCGGTTTATCTGGCAAGCTATCGCGCGCAATCAAGACTTCGACCAGGCGTTTGGGGAATAGGCGAGACAGTGAGGTTTTTAAGGTTTGGTTGGGGTGCTTATCACGCATCGCCACCAGCACGTCTTTTAGTGACTCACTGGGGAGTAAATCGATGGTGACCGCTTCGCCCGGCTGCCAAAACGAGGAGGTTTGCAACACCGCCGGTCCCGATAAGCCGCGGTGGGTAAAGAGCAGGTTCTCGGTAAAACACACACCCGATTCGGTGGTAATCGAACACGGCACCGACACCCCAGAAATATCGGCAAAACGGGTTTTGTCTTCTTGGTGCAAGGTATACGGCACCAAGGCGGCGCGGGTGGACAGCACTTTTAAACCAAATTGTTCGGCAAGCTGATAACCAAAGGGGGTGGCGCCGAGCTTGGGCATGGAAAGGCCGCCCGTGGCGACCACCAACGACTGGCAGCGCACCGGCTCGCCATTGAGTTTGAGGCGAAAGCCGGCTTCTTCTTGTTCGATATCGTGCACTTCACAGCGATAGCGTTGACTGATGGTGGCTTGGTCACACTCGGCCAAGAGTAGGTTGACGATATCTTTGGCGCTGTCATCACAAAACAGCTGGCCGTGGTCACGCTCGTGATAGGCCACACCATGGGTGGCCACCAGACCAATAAAGTCCCATTGGCTGTATTGTGCCAATGCGGATTTGACGAAGTGCGGGTTGTCACACAGGAAGTTACTCGCGGTGACATCATAGTTGGTGAAATTGCAGCGTCCGCCGCCTGAGATCAGGATCTTGCGGCCCGGTTTTTTGGCATGATCCACCACCAAAACACGGCGGCCACGTTGGCCTGCTTGTGCCGCACACATCAATCCTGCCGCACCGGCGCCAATCACAATTACATCATACTCAGTCACACGCTTACCTGTTTATTCTCTGCTCACCCTGTGGGAGCGGCATTGTAGCAGCCCGCACGTAAGCGGCAAGCGCGATTTAACGCGCCTGCGCTTCGGGCGGTGGCACCATGACACCTGCGTTTTGCTCAATCATACGAGGGTCCATATGCAACGTACGGGTTGGGAAGGCAATATCCGCACCGTGCTGATGAATAATACCAATCACTTGCAGCAGTACATCCTGCTTCACGCGGTGATAACGTTGCCAGTTCACCGTTTTGGTGAAGGTGTAAATAAAGAAATCGAGCGAGTGTGGGCCAAAGCTGTTGAAGTTCACAATCAAGGTTTGTCGCGTTTCAATGTCTGGGTGGGCTTCAAGCATGGCATACACATCGTCAATCACCGCGCTGATTTTATCGGCGTCTTGGTAACGTAGCCCGATGGTTTCATAGATGCGGCGGTTGAGCATCCGCGAGGGGTTCTCGACCACCACGTTACTGAATACCGAATTGGGAACGTATAAAGGGCGCAAATCGAAGGTGCGCACCACCGTCATACGAATACCAATTTTCTCCACTGTGCCCTCAATGTTGCGATCCGGCGAGCGCACCCAATCACCGACTTTAAACGGGCGATCAAAGTAAATCATCACCCCACCGAAGAAGTTCGACAGCAAGTCCTTAGCGGCAAAACCAACAATTAAACCCCCGACACCCCCGACGGTCAGTAGACCTGAGACGCTAACGCCCAGGCTTTTCAGCAAGGACAAGGCCCCGAAGCACACAAAGAGGGCGCGTAAGACATTCCCCAAGGTATTGATAGTGGTGTGGTCGCGTTTGCTCGTCTCAATCATCACCTGCTCGCTGCTGTTAACTAAGCGTAACAGCACCCAAATGATGACCCAGATCACCACCAAATCTTGCACCAAGGTAAGCCAACTGAGTGAGACATTGCCTAAGGTGTTATCGACAATGATTTCCAGCGAATGAGAAGCTGGCCATAGCCAAATCAACACACTTAAAGGCGTATCTATCGCCGGCCAAATGATGTCGTCCCAGCGGGTGATAGTCTTTTCCGCCAAGGCTTTCAGCCGCCCAACCAGCACGTGCCAAATCGTCCAGGCAATGGCACTGATGCCCGTTAACGTGACAACATCCGAGATCCATTCCCACGCCGCTGCCTCATGAAGCGACTGCCACCATTGGAGTAGGCTTTGCATGATTCCCTCAATTACGCTGTGATCCGAGTAGTGGCGTCAGGTTAACAAAAAAAATGCTGACCGAGGTCAGCATTTTGTCGAAATTGTTGGCGTCCGCTTACCAGCCCGCAAAAGCGACAAGAAAAAAGGTCGCGAGCAAGGCACCAGACAACGCAGCATTGAGGATGAACAAATGGCGCACTTTGTTGCATTTGCCCACGAATATTTCATCGTGATGATGGAGATACTCCTGACTACGAATGTACTGATACAAGCGCTTTTGGCGCGAGATATCGCCTTGGGGTGAGAGTGAGAAAAAGTTGTTATCTCCGCGACAAATTTGCTGATAAAGCAGCGGATTCGCATCGCGCAACATCACAACGAGCGCGCGCAGTGAAGACAGGTAGCGCGCGAAATTAACCAGTGTGACGGTAAAAACTGCCACGATTAGGATATCACCGTTCATAGACCTCTCCCTACGCTACGCCGGATAGCGCTCAGAGGGAGAGGTAACCAGATTACTGCCCTGCTGAGCCGTCCATCACTGACGTAGACTCTTCAACCGCCATCGATGCCAAGTCTTTGTCAATAAAGAACAGTGCCTTGCCATCTTCGCCGACTAACTCGATCTTATCGAGTATGCCTTTAAACAGCTTCTCTTCTTCATGCTGCTCCGCTACATACCACTGCAAGAAATTGAAAGTAGAATAATCTTGTGTGGTAAACGCAACGTGCGCCAAGCTGTTAATTTTTTCCGTAATCAAGCGCTCGTGTTGATAGGTTTCGCGAAACACTTCGCCCAGTGATGCGAACTCATGACGCGGTGCGTCAATCGAACCCAAAATAGGCATCGCCCCTGTCTCACTGACGTACGTAAAAAGGCGCTGCATATGCTGCATCTCTTCTTGTGCGTGCTTATGCAGGAATCGCGCGGCTCCTTCGAAGCCTTGATCCTCACACCAAGCGCTCATTTGTAAGTATAGATTTGATGAGAAAAACTCCAAATTGATCTGCTCATTGAGCCTGTCAACCATGGCAGGTGCTAGCATATAAAACATCCTCTTTATTTGGGGTTAGCTGCCATTCTGACCAGCAGCACGTTGGTTTTCAAGCGGATCACGCCGACTAACCGCATCGAGACCGAGTCTTGTATCGAATTTATGACTCGTGTCATCGTCGAGTTGTTGATCGGAATGCGATCACAGTGACTGTTTTTTATACGCAAGCTCGCTAAACTGCGATGACAGCCAGATAGAAAAAGGATAACCCCATGTCATACAAGCATATTTTGGTTGCTGTCGATTTGTCAGATGACAGTGAACGCCTGCTCAAGAAAGCCGATGCCTTAGCCAGTGCCCTCGACGCCCAACTTTCCTTAGTCCATATCGACGTTAATTACGCCGAGCTCTACACCGGGCTCATCGACATTAACTTGGTCGAGTCGCGTAACCGTGTGATTGAAGAAGCGCAGCAAAAGCTGAATCAACTGGCCAGTGACGCGCAAAGTCCAGTGACACATACCTTGGTCAGCAGTGGCGATCTTGCCGAGGAAATCACTGAATCGATTCAAAATATGGGGATCGATCTGGTCGTGGTCGGCCATCACCAAGACTTTTGGAGCTCGTTGCTCTCCTCCACCAAGCAGTTACTCAATAAAACACCGGTGGATCTGTTGATGGTGCCTATCCGCGACTAACAGAACCACTTTCTTCCCCCGCGAAGGCGGTGATTCCGCCTTCTTGCTGCCATCATCGCTTTATCTGCTACCCACACCAAGATGAACCGATTGCGTCCCCGTGATGAAACGGTACACTGCCCTTTTTACCATTTTATCGAAGGAACCGAAGTCATGGGGTATCTTAGCGGCGTCACACTGCTGTGGGCCTTTTCATTTAGCCTGATTGGCGTGTATCTCGCCGGCCAAGTAGACAGTTATTTTTCTGTGCTGATGCGCATTGTATTGGCTGGACTGGTGTTTTTGCCCTTTTTGCGCCCTCGCCAAGTACGCCCTGCCTTTGCCGCAAAATTGATGCTGGTCGGCGCCTTTCAACTCGGCATTATGTACTGCTTTTTCTATCAGTCCTTTTTATTTTTGTCGGTGCCAGAGGTGCTGCTGTTTACCGTCTTTACCCCGCTTTACGTCACCTTGATTTACGATGCCTTAAAACGCCAGTTTAGCGCGTGGTATCTCGTCACTGCCGCGGTTGCAGTGCTTGGCGCCGTGGTGATCCGCTATGCCACCGTCAACCCAGACTTTCTGGTCGGCTTTTTGGTGGTACAAGGGGCCAACCTTTGCTTTGCGATTGGCCAAGTCGGTTACAAATACCTGCTTGAGAAAGAGCAAACTCAGCTGCCTCAACATGCGGTATTCGGTTGGTTCTATCTTGGCGCTTTAGTCGTGGGCGTGCTGGCTTTCGCCTTGCTCGGCAACAGTGACAAGCTACCCACGACACCCACCCAGTGGGGCGTATTAATTTATCTAGGCACCATCGCCTCAGGGCTGGGCTATTTCTTTTGGAATAAAGGTGCGACGCTAGTTAATGCGGGGGCACTCGCGGTGATGAACAACGCCCTGATCCCAGCCGGCATTGTGGTCAATGTACTGATTTGGAATCGCGAGGCAGATCTCATGCCATTACTCAGTGGCGGGGTGTTGATTTTAGCTGCGCTGTGGTTTAACCAAACCTGGGTCAAACGCCACGTTGCCGCGCAACGGAGTGCCGCCCCACGGTAGGCCGCCCCACGGCCTCTGCCACCCAAACACAAAACAGGCAGGGAAATCCCTGCCTGTTCACTTATCCGAGAGAGAAGACGCGATCAGATAAAGGCAAACGCGTCTGAGTAAAGGTGATCGCGGCTCACGCCACGCTCTTTGCAGAACATGTCACGCGCCACACCCGCCATTTCAAAACGGCCAGCGATATAGATGTCGTAAGCGCCCAGGCTGACAAAATCTTCCATCACCGCTTCCAATACATTACCCACTTTCCCGCGCCACTCGCCTTCGGCTTGCTCCACCACTGGCATAAAGGTGATATTGCTGTGTGACTCAGCCAGTGCTTGCAGCTCATCATGCGCATAGAGCTGACAAGGGGTGCGGGCGCCCCAATAAATAAAGATCGGAGACTGTATACCTTGGCTAATACAGTGATCGACCATGCTGCGCACGTAAGAAAAACCAGTACCACCGGCAATCAGCAGCAAAGGACGCTCGCTCTCACGTAGCCAAGCATCACCGGCAGGCTCAGTAATTTCAAAGTCCGCTTGACCACTTTCTAACGCGGCTTTGGCCTTTTCAACCACTTCTAAGGCAAACGGGTTTTCATCCGCCGCGCCAACGTGCAGCTCAAGCTCTGCACCCGCTTCGCGACATGGGCTGCTTGCCAGCGAAAACGGGCGCTTATCTTTTTCACCCATCACCGCCATCACGTATTGCCCCGGCTGATAGCTCACCGCCTGCTGCGGCTTTAGGATAATGCGGTAGGTGTGACACGCCAACGGCTCAACGGCGGTCACTTCACATAGTATCGACATTCTGTTCCTCTGTTTGTTATTGCTACAGCCGATGAGGTTATTAGAGGCGGCATCACTACCGCCTTTGGCTGTGTTTGTGTCATTAACGGTGAATGCTAGCGCATTCCAATAGGATTAGTCTAAGATCCCTAATTCATCCCAAATCGCGTCGACACGTGCGACGACCTCTGGATCTTTAGCAATAGGCGTCCCCCACTCACGGTCGGTTTCCCCTTGCCATTTATTGGTAGCATCGAGGCCCATTTTCGAGCCGAGCCCAACCACGGGAGAGGCAAAGTCAAGCGAATCAATAGGGGTATTATCCACCATCACGGTATCGCGCGACGGATCCATACGCGTGGTTATTGCCCAGATCACGTCATTCCAATCACGCGCGTTGACGTCGTCGTCACACACTATCACAAACTTGGTATACATAAACTGGCGCAAGAACGACCACACGCCCATCATCACCCGCTTGGCATGACCAGGGTATTGTTTTTTCATGGTTACCACCGCCATGCGATACGAGCATCCTTCAGGCGGTAGGTAGAAATCGACAATCTCTGGGAACTGCTTTTGCAAAATCGGCACAAACACCTCGTTAAGTGCCACGCCTAAAACGGCAGGTTCATCCGGTGGACGCCCCGTGTAGGTGCTGTGATAAATCGGTTTTTTGCGCATGGTCAGATGCGTCACAGTGAACACATGGTGACGCTCAACCTCATTGTAGTAGCCGGTATGATCGCCATACGGCCCTTCATCCGCGTACTCATTAGGGTCGATATAGCCTTCCATCACAATTTCCGCACTGGCCGGTACATCCAAGTCGTTGCTGATACATTTGGCCACTTCGGTTTTACTGCCCCGTAATAAGCCGGCAAACGCATACTCGGACAAGGTATCCGGCACGGGCGTCACCGCGCCTAGAATGGTGGCAGGGTCAGCACCATAGGCCACGGTCACTGGGAAAGGTTCATTGGGATGGGTTTGCATCCAATCATGCAAATCTAACGCGCCACCGCGATGGGCCAACCAACGCATGATCACTTTGTTTTTGCCAATCTTTTGCTGGCGATAAATACCCAAGTTTTGCCGCTTTTTGTTAGGGCCACGCGTGATTGTCAGTCCCCAGGTAAGCAAGGGTGCCACATCACCCGGCCAACAGCGCATCACCGGAATGGTATCCAGATCGACCTCATCGCCGCTCAGCACCACCTCTTGGCAACGAGGACGGCGTACGGTTTTCGCCGGCATGTTGAGCACTTGGCGAAAAACGGGCAGTTTATCGAGTGCATCACGAAAGCCCTTGGGCGGCTCTGGCTCTTTGAGATAAGCAAGCAATTTGCCGACTTCACGTAGCTCGAGGACGTCGTGACGCCCCATTCCCAAAGCAACACGCTTGGGGGTACCAAACAGGTTCGCCAGCACCGGCATGTCATAGCCCACGGGATTTTCAAACAACAGTGCGGGACCACCAGCTCGTAACGTGCGGTCGCAAATCTCGGTCATTTCAAGATCGGGATCAACCGGCTGGCTAATGCGTTTTAGCTCGCCTTGGGTTTCAAGATAGTCAATAAAATCGCGCAAATCGGAAAGTTTCATATCAGGCTCAAGGGGTTAATGGTCGCCTCTATGATACCAAGTTAAGCGGTATCCGGATCGGTAAAGGCTCGACATTAGCGCGACGGTAACGCAGATGCAATGTGCTGTTGGCCAAGCGGCCCGAGCTGGTCTTGTAATCCGCTCAACCAATCCCCCTTGCCCGCTTCCACCAGCAGTTGTGCCACTTCTTTACCTTGAC
Organism: Salinivibrio sp. PR6; assembly: GCF_001995955.1. Classification (NCBI taxonomy): domain Bacteria; kingdom Pseudomonadati; phylum Pseudomonadota; class Gammaproteobacteria; order Vibrionales; family Vibrionaceae; genus Salinivibrio; species Salinivibrio sp. PR6. Next base: position 36,285 of record NZ_MUFA01000006.1, on the reverse strand, counting down.
GCAACGACAGCTGTGTTAGCAAAAAGTCGGCAACGGGTGCAGGTAACGGCGACAAATTGGCCAGTTGTCGAATCGCAGGTCCTCGCAGCGAGGGGTTGTCAGCCGCCGCCATCATTTGCCGCAGTGCAAAGGGGTCAGTTCCCCGCTCACGCAGCGCGTGCAAGGCCGCAAGGCTATACTGATCGGTGCCTCGGCGCCACAATCGCTCATACAGCGCAGAACGCTCAGTGGCTTGTGCCAACGCCGCCAAAATAGCATTGTCGGGCATCCACATTAGGGTCGGATCATTGAGGTACTGATCGGCCAAATACGCTAAGCCATCGGCGTCATAATCGGCAATCATGGTCACCAAGGCGTCACGACGTTGACGATAGTCGGACTGATCGGGGTCAATCCACTCTGCCATCACTAATTGGCGATAGCTCAATAGCATGCCGAGCTCTTGGGTTAATTGCTGCTGACGATAGCGATTTAGCTGCTTGCGGGCCGCGGCGGCATAATGAAATGCTGGCGTGGTCACCCAGTAACCATCTTGTTGATGACGCAATAAGAAGTGCGGCTGCTGCTGACTTAAAGTAGCAAGGTACTCACGCCACTTGTCGTTATCAAGCCGCAGAGGCGAAGAAAGCAGCCGATATAAGGTCGCTTCTCGGGTGAGCGGCGGCAGTTGTCGGATGTGCGACTCAAGCGCGCTGATCTCGCCATTGGCTTGGAGGGTAAAGGCAGTCCGCATGGCATCTATCGTGCTCGCTTTATCTAACACTTGCTCGATAAAAGGCTGAGTCACAATTTGGCCCTCTGTCGCTGGCGCGTTGGCCGACACAGAGAGCGAGAAAAGGCCCACTAGGCCTAGGCCAATCCCTAATAACTTGATGCGAAAACGTCTTGCCATCCGTTGCAATCCTATCTTCGGTGCCACGCGTCCTGCGTCACCTTTCCTTGGTGACAATGATTGTGCGAGCTCAGTATCAACGGGGCAATAAAAAAGCACTGCGAATGCGCAGTGCTTAACATTATTGCGTTATCAGTTACGAGTTTTGCCGACGCATGGCGTCAAAGAACTCATTGTTGGTTTTGGACATCGCCAGTTTACCAATCAAGAACTCCATGCCTTCCAGCTCGCCCATCGGGTGGACGATTTTGCGCAGGATCCACATTTTTTGTAGTTCATCAGGCTTGGTCAGCAACTCTTCACGACGGGTACCAGAGCGGGTGAAATCGATGGCAGGGAAAACACGTTTTTCAGCAATCTTACGCGACAGGTGTAATTCCATATTACCTGTGCCTTTAAACTCTTCGTAAATCACTTCGTCCATCTTCGAGCCTGTGTCCACCAGCGCAGTGGCAATAATGGTCAAGCTGCCACCTTCTTCCACATTACGCGCCGCACCAAAGAAACGCTTAGGACGGTGCAAGGCGTTGGCGTCAACACCACCGGTCAATACTTTGCCTGACGACGGTACAACCGTGTTATAAGCACGCGCCAAACGGGTAATCGAGTCCAGCAAGATCACCACGTCTTTTTTGTGCTCCACCAAGCGCTTGGCTTTTTCGATAACCATTTCAGCCACTTGCACGTGACGGTTCGCTGGCTCGTCAAAGGTTGACGCGACCACTTCACCCTGCACCAAGCGCTGCATCTCGGTCACTTCTTCTGGGCGCTCATCAATCAAGAGCACCATCAGTTCACAATCCGGATGGTTGAACGCGATGCTTTGCGCAATGTTTTGCAGCAGCATGGTTTTACCCGCTTTTGGCGGTGCCACAATCAAGCCACGTTGCCCTTTACCAATCGGCGAGGCTAAGTCGAGTACACGGGCGGTGATGTCTTCGGTGGAGCCATTCCCACGTTCCATCACCATGCGCTCGCTGGCGTGCAATGGGGTCAAGTTTTCAAACAGGATTTTGCTGCGAGCATTGTCTGGCTTGTCACTGTTAACTTGGTTAACTTTTAATAGCGCAAAGTAGCGCTCGCCGTCTTTTGGCGGCCGAATTTTACCCGCGATGGTATCGCCTGTGCGCAGGTTAAAGCGACGAATTTGGCTTGGCGATACATAAATGTCGTCCGGGCCGGCCAAATACGAGCTGTCTGCGCTGCGCAAGAAGCCAAACCCGTCTTGAAGAATTTCCAGTACGCCATTGCCGAAAATATCTTCACCGCTTTTTGCGTGCTGTTTGAGGATCGAGAAAATGATGTCCTGTTTACGCAAGCGAGCCAGGTTTTCAAGTCCCATGCTTTCGCCAAGCGCAACCAGCGTCGAGACGGGTTGAGTCTTCAGTTCGGTAAGATTCATAGTGGTGAGTGTCTTGTTTGTCAAAGTTGAGGTCTGAAATTAGTTAGCGTGTCGAGACCAGTGGTATGTTCGAGAGATGAACAGAAGTACAAATTCCGTGCAATAAGGTAGCACCTAAATGGGGTATCGTCTAGTTAGCAGAAAAACAACCGCCGCTGAGAGGCAGCGACGGTTACTTTAGCATTAGAGGTTGGCGTCAAGAAACTCTTTCAACTGAGTTTTTGACACTGCACCAACCTTGGTTGCTGCTACGTTGCCATCTTTAAAGAGCAGCAACGTTGGGATACCACGGATGCCGAACTTAGGCGGTGTACCTGCGTTCTGGTCAATGTTCAGTTTTCCGATGGTGACTTTACCTGCGTATTCTTCAGCGATTTCGTCCAGGATTGGCGCGATCATTTTGCAAGGTCCACACCATTCTGCCCAAAAATCTACCAATACAGGCCCTGCAGCTTTTAGAACGTCTGCTTCAAAGCTGTCGTCGGTTAGCTGCATAATTTTGTCGCTCATCTTCTACTCCAATACATGTTTTTGTTACTGGCTAAATTGCGACCAGTAAATTATGGGACTATTTGACTGGATTCGCTTCCGTATTGCAAGCCTAAGCTGATATTCTATCCGGATGAAAATGACGCATATCACAGAGCAGAAATTTGCCGAGCTCGGCTTGCACGCCGATGTTCTTAAGAGCTTGGAGGCCAAAGGGTTTACTCAATGTACCCCAATCCAAGCCTTGGCATTGCCGGTCCTGCTCACCGGCCAAGACATTGCAGGACAGGCGCAAACGGGGACAGGCAAAACCCTGGCGTTCCTGGCTGCGACGTTTCATCACCTCCTTACAACCGATGCCCCAGCATCGCGTAAAAAGAATCAACCGCGTGCCATCATATTAGCTCCTACGCGTGAATTAGCGATTCAGATCTATAATGATGCGGAGCCGCTATTAGCCAATACGTCGATCAGCGCAGGACTTGCCTATGGTGGCGAAGGCTACGACAAACAGCAACAAACACTTGAACAGGGTGTCGACATTTTAATCGGAACCTGTGGTCGAATCATCGATTTTTACAAAAAGAAAGTGATTGATTTGCATGGTATTCAAGCCGTCGTGCTTGATGAAGCCGACCGTATGTTTGATCTCGGTTTTATCAAAGATATCCGCTTTTTGTTTAACCGCATGCCCGCCCCCGATCAGCGCTTGAACATGCTGTTTTCGGCGACCTTGTCGTATCGCGTTCAAGAACTGGCCTTCGAGCACATGACGAACCCAGAGCATGTGGTGGTCGAGCCCGAACAAATTACCGGCCATCGCATCAAAGAAGAGTTGTTCCAGCCATCGAACAAGGAAAAAATGCCGCTGCTGCAAACCTTGATCGAAGAAGACTGGCCTGAACGCGCGATCATTTTTGCCAACACTAAGCATCGCTGCGAATCGATTTGGGCGCATCTAGCCGCCGATAACCACCGTGTAGGCTTGCTTACGGGTGACGTGCCGCAAAAAAAACGGGTTAAAATCCTCGAGCAATTCACCAATGGTGAGCTGGATTTGTTGGTGGCGACTGATGTCGCGGCGCGCGGCCTGCATATTCCGCAGGTGACCCATGTGTTTAATTATGATCTCCCAGACGACGCACAAGACTACGTGCATCGCATTGGCCGAACGGGGCGTGCAGGCGCCAGTGGTAGCTCCATCAGCTTTGCATGTGAAGAATACGCCGTCAATCTCCCCGCGATTGAAGAATACATCGAACACAGTATTCCAGTCAGCGAATTTGACCGCAGTGCACTGCTAAAAGATTTGCCGCCGCCGAAGAAAATGGCCAAGCGCCCCAATACGCAGCGTCGCAGCAACAACAAAGGTGGCGGAAATAACCGTAACCGCCAACGTCGCCGTCCGCAAAAGTCGGCATAAGGTTTAACGGCACATAGGTCAGAGCGCATCATGAGTGGTCACGGACATCCCACATCGACCCCGTCGCTGTACGCCGCGATTGATTTAGGCTCCAACAGCTTTCATATGCTGGTGGTGCGCCAAGTGGCAGGCAGCGTGCAAACTCTCGCGAAAATTAAGCGAAAAGTTCGTCTCGCCGCAGGCATGGACGACCAACAACAGCTAAGCGACGAAGCCATGCAGCGTGGCTGGGATTGCTTGGCCTTGTTCGCCGAGCGCCTGCAAGATTTCAACACCGACAATATCCGTGTCGTCGCCACGGCGGCTCTACGTCGCGCAAGCAACGCGGATGCGTTTTTAGCCCGAGCTAACAAACTGCTTGGCCACCCGATTGAAATCATTTCGGGGGAAGAAGAGGCGCGTACCATCTACCAAGGGGTCGCGCATACCTCTGGCGGAGCGGGCAAACGCTTGGTGGTCGACATCGGTGGTGCCAGCACCGAGCTCATCATCGGTGAGCAATTTGAGCCTACCTTACTGCAAAGCCTCAATATGGGCTGTGTCACCTTTTTAGAAGACTATTTTGCCGATCGCGTGCTCAATCAATCGGCGTTTGATACCGCGATTGCCGGCGCCAAAGCCGAGTTAGCCCCGCTGATTGCGCAATATCGTGCGCTCGGTTGGGACTGCTGCGTAGGCGCCAGCGGTACCGTGCAGGCACTGCAAGAGATCATGGTCACCCAAGGCATGGATGAAGTGATTACTCTCGATAAACTGCATCGTTTGCGCGATCAAGCCATCGCCTGTGGGCAAATGGACGCATTGGATATCGAGGGGTTGACGTTAGAACGTGCGCTGGTGTTTCCAAGCGGCTTATCGATACTGATCGCTATTTTCGAGTGCTTAGAGGTGACACGCATGACCCTAGCGGGTGGGGCCCTGCGAGAAGGCTTGGTGTATGAAATGATGACCGCGATGCGCCATAGCGATATTCGTGCCCGCACCATTGCCAGCATCCAGTCGCGCTATCAGCTGGATGAAGCACACGGTATCAATGTCGCCGACACCGCCTTGGAGCTGCTCAATCAATGTCCGGCATCCTGGGTACCTGAGCCGGAAGCACAAAGCTTGCTCCATGCCGCCGCCTGCGTGCATGAAATTGGTTTAAGCATTGGCTTTAAGCAAGATGGTGATCATGCCGCGTATTTGATCACCCATCTCGATCTGCCCGGCTTTACGCGAGCACAGAAACAATTGGTCGCCACCTTGCTCCGCTACTATCGAGAGCAACTGGTGCTCATTGATGGTCAGCACGCGCTGTCTACCACCAGCGCCAATCGTCTGTTGCGCCTGCTGCGAATTGCGGTGATCTTATGCCATCGACGCGACAGTCGCGTCCGACCGATGCTAGCCCTCACTGCCGAGGAGGATGCCCTTACCCTCCACTTGGACACCACATTACTCGAGGCCAGCCCCTTGTTGCGTGCCGAGTTAGAGCAAGAGGCCTTGCGCCAATCAAGCCTTGGGTTGCCCCTAGTGGTGCTCACTGACGAGACTCGCATCTAAAACACCGGCGATGAATAAAAAAGCCCGCACCAGTGATGATGCGGGCTTTTTTTATTGAAGATCTGCGACGCTACGCGGTGGTGATCCCGCTATGACGCAATAAGGCGTCAGGGCTTGGTTCGCGACCTCTAAAGCGCACAAACAAATCTTTCGGTGCCTCACTGCCGCCACGGCTGAGAATATGATTCAGGAAGTCCTCGCCGGTGTCGCGGTTAAAGATCCCTTCTTCTTCAAAGCGCGAGTAAGCATCGCTCGATAGCACTTCTGCCCATTTATAGCTGTAGTAGCCTGCACTGTAGCCACCGGCAAAAATATGGCCAAACGCGTGCGGGAAACGGTTCCACTCAGGCGCGGGGACCACAGATACCTGCTCACGCACCGCACTGAGTGTTTCCATGATCCGCGGGCCGACCTCTGGGTCAAACTCACTGAACAAACGGAAGTCGAATAAACTGAACTCAAGCTGGCGCAACATCGCCATCGCCGAATTAAAGTTCTTCGCGGCGAGCATTTTTTCTAGCATGTCTTCCGGTAAGGCTTCTCCCGTTTGGTAATGCCCCGAGATAAAGCTCAGTGCCTCTTGCTCCCAGCACCAGTTCTCTAAAAACTGGCTTGGCAGCTCAACCGCATCCCAAGGCACACCATTGATCCCTGACACATCCGCTACTTCGACTTGCGTCAACATATGGTGAATGCCATGACCAAATTCGTGGAATAAGGTCACTACTTCGTCATGGGTAAACAGCGCAGGGTCATCGCCCACTGGTGGGTTAAAGTTACAGGTTAAATACGCCACTGGCGTTTGTAGCTCACCGTCTGCTTGACGACGACGAACGCGACACTCATCCATCCATGCGCCGCCACGTTTGTTTTCTCGCGCATACAAGTCAAGGTAGAAGCTACCGCGCAGGGTGCCTTGGCTATCATGAATATCATAAAAGCGCACACTGTCATGCCAGGTGTCAATGCCTTTACGCTCGGTAATCGTCATGCCAAACACACGATGCATCACTTCAAACAAGCCGGAGAGTACACGTGCTTCAGGGAAGTATGGGCGAAGCGCTTCATCAGAGATGGTGTAGCGTGCTTGCTTGAGTTTTTCACTGTAATAAGGGATATCCCAAGGCTCGAGGGCATCAACCCCAAACTCTTCTTTGGCGTAGGCTTTCACTTCCGCGAATTCACGCTCGCCTTGTGGGCGCGCTTTATCGACCAGATCATTCAAAAAGCCCATTACTTGGTCTGGGGTTTCCGCCATTTTCGTGGCGAGGGACAGTTCACTATAGTGATTAAAGCCAAGTAGACGTGCTAACTCATGCTTGAGGCGCAGCGACTCGTTCATCAGCTCAGTATTGTCCCACTGCCCCGCCTGCGGCCCGCGATCAGAGGCGCGCGTGGTAAAGGCTTCGTACATTTCCTGACGCAGCGCTCGGTTATCACAGTACATCATGACGGGCAGATACGAAGGGATATCCAGGGTAAATAAGTAACCTTGTTGCGACTTGCTCTCGGCTTGCGCTTTTGCCGCGTTGCGCGCCGATTCGGGTAACCCCGCTAAGTCACTTTCATCGCTAATCAGCTTGCTCCACCCCATGGTGGCATCGAGCACATTGTTGCTAAACGATGATGACAGCTCCGACAACCGCTTTTGAATCTCACCAAAGCGGTGTTGCTGGTCGGCTGGCAAGGCAATTCCGGACAGTTCAAAGTCTTGCAGCGCATCGTTAATCGCTTTTTGCTGTGCCACATCGAGGGCGGAAAACTCAGCACTGTCTTTCATCGCTTTGTATGCTTGGTATAACCCCTTGTGCTGACCACGCCAGGTGGAGTATTCCGACAGTAACGCCAGGCAGCTTTCATACGCCTCACGCAATGGCTGACTATTGACCACCGCATTCATATGGCTCACCGGTGACCAGATGCGGCCAAGTCGATCTTCCGCCTCTGTGACAGGCACACTGACCGTATCCCAGCTAGGTTGCTCAGCCGCCGCTGCGGCATCTACCGCTTGGCGACAGTCAGCAATCGCGGCTTCCACTGCTGGTTTGACATGCTCTGGCTTAATGGCGGAAAACGGAGGTAAATCCTCAAATTGAAGAAGCGGGTTGGACATAGTGCCTTCCTTTTTGCTGATAAGGCGCTCGCATCGCGAGCCCCGGGCAGATAAGTAACCTTATTTATATGCCGTCTCTCTCTACGCTTTTCAATCCCTCCCCGTTTAGCGGGGTGTATTGCGAGCGTTACAAAATGATTCTGAGACTGCTGCCGCACTGTCGGTTTGGTATGCTATGTCTTTAGGGGTCAGAGATAGTGGCTTTACAAGCGACACCAAACACGACAAGCTGACCTCGATATCAATGCCAGTGGCACCCAGTGCCTATAAGATGGAGAAAGACATGGCGAAGCATTTCGACTACATCTGTATCGGTGGCGGCAGCGGCGGTATTGCCTCAGCCAACCGTGCCGCGATGCACGGTGCTAACGTCGCCCTTATTGAAGCAAAGCACCTTGGTGGCACCTGCGTAAACGTAGGCTGTGTCCCTAAAAAAGTCATGTGGCACGGTGCTCAAGTTGCCGAAGCCCTTAACCTTTACGCATCAGACTATGGCTTTGATGTGGACGTGAAAGGCTTTAATTGGTCGACCTTAGTGGATAACCGTGAAGCCTACATTAGCCGCATTCATAAGGCTTACGACAACGTTCTGGGTAAAAACAATATCGATGTCATTCGTGGTTTTGCCCGCTTTGTCGATAACAACACGGTAGAAGTGGATGGCGAGCACTACACCGCCGATCACTTTCTGATTGCCGTGGGGGGCACACCCACTATTCCGAACATTCCAGGCGCAGAGTTGGGGATTGATTCCGATGGCTTCTTTGCCCTCCCCGAGCAACCTAAACGCGTGGCCGTGGTCGGTGCGGGTTACATTGCGGTCGAAATCGCCGGCGTACTGCATGCCTTGGGCTCTGATACCCACTTATTTGTGCGTAAAGACCGCCCATTACGCACCTTCGACCCCATGGTCACCGACACCTTGGTCGAGGTAATGGAAAAAGAAGGCCCCACTCTTCACACCCAACATGTCCCCGTGTCGGTCACTGAAGAAAGTGATGGTAGCCTGACTCTGGCCTTTGAAAACGGCACCACCCACAACACGGACACCCTGATCTGGGCGATTGGCCGTCACCCGACGACCGATAAAATCAATCTCGGCGCCACCGACGTGCAGACCACGGCCGATGGCTACATCAAGGTTGACCCCTATCAGACCACCAGCGTCCCACACATTCACTGTGTCGGGGATATCATGGATGGCGGGATTGAGCTGACGCCTGTCGCCGTCAAAGCTGGACGTCTACTCTCAGAACGTCTGTTTAACGGCCAAACGCATGCCAAAATGGACTATGATTTGGTTCCCACCGTGGTATTCAGTCACCCACCCATTGGCACCATTGGTTTGAGCGAACCAGAGGCGCGTGCCAAATACGGCGATGACAATATTAAAGTCTATACCTCCAGCTTTGCGGCCATGTACACCGCCGTCACTCAGCACCGTCAACCCTGTAAGATGAAACTGGTTTGCGCGGGCGATGAAGAAAAAGTGGTCGGTCTGCACGGTATTGGCTTTACCGTTGATGAAATGATTCAAGGTTTTGCGGTGGCGATGAAGATGGGCGCCACCAAAGCGGACTTTGATAGTGTGGTCGCGATTCACCCCACCGGGTCAGAAGAGTTTGTTACCATGCGCTAAACCGCGCGAAATGGGCTCACATCAAAACGCCGTGTTCAACACGGCGTTTTTTATTGGTCACTCGCGAGCATGATGAGACAGGCGACTAGTGAGTGAGCTGCGCACAAAATCGTGCTAAGCCTTCTTTAATGTCCGCTAACGCAGCAGCGGCTTGGTCGGCGGCCTCTTGCTTTGCCGCTTGCTCGAGTGTCAATGCTTGCTGATGCAGCTCGAGCGCCGCTAAATTGCCAGCGCTGCCTTTCATTTTGTGCGCTTCGCGCGCCAAGGCGGTGTAGTCGGCGTTAGCAAGCTGCTTTTCCATGCTTGGCAGTTGTTGCTCACTTTCTTCAACAAATATACTGCAAGCCTCATCAAGAAGCGCCGGGCTATCCATTAGCCGGCTTAAGGCTTCTTCTTTATCCCAAACCGATACATCGGCTTTTCCTTGATTGACACTCATGATGGACCCTTTGTACTGATAGACCTATGTGCCACGGGGGCGGATTGATGGCTTTGTCGCCACCTTGTTTCTAATCGTTACTAAGCTTAACTGTCTACGTCTAGCACATTGAGAATGTCGCTAAACTCAGGCTCAATCATGCTCGCTTTTCCCCCAATTCATAACAAAGAAGTGAGTGCAGAACATGATGGATATGTTGCCTTGGCTAATCGTTTCTGGCCTGATTGTCTCAGTGATCACCGGACTACTGACCGTACTGATGGTAAAAGGCCTCGACTAAGCCCTTCAAGGCTCCTTAGTTCGCTATGGAGCCTTTATTTTTCCTTCCTTTTTTTGCCTTTCTTTTTTTCTTTGTTCGCTTTTTTGCCCTTTTTGTCTTTCTTGTCCGCTTTATTCTTGGCTTTTTGCGCTTTTTTATCCCCGTCACTGGCAAGAGGCACAGGACGACAGAGATAACCTTTTTCACTGGCGACTCGCGCACACTTACTGCAAGCCGCTCGCGGTGGCGTGGTAATCGATGCGAGCGCACTTAAGTTGGCCTCAACCTCACCCCGTCGCCATTTGCACAAAGACTTAGCCATTTACGCCTCCGCACTTAACGCTGCGTTGATATACATGTCAAAGCGGTTCTTCTTGGTGGTAATACTAGAGTGTGGTGGCGTTGCCGCCAAGGGCTCAGCATAATCTGGACGCTTAACCACTACGCGGCTACGCGCGAGCTGGCACGCAGGCGCTAACAAGGCATCGGCGTCCGTGTCAGCGCCCACCAAAGCTTGGAACACACGCATTTCTTTTTTCACTAAGGCTGCTTTTTTCTTGTGGGGGTACATAGGATCTAAATAGACCACATCAGGTCGTTGTAGCCCAGGGGTCTGCGCCATATCGGTAAGTGCTTGCTCACTACTGGCATGCAGCAGTGTCATGCGCGATTGCATCCATGTACCAATCTCACTGTCTTGATAGGCGCGCTGTAGCCCATCGTCGAGCAATGCGGCGACCACTGGATGCCGCTCAATCATTTGCACCTGACAACCTAAGGATGCTAATACGAACGCATCACGACCCAAGCCAGCCGTGGCATCCAACACCCGTGGCGTGACGCCTTTGTTGAGCCCCACCGCCTTCGCGATTGCCTGCCCTTTGCCGCCACCGAACTTACGCCGATGGCCGACCGCACCGCCAACAAAGTCGACATACACAGCGCCTAACTTAGGCTCATCCTGTTTGCGCAGCTCAAGGCGTGTCGTGGTCATGATCAACGCAAATGACGAATCAGGTGTGTGTGTAAGTGACCACTTGCTTTTTAGTCCCTCAAATTGCTCGGATTTGTCAGGGGCGTCGCAAATCAAACTGAGTTGCACATTGGCTCTCCGCGGCTGGTTATGCGCCGAGTATATCAGAGATGGATTTTTTCCTTTATCGTCTCTCGACGCGTCGACCAATTTTTTACCTGCTCGCCTAAGGGCGCGGGTACGCTAAAATGATAGCCTTGGGCATAATCCACATCCAGCGCGCGTAGTTTGTTGAGAATATGGGCGTTCTCGACAAACTCCGCCACGGTTTGTTTCCCCATTTGTTTAGCCAACTCATTGATTGCTTTCACCATCGCATAATCGGTGTCATCGGTGGCGATATCGCGGATAAATTGCCCATCGATTTTAATGATGTCGACGGGCAAGCGCTTCAAATAACCAAACGACGAAATGCCCGCGCCAAAGTCGTCCAAGGCAATCACACACCCCAAGGCTTTTAGCTGCGAGAAAAGCTCGATAGCACTGCTCATGTTGGTAATCGCCGCGGTTTCAGTGATCTCCAGACAGATGCACTCGCTAGGCACTTGGGTTTGCTTAATCGCGGCGATCAAGAAGGTGACAAAATCTTTTTGGGTGATTGACCGTCCCGACAGGTTAATCGAGATTTTACCCAGCTTGGCAATCTGATCCGGGTGAGCATCAAACCACGCCAGCGTTTTGGTCACCACCACAGTGTCGAGTTGGTGTGCCATATTGTAGCGCTCGGCTGCTGGGATAAACATGCTGGGCGGCAACCAACCGCCTTGGGTATCGCGCATCCGCACCAACGCCTCGATGTAGAGCGTATCTTGTCTACCCGGTCGGATATCGACGATCTGCTGTGCATAGATATCAAAGCGGTCGTGAGCAATGGCATCATGGATGTGGCTGACATACGCCATTTCTTGCTCACGGCGTTGCAGCTCCTCATCATCCGGGTGATAAAGGTGTAAACGGTTACGCCCTTCGTCTTTGGCGGCATAGCAGGCGGTATCCGCTTGCGCGTGTACCTGCTGCGGCGAGCCGGCGGTACGATCCAGAAGACGAATCCCCAACGAACACGCCAAGCGCATGCGACTGCCGTGCCAGAAAAACTCACTGTCCGCCAAGGTTGCCAGGAGTTGGTGCCCCCAACTCAACGCGCTCTCGGCCGAGTGATGATAGGCAATCACACCAAATTCATCCCCCCCGAGTCGCGACAAGACCGCACCTGCCGGCAGATGTTGCTGGATGATCTGGGCAACTTGTTTAAGTGCCTCGTCCCCCGCTTCATGTCCGGCGGTGTCATTAATCAGCTTAAACTGGTCCATATCGATGTAGTACATCGCGTGACACTGATCTTCTTCTCGCGCTTGTAACAGCGCGGCGGCGAGCTTTTGTTCAAAATAACTACGATTATACAGCCCCGTTAAATAGTCGTGATGGGCTTGATAAGTCAGCTGGTTTTCCATTTCTCGATGCGCGGTGATGTCTTCGCCCACCACCAGCAGCTGCGTCTGATTATGCATCGCGCGCACGGTTTCCCGAACCCACAAGGTATGACCATTGCCGGCACGATACGGGATCTCACGCCGCCACACCTGCTCTTGATTGTTGTGATCCCGTTTAATCATTCGATGGGGAGGCACTTGATGATCCGCATATAAGGAGGTGATCTTGTGCCCTAATAACGCGGCTTTATCATAACCAAACAAATCAGCGGCATACTGATTGAGCGATTGAATACGTGCTTGGTAATCAATAGTTAATAGAATGACAGGCTGCTGTTCATACAACATGCGGTATTCAATTTCGCTGCGCTGTAGCTTCTCTTCGGTTTGTTTGCGCTGGGTAATATCACGGGCCTCTAACAGCACGCGCCGTTGACCGTTTTCGCTGGGAAACCCTTTGACCGCCACGTCCAAAATCACCTCACGATGCGCTTCACTGAGGCAAAGCTCAAACCGGCGAGGCTGGGAGAAATCTGTAAGCTTGAGGTGCTCCTCGAGGCGGGCGGGATTGCGCCAAATCGGCCAAAACCACAAAGGTCGTCCACGATACGGGTGACTCACGCTGATTAATTGATTAAAGCTGGCATTGCCTGACACCAAGATCCCGTTCTCATCCAACAGCGCAATAAACTGGTTACTTTGATCAAAAATACCTTTAAGCATTGCTCGGTGACGCTTTAACGCTGACTCACTGCGACGTAACTGGCGAATATTGGCACCGAGCATGGCTATCACGCTTCCCAATACCAACACCGCCAATGCCACGGCTTGAAACGCAACTTGGTGCTTTTGCCAAAGCGGCTGAGGCTTGTTAATCACCTCAGCGTCTTCGATGGCGCTCACATCCACACCCCAATCTTTCAGTGCGGGGTAATCGAATAACGTCAGGTTAGTACTGTCTCTTTCAGGGGGGAGGTTGCCCGCCAGTACATCCAACAGCAGCTGACCTTGGTGCTGACCTTGAGTTTTACCATCGATCACAATGCCACCGATCACGCCCTGACCCAGCATAAAGCTCATCGCACCATAAATCGGTACAGGCGAATCTTGGGTAAGAGTATGAATACCACTGAGTCTATCGAGAAAGGTGCCGTTCGCATCGCGAAAATAGGACAAGTAATACACCGCCTCGCCCGGCTGCATCGCTTGAATACGGTCACGTAAACCTTGGAATGGCAGGTTGGACAGCCTCACAATCTCGAGGCCTGACTGACCCGCCTTTCTCAGTTGCGCCTTCACCACATTCCAATACTGACGACTGGAGAACGTCTCATCGAGCAGTACATACATCCGCTTTAAATCTGGATGCAAGCGCTTCATTAGCGCCAAGTTGCGCGGTAGGTCTATTTCTTCTTTCACCCCCGTGACCTTGGGCAGTAAGGGGTAATGTTGACGACCAAAGTTATTGAGCCCCGCATAGACGACCGGTGTATCGCCCACGTACTCATGCAATTCATGGATCAGCCATAATGCGGCATTATCCGTGGTCAGAATGGCATCAAAATCATGGTTGCTCAGTTTATGGATATAAACATCTTTGAGCTGTTCGCGATAGGCATCCGATTGGTAGCGTTTACTTTCTAGGTAGGAATGCTGGAAAGCGATCTCTTCGCCTTGCGTGGCCGTTTCCAACCCTTCAACCAACGCCTGGTTCCAAAAAAAACCAGGATGATAGGAGTGCACCACCAGCACATCTTTTTGTGCGGCATTGACGCTACTGGCGATGAGCAGTAGTAAGCCACCGAAAACGTATTTGATCCCCACATCCCCTTCCTGTTGGTTTGTTGGTATCTTGCTAAACAACGCGATACCCTACATTAGGCGTTAACGAAGTGGCTAAGCAACCGCGTTAACGAAAAATCTGGCCATGCTATAACTAAAAGACTAAAACAATGAACGAGTTGCCAAAATTGGATGACCTAGATCGTCGTATTCTCTCTACGCTGTTGGATGACGCGCGCGTCCCCTACGCAGAAATGGCAAAGCGCTTTCATGTCAGCCCCGCCACCGTTCACGTGCGGGTTGAGAAAATGAAAGCCGCGGGCATCATCGAAGGCACGGAAATATTGGTCAACACCAAAAAACTCGGCTACGACGTGTGCTGCTTTATCGGCATCAATCTTAAAGCGGCGCGAGATTACCACTCGGCACTAGAAAAACTCAATCAGCTCGACGAGGTGGTAGAAGCCTACTACACCACGGGGGCCTATAATATTTTCGTTAAGCTCATGTGCCGCTCTATCGAAGAGCTACAGTTTGTGTTGATTGACAAGCTTCAAGCCATCGACGAAGTACAATCCACAGAAACACTGATCTCACTACAGAACCCCATTAACCGCAATGTGATCCCTTGAGTTTTGTGGGGTCATCCAGGGCAGGCTAAAAAAAACGCCCTTGCTCGTGGCAAGGGCGCTTTCATAAAAGGCGAGTTAGCCGACCGTCTCTTCCGGTCTGGGAGGCAAGGTGGCACCCGCGTCTTCCGCTAACCACTCGGCCACTTGCTTAGCAAAGTAGGTGAGGATCCCATCGGCCCCCGCACGCTTAAAGCACAATAATGACTCCATCACTGTCTCGCGCTCTTTTAGCCAGCCATTATCAATGGCCGCCTTGTGCATCGCATACTCGCCCGATACCTGGTAGGCAAACGTCGGCACTTTAAGCTCATTTTTTACCCGGCGTACCACATCCAAATACGGCATCCCGGGTTTAACCATCACGGTATCAGCCCCTTCAGCAATATCCATCGCCACTTCGTGCAAGGCTTCATCGCTGTTGGCCGGATCCATTTGATAGTTGGCTTTGTTACCCCCTTTCAGGTTCGCCGCCGAGCCTAATGCATCGCGAAACGGGCCGTAGTAATTGGACGCATACTTGGCAGAGTACGCCATGATCTGGGTATTGATATGACCATTGGCTTCCAATGCCTCACGGATACGACCGATTCGTCCATCCATCATGTCAGAAGGCGCGACAATATCGACGCCCGCTTCGGCATGAGATAGGGCTTGTTTGATCAGTACCTCGGTGGTGGGCTCGTTCATCACATAGCCGTCTTCATCAATGATCCCGTCTTGGCCGTGCACGGTGTAAGGGTCTAGCGCCACATCGGTGATCACGCCCATTTGCGGCACATGCTCTTTGAGTAAGCGCACCGCGCGTGGCACTAACCCTTCGGGGTTAAATGCCTCCGAGGCACAGCTGGTTTTAAACTCTTTCGGGATCACAGGAAAGAGCGCAATGGCAGGGACACCCAGCTTGGCAAGGTAATCGGCTTCATGGAGCAATAAATCAATCGAGAGTCGCTCGATGCCGGGCATGGATGCCACTGGCTCACGACGATTCTTACCCATGAGCACGAAGATTGGGTAAATCAAATCGCTTGCGGACAATGAATGTTCCGCCACCATACGGCGGCTAAAATCAGTTTTGCGTGTACGACGCAGGCGTCGAGCAGGAAAGGCGCCTTGAATGGATACGGTCACTGTATCCTCCTTTAAGTTGCAGACCTGGGCTTTGGGGCAGCGAACTGCCTCGTGTAGTGTTCACCCAGTCACTGAATAGAAAAGCAGCGCTGAGTGTTTTTTATTGTGCAATCAATAATATGTTCGACAGGCTGTTGACGTAATCGTGCCACTGTTTGGGCGATATGGGGCAAGTATTTCGGCTCATTACGACTGCGTTTAGGTCGCGGCCGTATATCGCGAGGCTGTAAATACGGCGCATCGGTTTCTATCATCAACCTGTCATCGGGCAACCAGCTTACCTGTTGCTGAAGCTGCTGTCCGCGGCGCTCGTCGCATAGCCATCCCGTTACCCCTATATATAAACCGGCATCGAGGCAATCGCGCAGCGCGCGGTCATCGCCAGTAAAACAATGCAGCACCGCCGCGGGCAGTTTGTCGAGCCATGGACGCAAAATGGCGAACCAGCGATCGTGAGCGTCACGACAGTGCATAAACACCGGCATTGAAAGCTCAGCCGCTAGCGCAAGCTGCGCCTCAAAGACCGCTTCTTGTTGCGGCCGCGGCGAAAAGTCCCGATTAAAATCAAGCCCACACTCACCGATTGCGACCACCTCGGGACGCTGTGCTAATTGCTGAATCGCGCTTAAATCTGTCGCCTCGACCGATTTGGCATCATGCGGGTGAACACCCGCCGTGGCATAGGCAAAACCAGGATAAGAGCTCGCAAGCGCGGCGGCTGCTTGGCTCTCATCGATACTGGTGCCGGTCAGAATCATGCCCGTGACGCCCGCCTGTTTGGCATCATCCACCACGGTCTCTCTGTCTTGATCAAACCGTGTGCTTGTCAAGTTAACACCAATATCGATCATTCACTGGCCTCCTCGGATTCTGATTTCTCACGTGGGACATAAAAGCGCGATAGCACCACGCCCAGCTCGAACAGCAAGCACATGGGAATGGCCAGCAAGGTTTGTGAAATCATATCCGGTGGCGTCAGCATCATCCCCACCACAAACGCAGCCACTACCACATAGGGCCGCTTGCGGGTTAAGCTTTGTGCCGTGGTCGCCCCTGTCCAAACCAGCAGTATAATCGCGATAGGGATCTCAAAGGCAATGCCAAAGGCGAGAAAGAGCGCCAAGATAAAGTCGAGATAACTGGCTATATCCGTTGCCACTTGCACCCCTTCTGGCGCAATAGACGTGAAAAAGCCAAACACCAATGGCAGCACCACCCAGTACGCAAATGCCACGCCCGCGTAGAACAGCAACGAACTCGACACCAAAAGCGGCATCACTAGCCGCTGTTCATGCTTATACAGGCCGGGAGCAACGAACGCCCAGATTTGATATAGCACCACAGGGATGGCGACGAAGACGGATATGACCAAAGTCAGCTTAATTGGCGTAAAGAAGGGAGACGCGACATCCGTAGCGATCATGCTCGCCCCTTCGGGCAGTTTGTCGATCAGCGGTTGGGCAATCAGGCTGTAAATATCATTGGCAAAATACACCAAGCAGGCAAAGACCACTAAGATGGCGATAATTGCGCGAAGCAGGCGGTTACGAAGCTCCATCAAGTGGCTGATAAGGGGCTGAGTATCGTTCACAGAAGACATAGTGGTTTGTTCACCGAAAACATAAAGCGTCTGACTCGTTATCGCTTATCCGTTGATGGCGCATCGTCGCCTTCATCGGGGTGATGAGAAGAAGGCGATGCTGCATAAGGGCGTTGTACATCCGCCGCGCGTTGACGCAGGGTGTCGACCGACTCTTGTAGCTCAGGTGACAAATCTTTCATCCCCGCTTGTTCGGCCTTGTGTAAATTGTCTTGGAGCTCTTTTAGCTTGAGCTCTTGTTCAAGCTCATCACGGACAGATCCTGCCATCCGTTTCGCCGCCCCCACCCAGCGCGACACATTGCGTATCGCAACCGGTAATCGCTCCGGGCCAAGCACCACGAGGCCAATAATGGCAATCAGCACTAACTCCCAGAAACCTATATCAAACACGGCTTACACCTGCTCTTTATCTTTGCGTGCTTGCTCTTTTTTCGACGCGTCGGCGTCACTGTTGTCCAATGACTGCTGCTGAAAATCCGCATCTTTGTCAGTGGTTTTGGTTTCATCATCGTTCATTGCTTTTTTAAAGCCTTTGACCGCTGAGCCAAGATCGCCCCCCATGTTACGTAGCTTCTTGGTACCAAATAACAACACCACAATCACCGCAATGATCAGCAACTGCCAAATACTAATTCCACCCATACCGGTTCCCTTTCTTCCGTTTGGTTAACTTGATGTGCGTAGCAGTGTAACTGCTATTTATTACAGGTTTTATTACAAAGTCGCCAGCCCCACAACCAAAAGATAACCGCACCTGCAGCGGCGACACTCGGTAAGGTCTCGACTCGGTTGGCAAACAAAATGGTCGCCGTCAGCAGTAACGTCGCACCAATCCCGAGCATATAAGTGGCGCGCGAGTGACGCTGTTTGGTCTGCAAGTAACCGTGATAATAGGCTTCTAAACGCTGATTGACCTGACGACCTTGCCGTAAGCCGTCGTACACCAGTTCTGGGATCTCGGGGAGTTTTTCCGCCCAAAACGGTGCCTTTTCACGCACCGCCGCCCAGACAGCTTGCGGCCCCACTTGCTGTTTCATCCACGACTCTAAAAATGGCTTCGCCGTGGTCCACAAATCTAGTTGCGGATAGAGCTGACGCCCAAGCCCTTCAATGTAGAGCAAGGTTTTTTGCAACAACACCAGCTGTGGCTGCACTTCCATATTAAACCGGCGCGCGGTGTTAAATAGGTTTAATAAAACATTACCGAACGAGATTTCGCACAATGGCTTTTCGAAAATGGGCTCACACACGGTGCGAATGGCAAACTCAAAATCATCCACGTTGGTGTCGTGCGGCACCCAGCCAGAGTCAACATGCAGCTCCGCCACTTTACGGTAATCGCGGTTAAAAAAGGCGATAAAGTTTTCTGCCAAATAGCGTTTATCGTCGCGATTAAGGGTACCGACAATCCCGCAATCAAGCCCAATCCACTGCGGATCATGCGGGTGCTCGTAGGAGACAAAGACATTGCCTGGATGCATATCCGCATGGAAAAAGCTGTCTCGGAATACCTGGGTAAAAAAGACCTCAACCCCACGCTCGGCCAGCAGTTTCATGTCAGTACCATTGGCTTCTAGCGCCTCGATATCCGACACTTGAATGCCATAGATTCGCTCAGACACCATCACGTCTTTACGGCAGTAGTCACTGAACACTTCGGGCACATACAGCGCCGGGTCGTTTTCAAAATTACGGCGCAGCTGAATGGTATTGGCCGCTTCACGCATCAAATCCAGCTCATCAAGCAAGGTTTTTTCGTACTCGCGGATCACTTCGACCGGTTTTAAGCGACGCGCATCAGGCAGAAAACGCGCCACCAGCCGTGCCACACGATACATCAAGCGCAAGTCAGCTTGGATCACTGGCAAAATATCGGGGCGGATCACCTTCAGCACCACTTCACGCCCATTCGATTTGAGCGTAGCGGTGTGCACTTGCGCGATCGACGCAGAGGCGAGTGGATGGGGGTCAAAGTCGCTAAACCAGGTTTCTAACGGGCCGCCTAACGAGGCTTCGATTTGCGCTTTGGCTTTGTGGCCATCAAAGGGTGCGACTTTATCTTGCAACTGTGCCAGCTCGTTGGCGATATCGGCGGGGAATAGATCACGACGCGTCGACATCATTTGCCCAAGCTTCACCCATACCGGGCCCAAGCTTTGCAGCGCCAAACGCAGTCGCTCCCCCACCGGCTTATCTGGATGCTGATTCTTCAGCCAAAACAATGATTGGCGGCCAAGGTGCGCCAGCCGTGTTAAGGGTTGTTTGGGGAGTAAAGCATCCACACCATAAAGCAGTAAGGTACGGATGATAAAATACAAGCGACGAATTTCATTGAGTGTCATGCAGACTCCACCCGTTCTACCAACTGCTTAAACCTGGCTTCCAACCGCGCGACATCGCTGCGCAGCTCGTCCACTTGGTCACTGTATGCCGCCACTTCTAAGGGCCCAGGCGCTAAGCGCCATTCTTCCGTAATCACCTCTCCTGCATAGCGCTGTTGCCGTTGAGCCAATTGCTGCAATTGCTGCCAGCGCTGCTGCGCCTGACTCACCACCGTATGCGCAATCACATCGCCGGTGTAAGGTGCCAGCCACTCTGCCACGTCTAGTTCGATACCACTGAGCAACTGAGAAAACTGCTGGGCGACATCGATATCCCCCTCCAACGTGAGTTTATCCGCTTTGATTAAGGCGGTTAAGTTTGCTTTTTGCTGTAGCTGTGGCAGTGCTGACAGTGACAACGATAGCGCCGCGTCGCATTCACCTTCGTAATGGCTAAGTACATCAATACGTTGGCCGAAGACAAAAATCAGTTGGCGATCAAGCTCTTGTAGAGTGACTCCGATACAACGCCCTTTTAGCCGAGCAAGGCGACGCTGGCTGTCGGCGTCTTTAGCAATCACAGCATTGAGCGCTGTTTCCAGGGCCGCGCACAACAGTGAATCAAGTGCCATGTTGGCTCCTTAGAATTTATATCCACGGTGCAGCGCCACGATCCCACCTGTCAGGTTGTAGTAGCTGGTTTGTTCAAAACCGGCTTGCTCCATCATTCCTTTTAAGGTTTCTTGATCAGGGTGCATGCGAATCGATTCGGCCAAATAGCGGTAGCTGTCTGGATCGTTAACAATCAGTTGCCCCATTTTGGGCAATACATGGAAAGAGTAGGCGTCGTAGACTTTTGACAACGGCTCGGCAACGGGTTTGGAGAATTCCAACACCAATAAACGCCCACCAGGTTTAAGCACACGGAACATCGAACGCAAGGCCGCATCTTTATCCGTCACGTTACGCAGCCCAAATGCGATGGTAATGCAATCAAAGTGGTCATCAGGGAATGGCAGCGCTTCTGCATTGGCTTGTACGTAGCTCACATTGCCAACAATGCCTTTATCACGCAGTTTATCGCGGCCCACTTTGAGCATTGAGTTATTAATGTCGGCGAGTACGACTTCACCACGCTCGCCGACAAGACGCGAGAATTTTGCGGTGAGATCGCCCGTACCACCGGCTAAGTCGAGCACTTTTTGCCCAGGGCGGACACCACTGCAGTCAATGGTAAAGCGTTTCCAGATACGGTGAATGCCCATCGACATCACATCGTTCATCAGATCATATTTTGCAGCCACCGAATGAAACACATTGGCCACGAGGCTTTCTTTTTCTTGGCGTTTCACTTGTTGGTAGCCAAAATCGATCGTCTCTTGATCCTGGTGCGCGTTTTTATCTGTCATTTTATTCCCCTAACGTATTGGCCCCAGTTTACTTTATCGCCCATCCCGACTCCAAGCGTACGACCAAGTTTATTATGATTCTTGCGGATTTGCGTCCCGCTCTGCCTGTGTAAGATTAAGAGGCTCATCAGGCGCAGGATCGGTGGCAACACTGGCCAGCGACGGGCTGATGTCCCGTTTCACCTCCACGCCCAGCGCTTTAAACCCCTCTGCTTGGCGAATAATATTACCGCGGCCTTGGCTAAGTTTGTTCATCGCCCCTTGATAACTGTCACTGGCTTTACCCAACGCATTACCCAACGCTTCCATATCACTGACAAACAGCCGCACCTTGTCGTAGAGCTTGCTCGCTTTTTCGGCAATCTGTTTGGCATTTTGGTTTTGGTATTCATAGCGCCACAGGTTATTGATAGTGCGTAGTGCCACCAGCAAAGTGGTAGGACTGACCAACATAATATTATTATCCATCGCCTCACGGATCAGGCTGGCATCGGCTTCCACGGCCACTTGGAAAGCTGGCTCCACCGGAATGAACATCAACACATAATCCAGTGAACGCACACCATGAAGCTGATGATAGTCTTTGCGTCCCAAGCCGCGAATATGTTGGCGAATGGCTTGGACATGCTCTTTTAATGCTGCATCTTGCTCAACCAAAGTGTCTGCGTTGTAGTAGCGTTCATACGCGACCAGCGCCATTTTGGCATCTATTACCACGTCTTTATCTTGGGGTAATTTCACCACCACATCGGGCTGGTAGCGCTTGCCTTGCTCGTTTTCAAAGCTCACCTGGGTTTGATACTCACGCCCTTCACGCAAGCCGGACTCTTCCAAAATACGCGCCAACACCACTTCGCCCCAGTTGCCCTGTTGCTTGTTATCACCTTTAAGCGCTTGAGTTAGGTTATGCGCTTCCCGCGTCATGTCCGCATTCAGTTGCTGGAGGTTTTTGATTTCATGGATCAGGGTGTGACGCTCTTTCGCTTGCTCACCAAAGCTGTCAGTGACTTGCTTTTTAAACCCTTCCAACTGCGACTTAAGTGGTCCAAGTAAGCTCTCTAAGCTCATCTTGTTTTGCTCATCAACGGAATGGACCTTTTGCTCAAATACCTGGTTGGCCAGCTGCTCAAATTGGGTACGCAGCCTTTCCTCCGCATTTTCTAATAAGGCGTGCTTTTCTTTCGCGGCATTGAGTTGTTGCTCCGCGCTGGCTTTGACCTCGCGCAGCTCAGCGAGCAGCTCAGACTTTTCCTCTCGCACCGCATCAAGTTTGTGGGTCAACGTTTGATTGTCTTGGCGCAATTGTTCCAATTGACGCAACTTCTCACTCGCGGAGGTTAATTTGCCGTAATACTGGCGCAGCTCTTGTGTCAGACGATCGCGCTCTACATCTAAGCTGTCTAGCTCTTGTTGTTGCTGCTCCAGTTGCTGATGAAGCTGTTGTTGCTGTATATCAGCCGTTGACTGCTGTTGCGCATATTGGGTATCAAACCAATGTTGATACTGAGCGACCACGCGTCGATGCAGCCAATAACTCAACCCGGCGGCACTGATCACGCCAAAACAGAATGTGAGAATAGCTAACGTCGGTAATGACAGGCCAGAAAGCATAATGGGTTCTCTATTGTGCGGTCATCAATGTCAGCAAGGCTAATGGGATACTGGATAGATGTCCAGTCTATCTCGGTGCGTACGAATACCGTAGACTGCCTAGCTTAAAAGGCAGATTTGCAGGGAGGCAGTATGCATAATGAACGTAAAGCACTGATATTTGGATTATCTGCAGTGCTATTGTGGTCAACGGTCGCGACCGCATTCAAAATTACCTTAAGCTACATGACCCCGATTCAAATGCTGGCCGCTGCCAGCGTGGTCTCTGTACTGGTATTGACCGCTATTGCCGCAGTGCAAGGCAAGCTATCGGCACTTTGGCCCACTTTTCGTCGTCGACCTGGCTATTATTGCCTACTGGGGATGATTAACCCTTTGATTTATTATTTAGTTCTTTTCAAAGCCTATGATCTTCTTCCTGCCTCTTTGGCCCAACCATTAAATTACAGCTGGGCCATTACCTTGACCTTAATGGCAGCGGTATTTCTCGGCCAAACCATTCGTCGCCAAGATTGGATTGCGGCGGCGTTAGGCTATTTTGGTGTGGTAGTGATCGCTACAAAGGGTCAGCTTTTATCGCTTCAGTTCGATAGCCCGCTTGGCATTGGGCTCGCGTTACTCTCCACGCTATTGTGGGCAGGGTTTTGGGTACTAAACACTAAAAACCCTGCCGACCCTGTGCTCGGCATTCTGTTGAGCTTTATGCTGTCATTACCTGCATCTTTATTATTGGCGGGGATAACAGCATCTTGGAGCGGTATCCCATGGCAAGGCTGGCTAGCGGTGAGCTATGTGGGGCTTTTTGAAATGGGGATAACATTTATGCTGTGGCTGAGCGCGATGAAATATACCCAGAATGCCTCTCGGATCAGCAATCTGATATTTATCTCGCCATTTATTTCCTTGATGCTATTGGCCACCATTATTGGTGAGACAATCCATATCAGCACCCTAATCGGTCTTAGCTTTATTGTCGTGGGTCTGCTGATTCAGCAACGCAAACCCAAAAAAAGCAAACAGCCAGCGGCGAGTACCTAACGCTCCTGGCGCCACACGCCGCTCTGTCATGTTTATCCTTGTGAGTGATGGGCGGCGCTCAGCCCATCTTGCGTTGGATTATATACTCATAAAGCTCGTCAGCAGATAAACCATCTTGCGCCAAGCCTTGGGTGATTTCTTCAATACGCTCAGAACGGCGCTCTTCAATTACCTGATTAAATTGATAAACCAGTTCGTGTAAATATTTCAGTGGCACCTGATGAGCGGCGCTACGTACACGCTCTTCACTTTGGCTGCCTAATTCTGCCAGCAATTTGCCAAACATGATTTTCTCGGGCGATTCCTCAAGTTGCTCAAGGACGCGCGCCATTTCGATTGTCGATAATGACATAGTGTGTAACTGACCTTTGGATATAAAACGAAAAGGAATGAGCATTAATTCGGTTTGCTTAGTAAATATACTCTTAACTTGGGGCTTTTAGCAAAATAAAAAAACGCTGGCCGAAGCCAGCGAAAAGGGATGATGGGTTGTCGAGACCCCAGCGTTTTGCACGTCTTATTATTTTTTGCCAACTGAACGGTTGTTTTTACTGATTATTTAATCTCTTACCGCTTTCGCATGCCATTGCTTACCTTTCGGCGACCACAAAATCAGTAGCCCAGGCAACAATAGCCACATATGCACTGTCATCAGATCACTGGCCGATAATCCCAAGCGCTGGGTTAAGCTGACTAAAAGGCCAGCGCCACTCATTTGGAACAGTCCCAACAAGGCTGCCGCCGTGCCCGCCCGGTCAGAAAACGGCGCCAACGCCGCACCCGCTGATGCGCCCAGCACCCAGGCAAAGCCGAATGATGAGGTGAAAATCGGCAACATAAAGGCCCAAGCGGCAGCAATAGGGCTGAGTGCCAGCATTAATCCGCCAGAGCCCACCAGCATCATCAAGCCAATATTGAGCGCGCGGCGGCTGCCAAATTGTTGCATATAGCGTGGCGCCAACATCGCTGCGGCAATGTTTAATGCCGCGTTGGCGCCAAACCAAAAGGTGAAGCTATTCATGGAAATACCGTACCTGTCCATCAGCAATACAGGCGCAGAGGTGACATACGCTAAGATCACCGCCATCGCCAGCATGCAAAGAATGATGTGGTAGGTAAATGTTGGCACGCGTAGCACTTGCCAATACCGACGTAAGCTGAATAAGCGCCCAGCGTTATCTGTGTGTGTCGGGCGCGTCTCAGGCAAAAACACGCTAACCAAGACCAAACCCAATGCCGCATAACCCAGCATAAAGCTAAAATTAGCCCGCCAATCAAACATTTGTGTCAGCCAGCTTCCTAACAGTGGCGCCAAGGCAGGCACAAAGCAAATTGCGCCATTTAAGTAGCTAATCATGTGGCCGCTGCGCTCAGCACCGAATCGGTCACGCACCGCTGCAAATGCACACACGGAAGTCGCACACGCGCCAAAACCCTGTAGCAAACGCGCCACCAGCATCATATCCATCGAGGTCGCGAGCCACGCCATCAATGAGCTAAGGCCGTATAGCGAAATACCAATTATCGCGACAGGCTTACGACCAAAGCGGTCAGCCAATGGCCCCGCAAATAGCTGGCCCAAACCCAAACTAAACATAAACCAGGTGACGGTATCTTGCGCCAACGTTGGGCTCACATTAAAGTCACCGGCCATATACGGTAATGCAGGCAGGTAAATATCAATCGCCATCGGACTAAACAGCACCAGTAGCACCATTAAGGCGACCAGCAAACGATTCGATGTCGGTGAATCAGTGTGTGTCATTGGTTACTCCTCTATACAGGCACGCAGTATAGTGGTTTCACGATATGAACCATAATGGTTTATAGTAAAAGCAGATATTCCAAAGGAGAATACCAGCAATGGATTTGGATCAGCTGCAGCGCACCGACCTCAATTTATTGGTGTGCCTACATGTATTGTTGGAAGAGTGCAATGTCACGGGCACGGCGAAACGCCTACATTTAAGCCAATCGGCGGTAAGTAAAAATTTGGCCCGACTAAGAGCGCAATTTAACGACCCACTTTTTACGCGAGCGGCCCACGGGCTGAAACCCACGGTTCGGGCGCAAGCCTTACAAGCGAAACTACGCGCTTTACTCAATGATGTTGCGGCGATGACCGAGCCAGATCACTTTCAGCCGCACTTAAGCGATCGCTGTTTTCGTTTTGCCCTCGTCGAGAGCGCCTATCCATTGCTACTGCCACAGTTTATTGGCGATATGCTAGAAGCGGCCCCAGCTATCACCCTTAATACCGCTGCTTGGGATCAAACCACCTTTGATGGGCTTGCGCGAGGCAATATCGACTTTGGCATCACCGGCAAGGACTTAAATCCCGCCGATGCCATGTTGACCATGATGCCGCCCAAAGGCGTGCGCTACCAAGAGCTTTGCCAAGATCACCAGTGTGTGTTGATGCGTGCCGATCACCCGGCACTCAGGGGGCCATGGGATGAAGCGCGTTACCTTGGACTACGACATGTACAGGTTAAGTGTGATGGGAATGACCGCTGGCTGTTGGACTATAAACTGGCAGAGCGTAATATTGAGCGTGACATAGCCATGTACGTGCCAGATTTCAACAGTGCGGCGAGCCTGTGTACCTATACCGACCTGGTGTTTACCTCACCAAGCCAGTTTGCGCATTATATTGCCGCATCGCTCAATTTGGTGGTACGGCCGTTACCGACGCCAATACCGCCGATGGCGTACACCTTGTTTTGGCATCAAAATCAAGAAAATGACCCAGGGCACCAATGGCTGAAAGCCTTGATTATTTCACGCTGTCAGCAATTTAGCCCAGCAAAATTGCAGCCTATCGCCAATCGCGCTAGGGTCTAACCCACTGGTTTTTTTACGCGTGGCCGAACATGGCAAGTTCACCCCATACAAAGAAGGAAGAATAATGGACGCGACCCTTACCAAGCGTATTGAGCAGCTAAGACACTGGCTAGCTCAACACGACTATGACGCCCTACTCATCCCCCATGAAGACGAATATCTCGGTGAGTATGTGCCTGAGCATAACGAGCGCCTCCACTGGGCGACCGGCTTTACCGGATCAGCAGGCGCTGCTGTGATCACCCGCGACAAGGCAGCGATTTTTGTTGATGGCCGCTATGTGGTTCAAGTCCGTAAGCAAGTCCCCGCTGGCCTGTTTGACTACTGCCACCTGATTGATGAGCCACCGGTGCAATGGGCCCAGCAACAATTGCCAAAAGGTGCCAAGCTGGCTATCGACGCTCGCATGCATAGCGCTGCTTGGTACAAACGTACCCAACGCGCGTTGGATGGGGCTTTGACTCTGGTGAGTGTTGAGCAAAACCCAATTGAAAGCTTGTGGGACGATCGCCCCGCCCCGCTTAATAGCCCTGCCATTTTACTGGGTGAAGAGAAAACCGGCCGCGCCAGCTTAGATAAGCGTCAAACCATTGGCCAGCAGTTAGCCGATCAGAACCTTGATGCCGCGGTACTCACTCAACCCGATGCCGTCTGTTGGCTGCTCAATATCCGTGGTCGCGACATCCCACGTTTGCCCGTGGTACTGACCCAAGCGATTATCAAGCAATCCGGTGACGTCACCGTGTTTATCGACCCTGACCGTCTCCCCGAAGGCTTCGATGCACACGTGGGCCAAGGCGTGAGCGTCGCGCACCCAGACAGTCTGGTTGATGCCCTGCAAGCGCTGAGTGGTCAACGTGTATTGGTCGACCCAAACGGTGCCAATGCCTGGACACTGGACACCCTCCAACAAGCGCAAGTCACCGTGGTGGAAGCGCAAGACCCGTGTGCGCTTGAAAAAGCGGCCAAGAACCCGCAAGAAATCGCCGGTATGCAAGCCTGCCACGTGCGCGATGGTGTTGCCGTGACTCGCTTTTTGGCCTGGTTTGACCGTCAAGTCGACGCGGGTGAACGCCCTGATGAAGCCGTGCTCGCAGACACCCTGTATCAATTCCGCCAACAAGACGATCAACTGGTCGACTTAAGCTTTGATACCATTTCCGCCGCCGGTGGCAATGCGGCCATGTGTCACTATAACCACAACAATCAGCCCAAACCGAGCGTGATTGAGAGCAACAACGTCTACTTGGTCGACTCAGGCGGTCAATACTATGACGGCACCACCGACATCACCCGTACCGTGCCAGTGGGCGAGTGCAGCGCTGAGATCAAAAAGGCCTTCACGCTGGTGCTTAAAGGGCATATTGCGCTGGCCACCGCGCTGTTCCCGAAAGGCACCTCAGGCAGCCAGCTTGATGCCTTAGCACGCCAGTATTTGTGGCAGCACGGCTATGATTTTGACCATGGCACCGGTCACGGTGTCGGGCATTTCTTGGACGTGCACGAAGGTCCGCAGCGCATTTCCAAAGCGCCCAATAGCGTCGCGCTATTGCCGGGCATGGTGGTGTCAAACGAGCCGGGCTACTATCGCGCCGAGGCGTTTGGGATCCGGATTGAAAACCTCGAGTTGATTGAAGAAAAGCCCACCGAGGGCGACATGACGATGCTCGGGTTTGCTTCGCTCACGCGTGCGCCGATCGATCGTCGTTTGGTTGATGTGAGCTTGCTCAGCGAGGCGGAAATCCAGTGGTGGAATCACTATCATCAAACCGTGTGGGATGAAATCAGTCCCCACCTCGATGATCAAGACCAAGCTTGGTTAAAACAAGCAACCGCGCCGCTAAGCCGTTAAGTCGCGTCTTCACCGAGTGTGAAAAACAAAAAGCGTCCGATTGGACGCTTTTTTTATTCCCCTTTCAGGGCTTTCTCGACCGCTTTAGGCGAAAAGCCGCGCAAGGTGGTATCGCCAATGCAAATCACCGGGACACCCCGCGAGCCTGTTGCTGCCAGCAGCTTCTTGCCTTTGGGCGTGGCCGTATCGACAACACGATAACGCAGCCCTTTTTTATCCAAGTAAGCTTTGGCCGCCTCACAGTGAGGACAGCGTGGACCTACATATACAGTAATACGTTTCATGCCCGCATTGTCGCTAACCCGCTGCCGTTTGTGAAGCCATTAGCGCCTGACGCGCCACATCGTAGATGTTATCCCAATCTTTCCACACCACCTCAAAACCGAGGGCACGGACGCTGGCGGCCACCTCTGCCGCGCTACGTTCATCACTGATGGCAAACTGCTCCAATTGTGGCTCCGGGTTCGCGTAGCCGCCCGGTTGGGTTTTTGACGCCGCGGATAGGCTCGTGACGCCAAGCGGTAACACATTGTCGCGAAAGTGCGGTGACTCACGTGTCGATAGCGACAGCTCCACCTGCGGATTCCACAACCGATAGGCACAAATCAGCTGAACCAGCTGCTTATCCGTCATCACCGATTTCGGCTGTAAGGCGCCCGCGCAAGGGCGTAAGCGTGGAAAGGATAGCGAGTAGCGGCTTTGCCAGTATTGCTTTTCCAGATAATCCAGATGCTGGGCGGTAAAAAAGCTGTCGGTGCGCCAGTCCTCAAGGCCAATTAATGCGCCCAAGCCGATTTTATCGACCCCTGCTTGTGCCAACCTATCTGGGGTTTGCAACCGATAGTGAAAGTCGGTTTTATTCCCGCGCTTGTGGTGTTCCCCATAGGTTGGAGCGTGGTAGGTTTCTTGGTACACCATCACCGCATCCACCCCCTGTGCCACCAAGGCGCGATAAGCCTCGGTATCCAGCGGCTGCACCTCCATCGCCACATGATGAAAGTATTGCTTCACCACCGGTAAGGCGCGGAGAAAATAATCGAGCCCCACCTTGGTTTCATGCTCACCGGTCACCAAGAGCACACTATCAAAGCCCATCTTTTTGATCGCTTCACACTCGGCGGCGATCTCGGCTTCATCCAGCGTGCGCCGTTTGATTCGGTTTTCCATCGAAAAGCCGCAATAGGTACACACGTTAGCGCACAAATTGGAGAGATACAGCGGAATATAAAACCCCATGGTGTAGCCAAACCGCTGCCGCGTCAGCGCCGCAGATTGCTGAGCCATGGCCTCGAGATATCCTTCAGCGGCAGGACTGATCAGGGCGGCGAAGTCGTCCAAATTACGCGAGGATTTAGCCAGCGCCCGCTCGACATCTTGGCGCGTTTTGCTGTAAATCGAAAGCCGATGATGATCCCAATCGAGTGCTGCCCACCGCTCAGAAAAACTCATCACGCCTCCTTAGCGTCAAGAAACGCGGTTAAAGGACTAGAAGCGTGGGCGTGATTTTGTGTGCCCGCCAGCCCAGCGCGATACGCACATCGTCCGGCTTCAACCGCTTGTTTGAACGCCGCGCCCATGGCAATCGGATCGCCAGCCGTGGCAATAGCGGTATTGACCAATACTGCATCGGCACCGCGCTCCATCGCTAACGCCGCATCTGACGGTGCACCAATGCCGGCATCAATGATCACCGGCACACGGGCTTGCTCGATAATGATGTCGAGAAACGCCATTGAGGCCAGTCCTTGGTTGGAGCCAATCGGTGACCCAAGAGGCATCACCGCCGCGCACCCCACCTCTTCCAAGCGCTTACACAGCACAGGGTCAGCATGGCAATACGGCAGCACCACAAACCCCTCATCCACAAGGGTTTTCGCCGCTTGAAGGGTTTCAATCGGGTCAGGCATCAAATATTTGGGATCGGGGTGAATTTCCAACTTCACCCAGTGCGTTCCCAATGCTTCTCGGGCAAGACGCGCGGCAAAGACCGCTTCTTGCGCATTCTTCGCTCCCGAGGTATTGGGCAGCAGGTGCACACCTAGCTCGCGCAGCGGGGTTAAAATATCATCTTGTATGGCATGGACATCGACTCGCTTTAGCGCCATGGTGACCAGTTCAGTACCACTGGCCGCCAGTGACTCGGCCATGGTCTCGCGACTGGCAAACTTGCCGGTGCCGGTTAACAGTCGAGATGAAAACGTCGTATCCGCAATGGTTAACATAATTATCCTCCGGCAATCGCTTGAAAGACCGCCAAGCTATCGCCAGCGGTAAGTGACGTGGATGACCAAGCATCACGCGCAATAATGGTCTGATTTAGCGCGACCGCGACTGATTCAGCCGGCACCTTCATCTCCTCAATCAATTGCGCGACAGTTGTGGCATTGACCTCTGTCGGCGTGTCATTAATGGTTAACTGCATCGCTTACCTCCCGCTTTGGCTGACAAACCGCACAATGCGGATCCACGGGCAGCGAAAAGTGCTGCCATGTCATGGTTTGTCCATCCAGTCGTGACAAGCGATTGGTCCTGACCGCCTGCCCTAATAACAGCTTTATTGCCTCCAGCGCTTGCGCGGTGGCCATCATGCCGACCACAGGTCCCATTACCCCAGCTTCAGCGCAGCGTGTGGGTTCAGAAAGCGTCACGTCTGCGAAGGCGCACGCATAACATGCGCTATGCGGTTGATAAACCAATAACTGGCCTTGCCAGCCGATCGCCGCTGCGCTCACCAACGGCGTACCAGCCTCTACACAGGCTTGATTGACTGCATGGCGAGTGGCGAGATTATCACTGCAATCGAGAACCACATCCGCCATCGCTACTTCAAGCGCCAGACGCTCACCTTCTAGATAGGCATTGATGGCTCGGCACTGGCAATGTGGATTCAGCGCGACCAAGTTAGCGGCTAGCGCCGCGGCTTTATCGGTGCCGATTTGCGCCTCCCGATACGCCACCTGACGCGCCAAGTTAGATAGCTCAATGTGGTCCGAGTCAGCAATCGCTAACTGACCCACGCCAGCGCCTGCAAGATAGAGGCCCGCGGTGGTTCCAAGCCCACCGGCACCGACCATTAACACGCGCGCCTTGCTCAGTGCCTGCTGCCCGCACTCTCCGACTTCTGGCAGCATGATTTGCCGGCTATAACGCAGGTATTCACTGTCCGATAGCATCACACGCTCCTTGCTGTCTTGATAGATTGAGACAGCGGTTAAATTCGTCAATGCGCGCCGCTAAATCAGGCGCTTGCGTCACGGCACGGACCACCGCAATGGCATCCACACCAGTGCGCCAAACGTCAGGGGCTCGGTCGAGATCAATACCGCCAATCGCCACCGTCGGGAAGCGGCCATCCACAGTCGCCACCTGCTGCGCTAACGCAGAAATGCCTTGCGGCGGCTCGGCGAGCTGTTTGGTGGTAGTGGGAAAAATATGGCCGATGGCAAGATAACTAGGCGAGAGTTCAATCGCTGCGGCAAGCTGTTCGGGACTGCGCGTCGATACACCTAGGCGCACGCCTTGCCGCGCAAGCCGGTCAAGGTCCGCCTCTTGTAAGTCTTGCTGCCCCAGATGAACGCCATAGGCGCCAGCTTCAAGCGCAAGCTGCCAGTGATCGTTGATAAACACCTGCGCATGGTGCGTGCGGCCCAATGCCACCGCGCGCTGTACCCAGTCTGCCAATTGTGGATGGGCTGGCTGCTTCACACGCAGTTGCACGGTTTTCACGCCCAAGCAAAGTAAGCGTTCAAGTAAATCCACGTCGTCTACCACCGGATATAATGGGCCTATGCCTTCCGACATAGGCGCAAACGGGGTCAGGCTCATGATTCCACCTTATCGCTGTCGCTTACCTCAGCGCCTTGTTGTGGCGAATGATTAGATTTTTGCAGGTAGAGCTCACTGCCCTTTTCTCGAAACTCTTGCGATTTTTGCTGCATGCCTGCTAACGGGTCTTCCAGCATGGTGACATCAATCGCTTCGCCCGCAGCGGCATAGCCATTTTCTTTGGCGTAATCGCGGACTTCTTGGCTGATCTTCATAGAGCAGAATTTTGGCCCACACATGGAGCAAAAATGCGCGACCTTGCCCGACTCTTGAGGCAGGGTTTCATCGTGATAAGTACGCGCCGTCACTGGATCTAATGCAAGGTTAAACTGATCTTCCCAGCGAAATTCAAAGCGCGCTTTGGAAATGGCGTTATCTCGCACCTGCGCGCCCGGATGTCCTTTGGCTAAGTCGGCGGCGTGCGCGCACAACTTGTAAGTAATCAGTCCGGTTTTAACATCCTCTTTATTGGGCAGACCCAGATGCTCTTTGGGCGTGACATAGCAAAGCATCGCACACCCAAACCAGCCAATCATCGCCGCACCAATCCCGGAGGTAATGTGGTCATAGCCAGGCGCAATATCGGTAGTCAGCGGGCCTAAGGTATAGAAAGGCGCTTCGTGGCAATGGGTGAGCTGCTCGTCCATATTCTCTTTGATCATGTGCATGGGCACATGGCCAGGGCCTTCAATCATCACCTGTACATCGTATTCCCATGCCACCTTGGTCAGCTCGCCCAGGGTACGTAGCTCACTGAACTGGGCTTCGTCGTTCGCGTCAGCTACTGAGCCGGGACGTAACCCATCGCCTAGTGACAGCGATACATCATAGGCAGCACAAATCTCGCAGATTTCACGAAAATGGGTATAGAGGAAACTTTCTTGATGATGCGCCAAGCACCATTTGGCGATAATCGACCCACCACGCGAGACAATGCCAGTCACGCGATTGGCAGTCATGGGCACATAGTGCAAACGCACCCCGGCGTGAATGGTAAAGTAGTCGACCCCTTGCTCGGCTTGCTCTATCAAGGTATCGCGCATCACTTCCCAGGTCAGGTCTTCGGCAACGCCATTCACTTTCTCAAGCGCCTGATACATAGGTACGGTGCCAATCGGGACTGGGCTATTACGTAAAATCCACTCGCGAGTTTCGTGGATATTGCGTCCGGTCGATAAATCCATCACCGTATCCGCGCCCCAACGTGTCGCCCACACCAATTTTTCAGTTTCTTCTTCAATGGAGGAGCTCACCGCCGAGTTACCAATATTGGCATTCACTTTCACGAGAAAGTTACGTCCAATAATCATCGGCTCCGCTTCTGGGTGGTTAATGTTGGCAGGAATAATCGCACGCCCTTCAGCAACCTCTTGGCGCACAAATTCGGGGGTGATGTTTGAGGGTAAATGCGCGCCAAAGCTTTCTCCTGGGTGCTGGCGATTTAGCTGCTCTTCACGATACTGCTGACGCCCCATGTTTTCCCGGATAGCGATAAATTCCATCTCTGGGGTGATAATGCCTTGGCGTGCGTAGTGAAGTTGGGTCACACATTGGTTAGGTTTCGCCCGACGGATAGGCGGTAAGGCACTAAAGCGAAGATCATCTAAGGTTTCATCACTGAGGCGGGTCTGCGCATAGTCTGAGCTCACTGCACCAAGAAACTCTGTATCGGCACGCTCATCAATCCAGGCTTTGCGCAGTGGCGCTAAGCCTTGGTAAATATCGATAGCACTCTGAGGGTCAGTATAAGGCCCTGATGTGTCATAAACCCGAATGGACTCATTGGCTTCATACTGCGGATTGTCTTTACTGCCGCCCACAAAGGTCGGAGACAGATGGATCTCGCGCATGCCCACGCGAATATCAGGTCGAGAGCCCTCGACATAGACTTTTTCCGAGTTGGGGTAGGTTTGCGCAGAGAGAGAATCGATAAAAGATTTGGCCTCAAGACGGGCCTGTTTACGGGTCGACATAGCATTACTCCGGTGTTCATTATGGGAATTAATGCTTGCCGGAAAACGCTGAATTGAGATGTGAGCAAACTGGCAGACGCGTACGGTCTGTGATCTGATGCATCTCTTGTTCCCTTCGCTGGTCTTAACCAGATCAGGTTCAACGGATCCCACTTGATGTGGTCTCAGCCAATTGGCACTCCGACAAGTTCAATGCCAGTATAAGAAATCACCGCCGCAACAACAAGCGACGTAACACGATGTTTTCACTTAACCGGTGATGCGTGCTAGCAACCAAGCGCCCATCGCGGCTGCACTTAAGCACAACGCGAGATTGAGACCCACATTCAACAAAGCTTTCACTGTCTCACCATGTTGGAACAGCATCAAGGTATCTACTGAAAAGGTCGAGAAGGTAGTAAATGCGCCCAAAAAACCAATCGCAACCAGTTGGCGCCAAGGCACCGGAGCAATCACCTCTTGACTCATCGCCGCTAAAAAGACGCCCATCGCTAATGACCCGAGTACATTTACTATTAAGGTGCCGTATGGGAATGCACGACCAAGCACCGCAACGCTCCACTCTGATACGAGAAAACGCGAGGATGCCCCTAATGCGCCACCAAGCCCTACCCACAATATGCTTACCACTGGGTGCTCCTTTCGATTGGTAAAAAGTCATCATACCGCGACATGTGAACAAGAAACAGGAGGAAGAAAAAGCCTAGAGGTGTGGTTGCTACCACAGAGAGTAGATACAAAAAAAGCACCGACAATGTCGATGCTTTGGTATTTGGCAGGGGTAGAGGGATTCGACCGGGCTGGCGACCCAGCCCCCAACACGCCTTTTTGTAGTTTGCATGTTCACATCTACCCTTAATCGGATTACGAGAAGCTTGATGATTCACATACAAAAAAAGCACCGACGATGTCGGTGCTTTGATGTGTGGCAGGGGTAGAGGGATTCGACCGGACTGGCGACCCAGCCCCCAACACGCCTTTTTGTAGTTTGCATGTTCACATCTACCCTTAATCGGATTACGAGAAGCTTGATGATTCACATACAAAAAAAGCACCGACGATGTCGGTGCTTTGATGTTTGGCAGGGGTAGAGGGATTCGAACCCCCAACACGCGGATTTGGAATCCGCTGCTCTGCCAATTGGAGCTATACCCCTGTAGATAGGTGCCTATTGTAGCGATCCCGCGACAAATTACCACCACCAATTACTCTTCAGACGTTTAATCGCTTATTTATAAAGCAAATCACCCCAACGACTCAATAACAAAAAACCCCAGCTTTTCAGCTAGGGTTTGCAAGTAGTGGCGGAGTGGACGGGAGTCAACGCGCACTGCAAGTGCCGCGACCAAGACGTCTGGCTCAGGGGAGCTTAAAAGCAAAAACCCCAGCTTTTCAGCTAGGGTTTCTAAATAGTGGCGGAGTGGACGGGACTCGAACCCGCGACCCCCGGCGTGACAGGCCGGTATTCTAACCAACTGAACTACCACTCCGCACCAATTCTGTCTCATCAAAGTCTTACGCATATCAGCTTTGATGATTACATTGCGAGCTATGCGCAGTGAGTTTTGAAGCGAGACGCACAGTGTATGCCAATACATGAGCAT
>NZ_MUFA01000049.1:0-1297 GCF_001995955.1 Salinivibrio sp. PR6 | reverse complement strand
GATCAGAATGCCACGGTGAATACGTTCCCGGGCCTTGTACACACCGCCCGTCACACCATGGGAGTGGGCTGCACCAGAAGTAGATAGCTTAACCTTCGGGAGGGCGTTTACCACGGTGTGGTTCATGACTGGGGTGAAGTCGTAACAAGGTAGCCCTAGGGGAACCTGGGGCTGGATCACCTCCTTACTGACGCTATTGTTGCGAGTGTTCACACAGATTGTATAGGTTGAAGTATTAAAGAGGATATGTTCCCAAACATATCAGCGTGTCCCATTCGTCTAGAGGCCTAGGACACCGCCCTTTCACGGCGGTAACAGGGGTTCGACTCCCCTATGGGACGCCATTGGGTTGTTAGCTCAGTTGGTAGAGCAGTTGACTTTTAATCAATTGGTCACAGGTTCGAATCCTGTACAACCCACCANAGGTTGAAGTATTAAAGAGGATATGTTCCCAAACATATCAGCGTGTCCCATTCGTCTAGAGGCCTAGGACACCGCCCTTTCACGGCGGTAACAGGGGTTCGACTCCCCTATGGGACGCCATTGGGTTGTTAGCTCAGTTGGTAGAGCAGTTGACTTTTAATCAATTGGTCACAGGTTCGAATCCTGTACAACCCACCATTTCTCAGGCGCGGGGCTATAGCTCAGCTGGGAGAGCGCTTGCATGGCATGCAAGAGGTCGGCGGTTCGAT
The DNA here is from genome assembly GCF_001995955.1 of Salinivibrio sp. PR6. Classification (NCBI taxonomy): domain Bacteria; kingdom Pseudomonadati; phylum Pseudomonadota; class Gammaproteobacteria; order Vibrionales; family Vibrionaceae; genus Salinivibrio; species Salinivibrio sp. PR6. The sequence continues at coordinate 605 of NZ_MUFA01000049.1, read as the reverse complement.
CCCGCCTAGCTCCACCAAGTCTGGAAGATGGGCGATTAGCTCAGTTGGGAGAGCACCTCCCTTACAAGGAGGGGGTCACTGGTTCGAGCCCGGTATCGCCCACCACGCTTTAAAGGTTTTTGCTTAAGAATCTTTAGAACGTGGTTTATTTAGCAATAAACGACATGCTCTTTAACAATCTGGAAAGCTGACAAGTCATTCTTAAAGAATGACAGTAAAGTTCTCAATCAGTGACATGTAATGTCACTCACACAATCAAGTGTGCTTGGGCTTTGTCTTAGTAATAAGCAAAGTCTCTATTTTGAGTCCGGCAAAAACAAAACCTTAGTTGTTTAAACCGTTTGTTTTCACTTTTTAAAAGTGAAAGTAAATAAGCAAGACCTYTTGGGGTTGTATGGTTAAGTGATTAAGCGTAGACGGTGGATGCCTTGGCAGTCAGAGGCGATGAAGGACGTACTAACCTGCGAAAAGCGATGGTGAGCTGGTAAGAAGCATTTGAGCCATCGATGTCCGAATGGGGAAACCYACCTGCATAAGCAGGTATCTTAGYGTGAATACATAGCGCTAAGAGGCGAACTCGGGGAACTGAAACATCTAAGTACCCG
>NZ_MUFA01000005.1:0-165099 GCF_001995955.1 Salinivibrio sp. PR6 | reverse complement strand
AGCCGAAAGCCTAAACGGGGGCTGCTATTTCATACCGACAGAGGGCGCGAGTATTGTGCGGATAGGGTGCGACATTTACTGGCGGAACACGGTATTGAGCAGAGCATGAATCGGCCAGGGAAATGCACGGATAATGCAGAAGTCGAGTCGTTCTTTAAATCGCTTAAGGGCGAGTTAATCAAAGATGCACCGATTGCTAACTTAAGGCACTTACGAGAGAAGCTCAGAAAATATATTCAGTACTTTTATAATCGAACACGGTTACACAGTAGCATTGGCTATATGTCGCCGATAGCGTTTGAAAAACAATGTACTTAACGAAAGACGTGTCCGTTAAAGTGGATCAACATCAGGCGGTAGTCATTGAAATTGATGAAAGGGAGATTGCTAAAGCCAAGGAAAACTTGGAGCCTTATTTAGATAAAGTCACCTTTCATAATGCAGCATTCAAAGATGTGGAACTGCCTAGGGGCGTATTTGATGCGTGCTTTAGCTTAGGCTCTACTCATGCTTTTGGCGATGTTGGTGAAGCTTTAGACCATGCATTGTCTGACATGAAGGCTCTCATAGCGTCTAATGGCGTAATTGTACTTGGGGATGCGTATTGGCGAAAAGAACCAGATAAAGAGTACTTACTCGCAACAGGTATTGATCCGCTAGAGTTACGCTCAAACCTTCAAAATATAAAAGCAGGAAATCAACTAGGCCTTAAATGCGCTTATGTCGTCCATTCTTCTTATCAAGATTGGGATACGTTTGAAAGCTCGTTTTGGCTAGCTGCTGAACGCGAGTTGTTGCTAGACCCTGAAAATATCGAGCTATTGGATAAAGTAAAAATGAGACGACATTGGAAAGATGCGTATTTGAGGTGGGGGCGAGAAACAATGGGGTTTGCTCTATACCTATTCATTCACGCTACACCCTAAAGCATCTAAAAAATGAGTCTGAGGCTCTCCCAGTCTGAATAAGGCTATGAGCCTGGCACACTTAGCGCCATGGAGGGCATAACAATATGAGACCGAGCAGATTCAATCTCTCTGCGTTGCTCGTCGGATCGATGGCAACATTTGTGGGAATAGGCGTAGCGCGGTTCGCCTACACACCAATTATTCCTGCACTCGTAGAAGCCAACTGGTTTACGGCCACGGAAGCGGCATACTTGGGGGCCGCGAATCTGCTCGGCTATCTCGGTGGAGCGATTGGCGCGCACACCCTCTCTGAACGATACAAACTCCGTTATGTGCTTGGCGGCGCTTATATCGCAGTCGCGTTGAGCTTCTTTCTTTGTCTGAGCCCGATCGGCTTCGCGTGGTTCTTTATCTGGCGATTTGTGTCTGGTTTTGCCGGCGCAACCTTGATGGTTGTCGGTCCGTCTCTGGCTCTCTCAAGTACGCCAGCGTCACAACGACCAGCTACTGGAGCGATGGTTTTTACCGGTATCGGAATTGGGGCTTTTTTGTCGGCCACCGCGATTCCGTTATTGTTAAATGTGGGGCTTGTTTTAGCCTGGATTGGGCTCGGGGTGCTTGCTGTTGCGGCTGGTCTTGTCGCCGATAGGGCGCTCGCAGGCTTGAAATCATTACCAGCTATTCCCCATGCAGGAAATGGGTCAGAGGGCTTAACCGCTGCACAGAAGTGGAGCATAGGAATAGTCATGGCGGCGTATGCGATGGACGGAGTCGGCTTCGTTCCCCATACGGTTTTCTGGGTAGATTATCTTGCACGTGAAGTCGGTATGGGGCAGACCATCGCGAGTTTCCAATGGGCTATTCTGGGTGTCGGTGCTGTTTTCGGACCTTTCATTGCCGGGAGGGCGGCCAAAAAGTTCGGTTGGCACGGGGCTCTGCTGTCAGGGTTTCTGGCAAAGTCCATCGCGACGGCATTACCGGTTATATCGGTATCGATGGCCAGTATTACCGTTTCATCCTTTGTCGTCGGAGCCATGATCCCCGGCATTGTTGCGCTCACAGCAGGACGACTTTCAGAAATTATGGGGCCTGCTGGTCACAAAAAGATATGGGGTATGGCCACAGCCATGTTCGCTGCATTTCAAGCAGCAGGTGGGTACGCTCTGGCATTTGTCTACGGCTTTCTTGGTACCTATGAAGCTTTATTCAGCATTGGTGCCATTATTCTGGCGAGCGGCGTCCTCTTGCTATCAACCCGATATCTTATCGTTCGAAAAGCTACACAGATGGAGAAAAATTGATATGGAACTGTATCTGAACACGACGTCGCCTTATGCAAGAGTTGTCCGAATTTGCGCGATTGAAAAGCAGTTGGATGATGTGAAGCTCATCTGGATAGATCCTTGGGCGGATGACAATGCGTTGCTCACCGCCAATCCGAATGGGAAAATTCCCGTGCTTGTAACGGATAGGGGAGAGACTTTATCAGAATCCCTTCTCATCGCGTCATACTTGGACGGGCTTTCTTCGACGAACAGCTTGCTTGGTGCACCCAACTACACTGATGTCCTTGCTCTCTCGGGGCTGAGTCAGGGCCTGACCGATGCGGCTTTTATGACGGTTATTAATCGGAAGCACTTTGGGAAAGAGAGCGATAGTACAGTACTCGGAGTTCGTCGACAGAGTGCCATTGTCAGGTGCCTTCAGACGCTGGAGGATAGGGTGAATACTGACGTTATGCAGTCCGACATTAACCTTGGCCAGATTGTTACTGGCGTTGCGCTGAGCTATATCGATTTTCGATTACCGGAGCTGCAATGGGGTGAAAGCCAGCCACTTCTCGCTGACTGGTTAACGAGGTTTTTAGAGCGTGCAAGTGTCAAAGAAACGGCCTTTACCTAGCCCTTAGAAAGAACGTTTTTCGTGAATATCAATAGGGATCTAAGCCGTGAATTTTTAATATAGTAATGAGCGTGACCGCGGATTCACCCGCGAAGTGCAACACTTTCGTCTGCAGCCTGACATAACTTGTTAAAGATTACGCTAGGCTGCCTAAAACCAAGACATTTTCTTGGTCGAGCATTCAAACGGGCCACTGCTTGCATCACCTCTTCTTCAGTGATTTCACGCAGGTCAGTGCCCTTGGGAATATACTGCCTGAGCAGCCCGTTACTGTTTTCGTTTAAACCTCGCTCCCAAGATGAATAAGGGTGAGCAAAGTAAATGTCTGTCTCTAATGCCTCGGCTATTGCCTTGTGTCCGACAAATTCTGAACCATTATCTGCTGTGATTGAGTGCACATGCGCGGCGTACGGTCGAAGTAGCTCAATGGTGGCATCACGGACGACATCAGCGTTTTTGCTGCCCACCTTTTTTGCCAAGTAAAAGCGACTGGTTCGTTCAGCAATAGTGACAAGCGCGCCTGTGCCGTGTTTGCCTAAAACAGTATCGATTTCCCAGTCACCAAAACGCTCACGAGTATCAACAATGGCTGGCCGCTCATCGATAGAGACGGGGTCTGGTATCACACAGCGCTTGCTTGTTTTGCCCTTACGATAGCGTTTGTGCCCTTGGCGCAATGATTTATATAATTTGCCGCCAGCCGCTTTATCCGTTGCCACATATTGATAAATCCATTCATGGCTGACAGGCATGCTCAACCGCGTGCTCACATGGCTAATCTGCTCTGGGCTCCAATCAACGTTCAGGCAGAGTTTAACAAAGTCGATTGTCATCGAAGGGATGCGCCTTTTGGTGGCATGTATACGTCGACTTGTCGCTAGCTGCTGAGCTTGAGCAGGCTCGTAACGGCCGTCTGGTAATCAGTTCCTACTTAGCTCTCTCGATATTGTTGATTTTGACTTACAGAGGGTTTCGGCAATGACTGTTTGTGAACAGCCACGGGCCAAAAGGACAGAAATCTGGTATCGTTGTCCTTCGGTCAACTGCTGGTAACTCATGGTAATCACGTTTTGATTTTGGCGATGAGAAGCGTACCACTATCAGCAGTTGACTTCCTCTCGCCAGTTTAACCATGAGTGTTGCACTTATTATCTGAATTCAGGGGTATCAAAACAGAAGCGTTGTCTCATGAATACTAGCTTCTTGGAGAAGGTCTTAGCCGCAGGCATACCAGCGATGGTTGAAAAATAAACACTCATGCGCTCGCCCTGCGCTAAAAAAGAATGAGTAAATATAGCTACCTCCGGTATTAAAAGTCGCACCTCAGTGTGGAAGATATTCAAGAGGGTAACCCTGTCATTCGTTATACATTTAGATAGAGTAGTGCTAATGAAGTTTAAAATAGCAGATAAAAGAACAAGAAATTTGTATCTAGGGCCGCTTAGTGTTTTTATGTTTTGGCCTTCTTTGATATTTTTTGGTTCATGGTTTATGGGTGATGTAATTAGTCTTGAGTATCTCCTTTATGTTTGCCTTTTTTGCTCTGTTCCTGCGCTATTAAACTATAAAGGAAGATGCGATTTTAAAAACTACGCTGAAAATCATACCATTGAAGTTTCAGACAAGGGATTGATTTCTTATGAGCCTGACACACAAGAAATCATGGAGTGGGAAAGCGTTAAAACGATCAAGGTTAAGCGTTCAAAGGGAAAGGTAAAATCTATAAAAATCTTTGGTAACCATGGGTTAACGGCTGATTTGTCAAGATACGAAGATTTAGATAGGCTCTATGATGAACTGAAAAATGTGATAGAGGCAGGGCGTTGGAGATAGGTGTATAGTGGGTTAATTGGACTCCCGCTCTAAACAAACTACTCTTTAGCTGACTGATTAGTAGCGGGGATAACAAGAGTCGCAATACGATTGTCGGGTTTTATTTAGCTACCGAAACTGCTGATTATTCTTTGGTTTTGATCGTATTATTGCCCGAGGTATTATCTCTACGGCTATTCATTGCTATTCTGAAATTCAGGGTATTGCTCAAGGAACTCAATCATATCGAAAGGCATAACTGTTGATTGTCGGTTGTACCATTTTACAAGCGATTTTACGTTGAGTGCATCAAATTCATGCTTAAAGTCGTCACTGCGATATACATTCGATAGCTCGAGCCACTCGTCTAAGTACTGTGTATCTTTCGATTCAGAAGTATATGCTAACAATGCAGAGTTGTAGGAGGATAGCTCTTTTCCCCAGCAATCAATTTCTGCTAGATGTTTAATATAACCAGTTGCTGCTACTTTTTCGCTTCGACTAAGATTAACAAACCAGCTTTCCTTGATCGGCTCTAATGGTTGACGATTTTTACGGCAATTACTTGCTTTTTCTTCTAGTGCAGAATAAGTGCGATCCATTTCGGACTTTAAAAATTCTTCCCATGTAAGGGCATGGCCTACAATAGGAAGGCTTATCAGTAAAAGTAAGGTGGCTTTTCTACAGAGCATTAGAAACACATCTCCAAAATTCGTAATCTTTTCCTTTTGCATTTAGTGCTGTCATATCAGCGTGATCTTGCAGTCTACGGCGCCGAATAATTCCTACACTTTTAAATGCATCAGCGAAACCTTTCCAGTCATATATACTGATATTAATACCTGTGGATACTACTGATGCTGAACCCTCAATAATAACTGAACCATTCGCACTTCTTGATGCAAATAGTTGAAATAGTGGAACACCAGATAAGACTGCTTCAAGTACATTGGCAGTATCGATTATCCTGTTCATTTCCTTGATGCCATCAAGGGTCTGAGCGCTAGGCTCAAAGCTATCTATATTGCAAAAATCACCTTTAAAGCTTGATACTGGCATACCTGTTCCCTGTGAGTCATTATCTCGGTATTTAAAAGTAAATACTTACAAGAGTCACAGAGAACCTTATGATATTGGAGCGTCATCACGTAAATATCAATTTTTGGGATACACCCATGCACCTGACTTTCCGTCCCATCAATCTTGAAACCGATGTTGCTTATTGCGTAGCTGCACGTCGGGACGCTTTTGTCTGTAGCTTTGGCTCCGATGAGGGGTTTGAAGGTTTTCATTAGTGAAGACCGATTTTTATCAGTGTTGGTTACCAGCGTAGATACTTATTCGCGCCAATATGCGATTATGGCGCGATAGAATGTTTCAGTAGGCGAGTGGTTTATGACTCTGATATGCGAGTCAAAAAGGCTCAATGTGCGACAGTTTACACTCGACGATGCGCCGTTTATTGTTGAGCTGCTTAATGATGCGTCGTTTATACGCTATATCGCGGATAAAAACGTGCGTACTGAACAAGATGCAGTCGAGTATCTCCGTCACGGGCCGCTCGCGAGTTATCAAGCACATGGCTTCGGTTTAAATCTGCTAGAACGGCGGGAAGATGGTGAGCCCATCGGTATGTGCGGTGTGCTTAAGCGCGATGAGTTGGTATATCCAGATTTAGGCTACGCGTTTTTATCGCGTCACACCGGGCAAGGGTACGCCACAGAAGCCGCCGAGGCGGTACTAGAAGCAACCCTGTTAGCAAGCGGGCTGACTATCGTTCAGGCCGTTACCTTACCGGACAATCAACCCTCAAACCGCTTGCTTGAAAAGCTAGGGTTTCGGCTACAAAGCCAAATCATGCTTTATGGGCATCGCAACAATCTGTATCAATATACCCGCGTCTGAGCGCCATGAGTTGTTACTGAGCACTGTCCCCCTGAACGGTGACACGGTGTAATCGTCTGGGGGCGTCACCATAATCGGTTACCGCGTAGTGCTGGGTGGCGCGATTGTCCCAGATAGCCACCGAGTGTTTTTGCCAGCGAAAGCGAACGTGATATTTCGATTGGCGTGCTTGACTAAACAGTGTCGCGAGCCGTTGTTGGCTAGCCGCCTCTGGCCAGTCGGCAATCGCGCGAGTAAATTGCTCGTTAATAAATAGCACGTCTTGGCCGGTTTCAGGGTGGGTTTGCACCATGGCACGGCGAATGGGCGGGTAGTCTTGAGCGCGTTTCGAGACAACACTCTGGCCGTCGGCGTCTTGATGATCGTAACGGCTGCCTTCAAAGGCGTGTAGCGCGTGAATGGTGTTGAGCTGGCGTAGCTCGGCTTTTTCTTCGTCGGTTAGATCGGCCCATACTGCCGCCATATCACACCAAATCGTATCCCCGCCATGTTCTGGTACATATTGCGCGTGTAAAACCGAGCACTTGGGCGGCACTGCTTGCCATGTCATGTCGGTGTGCCAATAGCTTTGGTTGGGTGGATTGCCGCGGCTGGTTTCAATTACGACCACTTGGTCGTTGTCGGACAGATGTGGGAAAAACGGGTGAGGTGGCTCAAGCTCGCCGAAGCGTTTTGCCAGTGCGACATGGTCGTCGGTCGAGAGAGGCTGCTCGCGAAAGAAAAGCACTTTGTAGCGTAAAAATGCTTGATACAGCGCCGCAAACTCGGCCTCGGAAAGCTGGGATAAATCGATATTATCGACTTGCGCCCCTAACGTATCGCCTAACGGGGTTATCTTCATTTGAACCATACCTTACCGCCAATGAATTTATAGGCTGGTGTGCCTCGCACCAGGGTGTCACGCGCAAAGGGCTGTTCGCACTGAGGGCAGTGACACGGCGTGGTGGTGGCATCCTCAACAATCCTTTCTTTAAAGCACTTCACCAATGCACCTTTGCCGCCTTTGCGGTATTTAAACAGCGGCGCATTACAGCGTTTACAGAAAATATCGATGGTTTTGGTGGGGCCTTTTTTATTCGGTTTTGCCATTGTTACTGCTCGAGTGTCACTACATGCCGAAAACTTGATAGTGACGAGTCGGGCGTAGGCTGTCAATCAGCTATCGTTTGGTGACGCTTTACGTTATTAACGCAATGCGTTACTATTGAAAGATGATTCGATCGTTTAAGTGCAAAGATGTCGAAATCGTTGATTATCACTAGGAGGTCGCTCATGCGTACTGTAGAAGCCGTCACACCGGGCGAGTTGCTAAAAGAGGAATTCCTGACTCCCATGGGGATTTCGCAATATCGTTTGGCTAAAGAAATCGGAGTGCCCGCACAGCGTATTGGTCAAATTATTGCTGGTAAACGGGCTATAACAGCTGATACAGACCTGCGTTTATGCCGTTTTTTTGGATTATCGAAGGGCTATTGGCTGCGTGCTCAAGTCGCCTATGATACTGAAATTACTGAACATGAGCTCGAAGATCAGCTGAATAGTATTCGCCCATGGACAGAAGTCTCGACCATAAACAAAAGCCAGCACGTATGATCATGTTGGCTTATCGTTCCCGCCCCATAGCCGATGTAAGTGCAAGGGGGCTTTTTGCTTAGTTCGCGATTTTCACGCGGATTTTGCTTTTCGCAACACTGGTGAGGTTTAAGGCGGCCATCGCGGCTTTGGCTTGTGTCTCGTCAGGCATGGTCACAAAAGCAAAGCCTTTGGATTCGCCGGTCTCTTGATCCAGCACCAGAGTGCATTCGGTGACATCGCCGTGTTCAGAAAACAGCTGACGGAGTTCTTGTTCGGTGGTGGTGCGTGCAAGGTTGCGAGCTAAAAGTTTCATTGTTGTCCGTTAATATCGAGGTAACAACATCGATTGTGTCAGTAAAGAGGGCCACGACCAAGCAATAGTTTGCCTTTGTTGCCGATGCGTATTGCGCAGGTGCCGTTTTCCGGACGGTTATGCGTCACTTTCTCCTAAGTCGTGATTAATCTTATCCAGCAGCGCAATCAGGTGCTGGGCTTGCTCATCATCAATGCTGGGAAACTTGCAGCGGATTTTCTCAGGGATAGCAGCGGCTTGGTGCTGCAGCTCAATGCCTTTGCCCGTGAGGGTGACCCATCGCTTTCGCTTATCGTCTTGGTCTTTCACGATGGTGAGCAAGTCTTTATCGCTCATCTTTTTCAAAATCTGCGTCATCGCGCCACCATCGATCCCCGTCTTCTCGACTAACGTGGCGATCGATAGTTGATTTTCTTCCCACAGCGCCATCATCACCACATATTGCGGATAGGTGAGATCAAGCTCGCTCAACCAGGTTCGGTAGGCGCGCGAAATCCCATTAGAGGCTTTATACAAGCGGTGGCAAATTTGGCTATTGAGCTGTAATTGGGGATAGGTCATGGCTTGTCATTGTCTGTGTGTCTAATGAGTATTTTATTTTGTACGCAAAGTATTTGCAATGCTGGGTCATGCGATCTAGTATTTTGCATGCAAAATAAATAAACCTGATGCAAGCGGCTTCACCGCACCTGCTGGGCGAAGCAGTGAGCCGCAAGCGGACTGGAACACAGGAGAGTGAAATGAAAGAGCTACAAAGTGTTGCCTATACAGCAAAAGCGACCGCTACGGGAGGCCGAGAAGGGTCTGCAAAATCCGATGATGGGCGTTTAGATGTTGCGCTTTCAACCCCCAAAGGGCTTGGCGGGAACGATGGTGAAGGCACCAACCCTGAGCAGCTTTTTGCTGCCGGCTATGCGGCCTGTTTTATTGGCGCGCTTCGTCTAGTGGCGGGTAAAGCAGGCGTCACCTTGCCGGAAGATACGCATATCAACTCAGAAGTGTCGATTGGTCCCATTGATGGCGGTTTTGGTATTGCCGTGAAGTTGGCAGTATCGGTTGGCGATCTGGATAAAGACACCGCGCAGTCATTGGTGGAACAAGCACACCAGGTATGCCCGTATTCCAATGCCACGCGTGGCAATATTAAGGTTGAATTGTCAGTGATTTAACCTAACTGGCACGCTATGATAGGGAGCTGCTGTGTAGCAGGGCTCCCTTTTTTATGCCCGCTTTTTTATGGAAGCAGCACGTTGTTCGGTGCTCCCTAACTTCGAGTGCTCAGCATTGACCGCAAAGGCTATTGACCACGAAGACTATTGACCACGAAGACTAACGCGCAAGCCCTATACCAATAACAAGGATGATGAAAGTTAACATGCCAGACGCCACCACCAGTAAGCTTATCGAGATAAGTGTCGCCCCGCTAACGAATGAAGACACAGAGGGAGTTCGCCAGGTATCGTTACCTGACCAACAAGTAAAGTTTGCAGGGACTGCAGACGAATTTCTTGCCGAGGACAGTGAGACCATTCACCGCCATGTGATCAAGCGAGCGGGCAAGACGGTGGGCTTTTTTAAACTCGATACCGACTATGCGTCTCAGTATGACTTTTGCCCGCCAAAGACGCTGGGTCTGCGCATGTTTGTGGTGGATGCGCGGTATCAAGGGCAGGGATTAGGTACCGGTGCGGTTAAAGCCTTGCTGGCGTATTTACCCGTTGCTTATGGTGATTTCAATTGGGTGTATCTGACCGTTAACTGTCGAAACCCGGCCGCTAAAACCTGTTACCAAAAGGGCGGCTTTACCGATACAGGCGAGCTGTATTGGGGCGGTGCGGCTGGCCCTCAGCATATTATGTCGGCCGCACTGTAATTGCGCGCGGAGGCGAGCGGCGCGCGGTTTAGTGACCAGGGATGACTGACTGAAAAGTAAGTGTGAAGTTCAGTCCACTCTGGGCATTAGGGGCGACGCTTATTTGTCCATTTATATCTCGCACATTGTTGGCGGTAATCGCGAGCCCCAAACCCAGTCCGTCGCCAATTTTTTTAGAGGTGACAAACGGCTCGAACATGGTCTCAAGAACGTCTTTTGAGGCACCGCAGCCATTGTCACTGACCATCAGCTCGACTGTCCTTTCGGCAGGAGTGACCACAAACACCAAGGTCGGTGCCGCGGTATTTGCCATCGCATCGCACGCGTTAGACACCAAGTTCCCCAATATTTGTAATAGTCGTTGTCCTTCACCCTCAATCAGGGGCGTGTCGTGAGGCATCCGCACTCGCACATCAATGTCTGCCAACTGAGCTTGATACACACGCAAGGTCTCATTGAGGGCATCAGCCAGCGACACGGGATGGAGATGCTGTGGTTTGCTGTAGGCAAAGGTTTTTAATTGGCTGGTCATATTGGTCATACGATCAATCAGCTTTTGCACCAGCTGATTGTTGGCTTTAACTTTTTCTGTCTCGCCGCGCTCAGCAAGCAAGGTGTTGGTGGTGAGTAAGGTACGAAGGCCGGTAAGTGGCTGATTAAGCTCATGAGTAATGGCGCTCGACATTCTCCCTAAGGCGGCCATTTTGCTGGTTTCAATCAGTTGCGCTTGTGCTTGTTGCAGCGCTTGGGTGCGCTCTTCTACCCGTTCGGTAAGTGCTTGGTTCATCTGCTGCAGTGACTGTTCGGCTTTTTTACGTTTGCTAATGTCAATCAACGTCGCTAGGTAGTATTGCTCATCATGCCAAGGAAATCGGGTGAGCGAGAAAAGCGCTGGAAAGACGCTCCCGTCGCTGCGACGCGCCATGGTTTCAACCGCATTGAGCTCGGCCAGTTCATTGTGCTTATCGAGGTTTTTGAGCAAGGTGAGGGTGGTGGAATGGGGATTGCCGGTATCAAATAATTCCCAAGCAAAAATGCGGTGATGATTGTTTTCTGGCAAGCCAAATAACCGCTTGGCCATCGGGTTGAGATCAAACAGCGCTCCTTGCTGATCAATTAACAGTAACCCGACTTGTGTTTTATCGATCATTTGTTTAAGCCGGCGCTGCGACTCTTGCAATAAGCTTTGAATACGCTGCTGGTGACGGTGTTTTTGCCGGCGTTGTTGACCGATAATCAACAGCAGAATGACCACGAGCAGTGCGGCGGCCACTCCCCATGCGAACAGGCTTGCCGCGCCTTTGATAGGCTTGTAAGGCGTAAGGTAGCTCACTGACCACTTTAGATCGTCCAGTTTTACCGTGTGGCCGAGAAAGGAGGTGGCATTCAGCCGCCACTGACTGATGGCGGTACTGTCGTAGAGATAACGCGTTTCCCTGTTAACCGTCTGTGTCTTATCGTGTTCTGGTGTTTGTGTTGCGTTCTGTTGAACTGCATTCAGCTGGGCTGCATTCAGCTGGGCTGCATTCAGCCAGTCTGCGTTGTACTCGCTGCTGCTTGAAAGGAAAAAGCGCTGTTGTCGATTTTGCAGCAGAATGATGTCTTGACTGGTAATGGGTTGTTCGGTGAGAAAACTCAGGTCAATCTGCACCACCACGATAGCGGCGATGTTAAGCCCCTCAAAAACCGGGGCGGATAAATAATAGAGTGGGCCATAGCCTTTGGTTTTATTTACCAATGATACGCCTTCACCTTGGTGCAATACTTGCTCGACGATCGCCAACCGATCGGGGCGGCTAAAGCGTTCATCAATCAAACTCGACGCCAGCACATCGCCTGATGTGGAGAGCAGTGTCCAGCCTTCGGTATTGGCCGCTTTGTCGAGCTGTGTGAGTTTTGCTTGGAAGGCGGCGGGGTCATGCTGCTCGCCCTTTACAATCGCCAGTGTGTCAGGATGGTTGGTCAGCAAATAAGGCAGATGATAGAAGCGTCTTAATGCACGGCGGACCTCACCGATGTAGTCCAAAAGCTTGTTCTGCACCTCAGTATGATGTTGTACGCTTAACCACTGATAAGCCGCTTCACGGCTGATGCCATATGAGAAAATCACCAGTATGCCGACGAATACTAATCGAGCCCATGTCGTCTTGATGCTGGTTTCTTGGTGGCTGTGGTGATCCTGATGCATAACACACTCTCATTCTTATTCTGTTTTAGACTGCGGTGCGCCGAAAAAATGTTAAAGCAGTGTGATGAGAAAGTGAGAGCTAGCTCCTTTTCTGATCGGTGGCTTTTGCTACCGTAATGAAAAACGTATCACGGATGAACCCTCATGATTGCTGAAACACCCCCACGCATTGCCTTGATTGAAGATGACGATATTGTTCGCCAGACCACCTGCCAGTGGCTAGAGCTGGCAGGGTTTGAGGTGGCAGCATTTAGTCATGGCAAAGCCGGGTTGGATGCAGTGCTACAGCACCCGTTTGATGCGGTGGTCAGTGACGTCAAACTCCCTGATGTTGATGGATTATCGATCCTGAGTGAGCTTGAGCAGCACCAGGTGGCCACGCCTGTGTTGTTTATTACCGGACACGGTGATGTTGATATGGCCGTGGGGGCGTTGCAAAACGGGGCGTTTGATTTTATCGAAAAACCTTTTGAGCCCGAGCGTTTGTCTCAGCGTGTTACCGAGGCGGTTGATACTTATCGCCAGCAAGCATCGACGCAAGAGCGGCAAGCGTATTTAGCGCGTATCAGCGGGTTAGAAAAGGTATTGATTGGGCAAAGTCGTGTGATGCAACAGTTACGTGAGCAAGTGGCAAAACTGGCACGCATTGACACGAATGTGATCATTTATGGGGAAACAGGCTGTGGCAAAGAGCTGGTGGCGACCAGCTTGCATAATGAGAGTGTACGTCGTGGACAACGCTTGGTGCCGATTAACTGCGGTGCGATCCCAGAAAACTTATTTGAAAGTGAGCTGTTTGGCCATGAAGCGGGGGCGTTTACCGGTGCCAATCAGCGTCGGATTGGTAAGCTCGAATACGCGCACAAAGGCACCTTGTTTTTCGATGAAGTAGAGAGCATGCCGATGAGCATGCAAGTAAAGGTTTTACGTGTGCTTCAGGAGCAAAGGGTTGAGCGAGTGGGAGGAAATCAGTCAATAGCGATCGACACGCGGGTGATTGCGGCAGCGAAAGAAGATCTCAGTGGTCATGAAACCTTTCGGCAAGATTTGTACTACCGCTTAAACGTGGCACAAATTCATATTCCGCCCTTAAGAGAGCGTGACGATGATGCGTTAATCTTGTTTGAACACTTTACCCGTCAGACCAATCCGGAGACACGCTTGGCCAGTGAGGCTGATCGGCACGCCATTTTGTCTTATTCATGGCCGGGTAATATTCGCGAGCTGCGTAACGTAGCAGTGCGGTTTGCCTTGGATGACAGTATTTCAGTGATGGAAATCTTATCGAATCGTCCCTCATCGACTATGGAAACCATCCAGTCGGATGTCCCGCTTCTAATCCAACTGCATAACTTTGAGCGCAAGGTATTGCATGAGTGCTTGGTCGCCCATCGAGGGCGAATTCATGAAGTGATGGTAGCACTTGATTTGCCTCGCCGTACCTTGAACCAAAAAATGAAAAAGTTTGGCTTACACCGTGCTGACTATACCTAAGTGAATCGGCAAAAAATTGCTCAAGGCGAAACGCGCCGCGTTTAAGCGTTGATCACACTTTAGTTACATTTTGTGATGCCTGACTGCCTAGTGAGGCGCTATCATCAGCAAGATTTTGCTTATTGGCCCAGCCATAAATGAGAAAAATCTTGCTGATTATCCATGGCCTCTTCTTATATTTCCTTTTAGAACAGGGATATAGGATTTGGCATTCCCTTTGCTATCTATGCTTTGCTGTTAAATAATTTTGTAATTTATGTAAACCAATAATGCAGCCCTACATGGAGAGTAAAGATGAAGATCAATCAGCTATTTAAAGCACTGACGTTTGCCGCGGCCTCGTTTAGCCTCGCCTCGACCGCTGTCGCAGAAGACCGAAGCTATATCCTCGCAACGGCTTCAACCGGTGGCACCTACTATCCCGTTGGTGTCGCGCTGGCGACGCTGAGTAAGGTCAAGCTGGCGCCTAAGCACCATTTTTCGTTGTCGGCAATCAGCTCCGCTGGCTCCGGCGAGAATGTGAAGCTACTGAACGAAGATGAAGCACAATTTGCGATCTTGCAGGGCTTATACGGCGCATGGGCCTGGTCCGGCGAGGGGCCATATGCTGAAAGTGGCCGCCAAGATCAACTGCGCTCTGTGTCTATGCTTTGGCAAAACGTTGAGCACTTTATTGTGCGCAGTGAGCTGGCAGAAACGGGCACCGTGAGTGATTTGAGTAACCTTGAGGGTGAAAAATTTTCGATTGGTAAGAAGAATTCAGGTACCGAAAATTCAGGTCGCCAGATTATGAAAGGACTCGGCGTGGATCCGGAATCCTTTAATTTGGCTTACATGGGTTATGGTGGCAGTGCCAGCGCACTACAAAATGGCACCATTGATGGCATGAATACCCCAGCGGGGGTGCCGGTTGGCGCAGTTACCCAAGCGTTCGCCGCACTGGGGAATGATATCTCTATCCTGTCTTTTACTGACGAGCAAATCAAAGCGGCTAACGGTAAATACAACCTTTGGACCAAGTACGAAATTCCTGCTAATACCTATCCTGAGCTGGATAAGCCGGTCACCACCATTGCTCAACCTAACTTCTTGGCCGTGCGTAAAGATCTTTCCGATGAGGATGTGTATCAGCTCACCAAGGCTATTTACGAGAACTTGTCTTTCCTTCAAGGCATTCATAAAGCCACCAAAGCGATGGCGATTGAAAAAGCGATCGCTGGTTTGCCTGTGCCGCTACATCCAGGTGCAGCACGCTATTACCAGGAAGTGGGTATCGATATCCCGTCTGAACTGGTAATGGAATAAGGCGATAGCGCTCCGGGATAGCTCGGAGCGCCTATCGAGATCAAATACTGCATGGAAACGCGGATACTGCTTGGAGTAAAGGGATGAGCGAGCCAAGAGAGCACGAGCCTGTTGAGCAAGGGCCTGATGAAACAGCGCTGGAGAAATTTGAATTACCCACGCGCGATGATTTTCCGTGGGTGACTACCACCATCACTGTGCTGGGCGTGGTGTTGTCTGTATTGCATATCTGGTTCAATACGCTATCAACACTACCGGAGTTATGGATTTCGGCGACCCACTTTGCGGGGTTTGCGGTGATTTGTGCACTTTGGTACCCGGCCCATATCTCTTTGAAGCGGAATAAAATAGCGCTGGCGGTCGATATTTTTATTGCGTTAGGTGCAGTGGCTTGTCTGTTGTATATCCCTTATGCCGAGGACGCGTTGTACGCGCGTGGGGTAAAATTTGTCACTGCCGATTGGGTGTTCGCCAGCTTAGCGATCATCATCGTGGTGGAGCTGATTCGTCGTACCATGGGATGGTTTATTCCCATTCTGATTATGGTGTGTTTGAGCTATGTCGTGCTGTGGGGCGAGTGGGCGTCGGGGATTTTTCACTTTCCCGGATTGAGCCTTGAAACCCTTTTATATCGCAGTTACTACTCCTCGGAAGGCATGTTTGGCGCGATTACCCGGATTAGCTGGACGTTCGTGTTTATGTTCATTTTATTTGGCGCCTTTCTTGTCCGATCTGGGGTTGGAGATTATATCATCAACGTGGCCCGTGCGGCCGCGGGTAAGATTATTGGCGGGCCGGGTTTTATTGCGGTGATTGGCTCTGGGTTAATGGGGTCAGTGTCAGGCTCGAGCGTAGCGAATACCGTATCGACTGGGGTGATCAGTATTCCTTTAATGCAAAAAGCCGGTTTTCCGTCGCGCTTTGCTGCTGGGGTCGAAGCATCGGCTTCAACTGGGGGGCAATTAATGCCGCCCGTAATGGGGGCGGGGGCGTTTATCATGGCCTCGTACACCCAAATTCCTTACGTTGACATTATTGCTGTATCACTGGTTCCTGCGCTGATCTACTTTCTCTCTGTGAGCTTTTTTGTGCGCATTGAAGCAAAGCGCAGTGGCGTGCAAAAGATTGTCACCACCGAGGACTCTTTATTGATGGTGCTTCTCCGCGGTTGGCATAACCTTATCCCGCTTGCGGTGCTTGTCACCTTGCTGATTAAAGGTTTCACACCCACCTATGCTGCGGGTATTTCGATTATTTCTGTGATTTTCGCTTCCTGGTTTTCTAAAGAGCACCGGATGGGGCCGAAAGCGATCATCGAGGCCTTGGCGCAAGGGGCAAAAAATATGGCCACCACCGCCATCTTGCTCGTGGGCATTGGTTTGGTGGTGAATGTGATCAGTACCACGGGTATCGGCAATACTTTCTCGCTGATGATTGATGGTTGGGCGAACGGTGATCTGTTTATGATGCTGGTGCTAATTGCTATCGCCTCGTTAGTGTTAGGGATGGGATTACCAGTGACCGCTGCCTATATCGTACTGGGCACCTTGTCGGCACCTGCTCTGTATAAGCTGATCGCTGAAAACCAATTGTTGGAGCTGCTGGTATCAGGCCAACTTCCCGAGCAAGCCAAGGCGATATTTATGTTGGCTGCCCCAGACAAACTCGATCTTTTAAATGCGCCAATGACCATGGAAACCGCGCAGCAAATGGTTGCCTTAGTGCCGGCTGACTTTATGGAAACCTTGTTAGAGCAAAGCTTAGGGCTGGAGGCCGTCAGTTTGGCCCTGCTCGCCGCCCACTTAATTATTTTTTGGTTATCGCAAGACAGTAACGTGACCCCGCCGTTTTGTTTGACGGCTTTTGCCGCGGCCACCATTGCTAAAACCCCACCGATGCGCACGGGGCTGATGGCGTGGAAAATTGCTAAAGGCTTGTATCTCGTGCCTTTGCTCATTGCTTATACCAGCCTGGTCAGCTGGGATATCGTCTCGGTGTTAGAGGTTGGCTTTTTTGCCATTATTGGCACTTATGCCTTAATTGGCGCGATTGAAGGGTATCTTGAAGGCCCGATTAACTGGCTAAGCCGCCTTTGCTTATTAATGATTGGTGCTTTGTTAGTGTGGCACGATATCCCGTTGTGGCTTCGCTTAGTGAGCGTCGTTGGGTTTGTGGGCCTGTTTATATACAGTGGGCGCAAGTATCAGTTGCAACAATCTCAACTGCCAGTGTCATGAGGCGTATATGAAATCTGTTTATGATTATGTGATTGTCGGTGGTGGTATTGTTGGCGCATCCACAGCCTGGCAATTAAAGCAGCGATACCCAGATTGCTCCGTATTGCTGGTGGAAAAAGAGGCAAGCGTTGCCCAGCATCAAACCGGGCATAACAGTGGTGTGATCCACGCGGGTGTCTATTATCCACCAGGCAGTTTAAAAGCCGATTTCTGTAAACGAGGAGCGGCGCTGACCGTTGAATTTTGTGCCAAGCACGATATTGCAGTGGAGAACTGTGGCAAGCTATTGGTCGCCACCAACGAGCAAGAGATGGCTCGGATGCGGGCGCTCTATGAGCGATGCTTAACCAATGATATCGACGTGCGCTGGCTGGATGCGGCGGAGCTTCATGCTGAAGAGCCCAATGTTAAAGGCTTAGGTGCCATTGCGGTGCGCGCGACCAGCATTGTTGACTATCGGCGGGTGACAGAGCAAATGGTGTCTGAGTTTGAAGCGCTCGGTGGTATCACCCAGCTTAATACAGAAGTCGTTGGAGCCAGCGAAGCGGCTGAACAAGTCACTCTCCATTGCCGAGCAAGCGGGGAGCCGCTAACGATTCATTGTCAGTTTGTGGTGACATGCAGTGGGTTGATGGCAGATAGAATGACCAACATGATGGGGATCCCAACTGCGTTTCAAATTATCCCTTACCGCGGGGAATACTATCAACTTGCGAGCCAGTACCAAGGCTTTGTTAATCACCTTATCTATCCGATTCCCGATCCCGATTTACCTTTTTTAGGCGTTCATCTCACGCGGATGATAGACGGCTCCATCACGGTGGGACCTAACGCGGTGCAAGGTTGGAAGCGAGAAGGCTATGGCAAGGTGAATATCAGTCTAAAAGATACCTGGCAAATGCTAACCTTTGCGGGCTTTTGGAAAGTGACCATCAACAACTTAAAGACTGGCTTGGTCGAGCTGAAAAATTCCTGGTGGAAGCCGGGCTACGTCAAACAAGTAAATAAATACTGCCCGACAATAAAAGCTAAGGATTTGAAGCCTTATCCTGCGGGGATCCGAGCTCAAGCCGTGCTAAATGACGGCACCTTGGTCCATGACTTTCTGTTTGCTGAGAGTGCGCGGAGTTTACACGTGTGTAATGCGCCATCGCCGGCAGCGACCTCTGCGATGCCGATTGGTGAATACATTTGTGACAAGGTGACGCAAAAACAGCAGTGGCTCAGTAATGAGGCTGATTAGCGTTGTTACATATCGGAAAGTAAGAGCCAGCGCCTATTCGTGGCCGCTGGCTCTTACTTTGATTATTGGTAACCCACGGTAAATGCTTGCTGCAGATGCTTAGGTGTTTCGGCTTCATCAAGCATAGCGACCGCGAAGTCTTCCATTGAAATGCGAGACTGTCCGTCACTATCTGTCACTAAGGTGTCTGTCCCCAATGTGTACTGACCGGTGCGAGTACCAGGTGCGATCATGGCGGCAGGCGAGAGGTAGCTCCAAATCACATCTTGGCTGGCTAAACATTGCTCATATTGCACTTGGCACGCGCGTGCTATCTCAACGGCTGAGGCGGGGAGAAAGCCCTTTGCGTTTAACACGGTTTCACCGTCAGTGCCCGGAATCATCAGTCGAGCGGCACCGCCGACAATCAGAACGCGCATTTGATGATGTGCTGCGCCTTGGACGACGGCTTGGGTTAACACGGGTAACTGTGCTTCTTCGCCTGTCGGTGGGCGTAACGCCGTAATGGCAAGATCATGATCAGCCATTACCGATGCCACCTTGTCCGCATCGTTCAAATTGACGGCGACAGGCGTTAYGCCGTCGGGTAACTTCGCAAAAGCGGCCTCGTTACGTGTGACTGCCGTGACCTTATGCCCGCGTTGCAACGCTTCTGCCACAATTCGACTGCCAATATCGCCCGTGGCACCAAATACGATTATATTCATTGTGTTAGTTTCCATGTCATGACTCCTGTGTGTCCTTATGCCGCGCGATAACCAGTAAAAGGATGCGGCTGTCATACGGTTGTGGTTAAACCATGCTGAACTGATTAAGTTATTATTAATTATTTATCTTGATATAAAGATAAACGCCATTAATCTTTACGTCAAGATAAATGTGTGGCTTTTTTAATCTAGGAAAAAACTGGGGGATCCAATGGATATCGCGATCCAGCAAGGATGGCCGCTTGAGCAAGCACAAAAAGTGGCTGATCTCTATGAGCAGGCGTTTGGGATGAAGTTCGCACGGGCAATCCCTAATCAGGCAGCGCGCGTGGCGATGCTGTCCCGATGTTTTGTCCCAAACTTTTCGTTTGCTGCTATGCAAAACGGCAAGGTGGTGGGGTTGGCCGGGTTTCAAACCCAAGCGGGTGCGTTGACACAGGGTATGGGCGCAAAACAACTGATCGATAGCTTGGGGCTCATCAAGGGTACTTGGGCCTGTGCAGTATTGGCGCTGTTTGAGCGTAAAGCGGCACCCAATGAATTGGTGATGGATGGCATTGCTGTTGATAGCGCAGTACGCGGGCAGGGGATTGGCTCCCAATTATTGGATGCCATTATGGATTATGCCCAAGCGCATGGCTTTGAAAGCGTTCGGTTGGATGTGATTGATAGTAACCCCAGAGCCCGCAAGCTTTATCAAGCCAAAGGCTTTGTCGCCACTAAAGAAGAGCGCTTTCCGCACCTAAACTGGTTAGTCGGCTTTTCAGGCGCCACCACCATGGTCAAGGCGCTGAGCTAAAACAACAAGAGAGACAAGGATGTTTATGATTGAAACACGTCGACTAGTGCTGCGTGACATGCAGCCAAGCGATGAAGAGGCGTTTGTTCACTTAACGCAACACCAGAAGTACCAGCGTTTTTATAGCGAAACGGACTGCCAGCCAGAGACATACCGAGACTTACACGCGCGCTTTATCGAACAAGCCAACGCAAATCCACGCGTGGCTTATCAGTTGGCGGTTATCTGCAAGCAATCAGAAAAATGTATTGGCACTGTCGGTTTAAGGCTTGAGGACAACCATCAAGCATCCATCGGGTGCGGCTTAGCTGTGGAGGCGCAAGGCGCGGGGCTAATGAGAGAGGCGGCTGTCGCACTGGCCAACTTCGGTTTTGAGTGTCTGGGCGTGCATAGGTTATACGCTGAGACCATTAACGATAATCTCGCTGCAACCAAGCTTTGTCGTTCACTTGGCATGCGACAAGAGGCCCATTTTCATCAGCATCGTTTCTTTAAAGAACGGTGGTGGGATACGGTGGTTTACGCCATATTACGAGACGAATGGGAGCAAGGATGGTGAAAAAAGCACTGCTTGGCGCACTGATCGTTACACTGCAAGCGTGTACCAGTACGCCCGTTGGTAATGAAACGACCGACGCTGCAGAATGTGTCGGTAGCACGGCGTTGCCAAGCGCATGGGCAGATAAGTTTGTAGCCGTGGACGATCCAGCGCTACTGGCGGCGTCGCTGGGTCAGCCATTGGAAGGGAAGCTTTGCCAAGGCAAGGTATATCAGGCGACTGAAGGGGTAACAGTGTATCGTGCGTGGAATAGCACCAACCCGCATAGTCAGTTTGGTCACTGGTGGGCGTTATCACAACCGTCTGGCTTGGTGGCGGATTATCGCCAAGACTATGAGATTTGTTATCAATGGTCGCCGCTCGATAAATTGGTACAGTGCACCTTGCAACCAGGCGCCAAGATTGTGGTGGGTAATGGTCAAAGCGCGAAATGTTCCGAGTATTTAACCTATCCAACCTCAAGTGCCCAGCAAGTTTATCTGCAAGAGGCGGAGCAAGCGGTTCAACATTGTCAAACGTTTGATGCGGTGATGCGTTGGCAGTGATGCGCGGCAATCAACCATCAATCACTTCTGTGTGGCGAGCAGGGCGCGCTAAGGCGGCGGATGATAGGCGGCCAATAAGTGTTTATTTCTCAATATCAATGAGATAGCCTAGTTCTATTATAGGACTTGGAACAAGCACATGGAATTAGTCGTCCCCGCACTCAATCACCAAGCAGCCTTTACACGTTTTTATGATGATTTTGTTCATTTTGACCCCGACAATGCCGATTACTATCGGTCGGGGAAAGACGATTTCCCCACTTACGTGACGCGGTTAACGGATGAGTCATTGGGTAAAAACCTTCGTAAAGGGTATGTGCCGTGTAGTCATTTTTGGCTGCTTGATGCTGAGCAACAAATCATTGGCGCGATTCGGATCCGTCATCACATCAATACGCCATTTCTAACCCAAGAAGCTGGACACATTGGCTACGACATTTCGCCATCATATCGTGGGCGCGGATGTGGCAAGCAAATGTTAGCCTTAGCACTCCCCAAGGCGAGAGAACTGGGGATCACTCGCGCTCTAATTACCGCGAATGAAGACAATATGGCATCGCGCAAAGTAATTGAAGCTAATGGCGGCACGTTGGAAAACATCATCAATGGTGAAGTGTTCAATGAATCATTGGCGCGGTACTGGGTGGATATTAATGGATGATTCCCCGCGCGTAGACCAACTGGACAGCGATCGTCTGTTGCTGGTGGCACCCAATATGACCCATCAGCCTTTCATTTTAGAAGCCGTGTTGGAAAGCCAGCACACCCTTGCTCCTTTTATGGATTGGCTTCCGCACGCGTTGACCGAATCGAGCTCGATTGAAAACACCCAACAAGCGATTGATGACTTCGGCATGTTTATCAATGAGCTACGCTACTCAATTTTTGAAAAATCGACGGGGCAACTGGTGGGTGTGATCAGCTTAATCATCCGCAACATCGCGATTCCTTATTTTGAAATAGGCTATTGGCTGCGGAGCTCCAAAGAAGGCCTTGGCTATATGAGTGAAGCGGTGCGAACGCTAGAGCAATACGCGTTTAATGACCTTAATGCCAAGCGTGTCGAAATCAAAACTGCCTACGAAAATACACGTAGCCGTGCGGTAGCCGAGCGCTGTGGTTATCATCAAGAAGCGATACTTATCAATGACCGTATTCTGCCGAGCGGTGCGATTTCTAGCACTGTGGTTTATGCAAAAGTGGCGGAATGAAAAATAGTGAGGACTAAATCATGAGCATGGAACGCTTTTTTATTCAAGATGACATCATATTGCACGGTGACACGGTTTCCTTGGTTCCTTTATCTGCCTCGCACGCGGATGCATTAGTTGAAGCCGCTACCGATGGAAAGCTTTGGGAGCTTTGGTATACCTCGGTCCCGAACGCAGAATCGGTGGAAGGCTACATCGCTAGCGCCTTGGACGAAAAAGCGAAAAATAAAGCATTGCCGTTCGCCGTGATTGAGAAAGAATCGGGGCGAGTGATTGGGTCAACACGATTGGCCAATGCGGATGCCGCCAATAAGCGCGTGGAACTTGGTTACACTTGGTACGCCAGCCGTTATCACCGCTCGTCGGTAAACACCGAGTGTAAGCGGTTATTACTCGCTTATGCATTTGAAAGCTTGGGGGTGATTGCCGTTGAGTTTCGCACCCATTGGTTGAATCAGGCATCGCGTGCGGCCATTGCCCGTTTAGGGGCCAAACAAGATGGTGTGTTGCGTAACCACAAGATCGTGAATGGCGTATACCGTGATACCGTTGTGTTCTCGATTATCGAAAGCGAATGGCCGGCGATTAAGCTAAACCTTGATTATAAGCTGGCGCGCTACCGTGGTTAAATTCGCGTTTTGCAATATCGTCACGTAAAGTAGCGCTTTTATTGACGAGCGCGTGCTCGAGTTGCTGAGAACCCTTATGGATACACAACCCAATAACCCGCTGCACGGGTTAACCCTACAAACCATTTTGACCCGTTTGGTTGAACACTATGGTTGGTCAGGCCTCTACCAACATATCAATGTGAACTGTTTTTCTAACGATCCTTCGATGAAATCATCGTTGAAATTTTTGCGTAAAACGCAGTGGGCGCGCGATAAAGTCGAAGCTTTGTATATTGATACCTTTTGCTAAGGGTAAAATACGCGGATTGGCTATCGGGCGGTGTTTTTTTTAAGTGATTGATTTTAAATAACTGTCGTTAAGGTGTCGGGGTGCTGTCGTGGTAATGTCGCCCCCATTTTGCATAGTGTCGCTAGGGAAGAGCACAAAGGAGCAAGGATGAACGTGAAAGCACTCAGAGTTCAAAAAGGGTGGTCGCAAGACCAATTAGCACAATTTAGTGGGCTAAGTGTTCGAACGATTCAACGTATCGAACGCGGCCACAAACCCGGATTGGAGTCGCTGAAATCGTTGGCTGCTGTGTTTGATATCGACATTAGTGATTTGCAAAAGGAGACAGACATGCAGGCAGATACTTCAATGAGTCCAGAAGAAAGAGCGATTGCCAATCGCGTCCGTGCCCTCGGCGGGTTTTATTCTCATTTGACGCGCTATGTGGTCGTGATGGCGATTTTGTTTATTATCAACTGGCAAACTAGCCCCGGCTATTATTGGGCTTGGTGGGCTGCAATGGGATGGGGGATTGCAGTGGTCAGCCACGGCGTCAGTGCTCTGGGCATTGTCGATCTCTTTGGTGATAAGTGGGAAAAACGTCAGATAGAGAAGCGACTGAATGCGCGGTCAAAGCGTTAGTCGCTACCTGATAACGCCGAGTGAATGTGCCTCGGCGTTTTTGTTTTTCACCAACTAACAGACATCTTTACTGAGATGCCGCTTGTCGCTGCTGGAAGCGTGTTGCGTGCTCGACTAGGCCCTTAAACAGCGCACGCTGACAGCGAAGATAAAGCAAGAATTCTGGATGCCACTGTACCCCCAGTGTATAAGGGCGGTTGGGCGACTCAATGGCTTGTATAATGCCATCTAAATCACGTGCGCTTACCGTCAAATCCTCGCCTAACGCGTTAATCGCTTGGTTGTGTAGGCTGTTTATTTTGCGTCTGCCTTGCCCCAACCGTTGCTGTATATGGCCGTTGACATCACGCAATATACACAAGGTTTTCATCGGGAACACTGTCCAGCGATGAGAGGTTTTTTTGCGTTGCTCGCGCAAGCTTTGGTGCAAGGTGCCGCCCAAACAGATGTTGAGAAGTTGCGCACCACGGCAAATGCCCAGCAAGGGCTTTTGGCTCGCCAATGCGCTTTTGATAACTTTGCTCTCTAGCGCATCGCGTTCAGAGTCGTAGTTGGGTTTCACTTCGGGCTCGGCGGCGTACAGCACAGGCTCGACATCGTGCCCGCCAGTAATCACCACGCCTTGATAGGCGTTTGGATCCAGCGCGGTGCCGGGGTGTAACTGTAACGGTTTGCCACCATAAAGTTTGACTGCCGCGGCGACAAAAAAACGTGGCAGCCTTGCGCCTTTGCTCGGGCCGGTTATTGCGATGACGGGTTTATCCATAAATTGTGCACCTTTTCCGCCCAATTATTAACGATACGCGCCAATGGGTCGTTGAGATAGCCCAAATAGGCTTTGCAGCATGTTTCCAGTCGTGCAGGATCGGCGGCGAGTTTTTCGACTTCCACCCAATCGTTCCATGCTTCGTGAATGCCCCAATGGGGTCGGCTGACTTTGCTGTCCGGCAACCGATAATGAAACGTTGGCCGCGCTTGTGTGAGCCCATCATCAATCACTTTATTCACTCGCTCAGCATCAAGGTGAGTGAATAAGGGCAGCATATCTAGCGCACGGTTGCGTGTAGGATTATCAATCAGATAGTCGTCGATTAGGGTATCGAGATCCGGCCAATAATCAGCCGCTAGCACGCGTTCAATATATGCTTTCGGGAAAGGGTCGACATAGTTGGTTAGACGCCGCGACAAATCAATGTCGGCACGCTTTAAAAGCCAGTCATACAAACATAAGAATGCTTTTAAATGAGCACAAATCGTTTTGGCGGTTAAATCAGGCAGCTCTGGGTTGAGCTGCATGCCAAACGCATAAACTGGGCTGTCCTCGGTTCCTTCGGCACCTTGTTGACGCAGATGAGCAATGAGTTGGTCAACCTCTTGCAGGCGGTCAAGTGGCAGAGGCGGGCCGACAATTTCCACGGGGACAAAGGCTTTTGCCGCCCATGCCAATAGATCTTCGGCGGATTGATCTAGTCGGTTGGTCACGGTGTTTTCACTACGATCGCTTTGTCCCAAGCGCTTGAGCTTGGCATAGTCGAGTTCCACTACCCAGTCTCCGGCTTTGTCTCCGTTCAGGCGGCGATCATATCGACCCCCTCGCTTGATGTGTAGGGAGAAAAAATCCGCCACTAAACGCGTAATGGTATCCAGCTCTAAGCCACTGAGCTCTATCTCAACGCCTACGCGACGCGTTTTCCCCTCAGCGTTGGTGATCTGAGGCGGTGTTTTCAGTGATGAATCTGGCGCATCCATGGTTTTTTAAGCCTCATTTTTTATCAACGATAGATAAGAGGTGGGGATAAACCTTTGACACTTAAAGGCCTGAGGGGATAAATAATAAACACCTGTTCAGTGGTGTCGAGACCACTGAACAGGTTGATGCTTAGCCATTAACAACGGCATCTGTGCTGTTTTCTATGCGTTCTTGTGCCCAGCTTTCAAACGCCATGCGCTTGATTTCATTGAGAGCTTCGCTGGGTAGAGGACTCTTTATACCAACTTGAATCGTGTCGTCATGGTACAGATATAGTCGAGATAAAAATTGCTCAAAGGGTAAGGAAGCTTCCCCGTATTGCTCTCCTTTCCCTTGCGTAGACACCACCACATCGTGTCCCCAATCTTGACCACTATCGTTATTAGGGTTGTAAAAATAAACCCGCATCACGCTGTCTTGGTCAAGGGCGATACGTATCAAGGTGATCGCGTGCCAGCCGACAAATCGGCCCTGGCTGCTGGTGACTGCGATCCCAACCGGCTGGGGGTGTATAACGGGAATATTGCCGTTATAAAGCGGATGATAACTGCGGTAGAAGCGCTCGATAAAACTATCAAACTCTTTGAGTTGTCCTGTTTTAACGTCAACGGCAATCATGAACTCACGCCCCACGTACCAACCATGAAATTCTGGATTGATCCACTTATGGGGGTCTTGCTCTCGGTTGACACAAAGCCGGCCCATTTCGATGTAAAGTTTATCCAAATGCGGCACCAGAACGACTGACACAGGGTCAGTATCGAATGGCAGTGCGGTACTCAGCCCCTGTAAGAGGGTGTGAGAGTCTAACGACTGTCCTTCAAAATGCATGCGTAGGCTCTGATTGCAAGCAACTTGAACGATACAGTTAAGTAAGTAATCAGGGTCATTATACGCCCACATGGATATTGCACGTGCCGATTGGCAAGTCGGGTTGTTGCCTTGAGCCACACCTAGCGGCTGGCCAAGCACTGACATGACACCCGCTAACAGATGAACGCGAGCGGGGAGTTGCTCACCAAAGGCCAAGGTCAGTGTATGGGTGACGTCTGGGTGTAGGTTGAGATGAATCTGACGCCACAGACTCGGGGCGACAGGCGCATCGAACAGAACACCCCGTTCAAGCATCATTGCCAAACCATACACAGCTTGCGCGGTTTGCGGATAAATGGCTTCCTGGATCAGTGTGTGCACCAGCTGACGATAGGTAACTAGGCAGTCTAAGCCAGTATTACTTAAACCTAGCGCGGTGGGGAGTGTGTCGCTTCCCTCATTGTCCAGTAACCATCGTAAAAATATGGCGTGGTAATCAGATGCTAAACCGACATCATGCATCGCACGTGCAAATCCCAACGCCTCTTGTTGTAAAGCATTGCTGTCCATTGCATTCAGACGCTCACAGTACGCGTCCAACCCCGGATCGTCATAGCAGCCCTGGGTTGGGCCGTATAACGCACTGACAAGACGATCGATGCCGAGCTTAGCTTCACCGAGGTTAATCTGCTCCTGCGACACCAAAATAGAGATCTGATTGATCATCGCCTTAATTGGATTGACCTGAATGGGGCGCTGCGCGAGTACACGCCAAACTTCATCAACCAGTTCACTGAGAATGGTTTCATAGCCCAAGTGGCTGAGAATAAAACGATATAAAGTACTAATAGCGGGCGCCGTTGCACCGAGTCGAATACGGCTCGACTCATCGGTAAGACCCATTACGAGTGATAAATTGAGGCTTAATACTCTGGCAAGAAATTGATGTGCTTCTTGTTGGGAAAAAGGCGGGGAAGAGAGCTTCCCCTCGACGATAGCCAGCATTCGAAGCTGGCTGAGACAATCTAGCACCACGGTGGCTTTGTCGGCATGCGCGAGGGTATCTGGCACGAGATTCGGTACGAGATACTCGGGCTGCCCCCAATCTGTTCCCTCAAAAAGGCCTGCCTCAGTGAGAGTGACAATCCGTGAGTACAGTTGATTAATGCCGTCATCCTGTGCCAATACACGCCCACAAATATCAATCACGTGAAATTGGTGGCGTGCCTTGGCGATGGAGCTTACTTGATCAAGTTGTTCAACGGCATGATCAAGCTTATTGAGTAAGCTAGACATAGAAATCAAGGTCTTCCTGTGCTTTTAATAAGTCACGCATAACATGCGGGTCGTCACCATAAAAGTGTAGCAAACCCCAGTGTGTGCCAAATGCACTGCGTTTAGGCACTTTCCCCTCCATAGGCGACTGCAGCTCATGAAACTCAAAGTACTCGTGATTCTCGGTCTCTTCAGGTATGGCTAGCTGGCTTACCACTCGGCGTCTTGGATATACCCCAAAGGTACCGGCGACGCCTTTGGCATCTTTGATAGGCGTTGGGAAGAAAGCGTTGAGTTCTTCGTCAGTTGTTTTAGGGTCAAACGCTACCACCATCGCTTGATAGCAGTTAAAGTCATAAACACGTTCAATAATTTCAAAGCCTTGGAAACCGGGTGGGCGGTAGGCTACTTCACCGAAGTACATCTGACCATCGTTGGTAACAAAGTACTCTGGATGGATAAAGCCGAAATCAATATCAAACGCTTCGATCAGCTTCTCGATTTCCTGGGTCACTTTTTCCCTATATTTTTCCAACTCGGGGGAGGCCGGGACGAAAACAGAGTAGCCGAGGGTGACGTACTCGGAGATGTTTAAAAACTGGATTTTGCGGTTTCTAATAAATGCTTCGACAGCAAACTCCCAACCATCGAGGTGGCTTTCCATCAATAGCGGAAACTCTTCATCGGAAACACGATCGAGATCATCAGGCTCACGCACCATCCAGTGGCCTTCGCAGCCTGCTTTGTCAAAGGCTTTGAGGTGGATCGGGTCATTTGGGTCGCCGTCAAGTTTCAGCAAGGCTTGGTTAACCCGGCGCAGGAAACGTACCACGTCGGATTTATCTTGCGCTTCTTCAAAGATCCCAACCCGAATACCGCCGATTTGTGCACGGCGTTTCATTAAGGATTTATCGCGGAACAGAAGAGATTGTCCCATCAGCTTAGGTTTTTTGAGCAGCACGGCGTTAATGGCGCCGGCCCACTCTACGGTTTCTTCGAACAGAGGAATCGCCACATCGACCCCCATTTCTTGCAGGGTGGTGGCAATTTCAAAGGAACGGTCATTGAGGCGCTCAAAGTCCCAAGGAAGGTAGGGGATATCATGCTCTTTGGCATACTCTTCTGCCCATGTTGGGGCAACAACGACATATTTACGATCGAAACGGCTAATCGCATCAATTGCATTGAGGCTCCATCCTAGAATGGCGACGAAGCCTTTGTTTGGATCATAGTCAGCCATATTGCTTCCTTTTACGTCGAATGTGTTTTGTCACTCTCACATAGCTAGGTCTAAATAGTAACCACTTGCCCCTGTTTCTCTGCTGGAAGTGTGCGCTAGCTAGCTGGAATCAGTAAGAACAATGAATTGTTTCATTGACAAAGACTTACTTGCTTGAGCTTGTCTGACAGGGGCGGGGATGGTCGAAAAAGTGTGAGATTGATTGTTAAATACCTCTACCTGCATTGGTTAAAAGCTTGTAACTTATGTGCAAAAAGCACACAACGGCATAATGACAAGCAAAGTACAATAAAAACATAATTTCAAGTTATTCAGGGAGTGAAGTATGGCAAAGCGGGTAGTGGTATTAGGTGCAGGCATGGTAGGTGTCTCTGTGGCATGGCACCTTTTAAAGCGCGGGTATGAGGTCATCGTGGTCGATAGGGTAAGCCCCGGACAAGAAACCTCATTTGGTAATGCCGGGATTATTCAGCGCGAGGCGGTTAGACCCTACGCATTTCCCCGCGACCTTGCCACCTTATTGCGCGTATTGCCGAATCGCTCGGTCGATATTCGTTACCGTCCTACGAGCGTTATCCGAGCCGCCCATCCGTTATTACAATACTGGCATTATTCCAGTGAGAGTAAATACAAACAATTGGTGCCAGAGTACGCGGCGTTAATTATGCAGTCGTTAGACACTCATGAGGAAATGATTGCCTCCGCGAACGCAGCGTCCTTGATTCGTAAGGAAGGTTACCTCAAGCTTTTCCGCACGCAAAAAGCCTTAGATGATGAATGCACGCGTGCCGCCGCAGATCGTGCCAACTATGGCGTTGACTATGAGGTGCTAAACGCAGCACAGATCACGGCGATGGAGCCAAATTTAACGGCTTCGCTGGCGGGCGCGATCCACTGGAAACAACCTTGGACAGTCACCGACCCAGGCGCTTTGGTCAAGGCCTATGCTGACGATGTGATTGATAAAGGCGGCGAGATTAAACGCGCGAACTTGCAGGCATTGAAACAAGCAGGCGAGCAGTGGGTTATCGAAACCGATGACGGTCAGTTACATGCTGACCAAGTCGTAATGGCAATGGGCCCTTGGTCCTCTTACTGGTTGCGTCAGCAAGGTCTAGAGGTCCCTTTGTTTACCAAGCGTGGCTATCACATGCATTACCAATGCGATGAAAAAAAGCCACTTAATCACTGGATTATGGATGCGGAAGTGGGGTATTTGCTGGCACCTATGCGTGCAGGTATCCGCTTGACCACGGGCGCAGAGTTAACCGCCTTGGACGCCCCCACGGATCAAAGCCAGCTACAAGCAGCAGAGCATGAAGCGAAAGCTTTATATCCTATTGGCGCGCGTATTGATGAAACGCCGTGGAAAGGCGGACGTCCGTGTATGCCGGACATGAAACCGGTGATAGGTGAGGCGCCGCAACGTAAAGGGTTATGGCTTGCCTTTGGTCACGGCCACCAAGGGTTTACGTTAGGGCCGGTCACCGGGAAATTATTAGGGCAAATGATGGATGGGGAGGCCACGGATGTGGATATGCAACCCTATCGTGTCACCCGATTCGGCGGGTAACCCTATGATGAGGCATGAGTCGCGCGCGATGAAAACGAGTCACCGCGCGCGACTCATGATGCACTCAGAGGCATAATAGCGACACCGCTAAGCAGAGCGTGCAACGCGCCATTGGCGTGGGTGAGGAAGGCGTGGCAGCAACAGCCCTGCGATTACAATGACAATGCCCATCACCTGAAGTTGGCTCACGGCTTGTCCCATCAAAAACGCGGTGAGTACCGCGAACACGGGCACAAAGTTAAAAAAGAGTGCTGCATTGGCAGAGCCGAGATGGCGCACGCCGTTGAGCCAGAGTAAGTAACCGGCGACGGTACCCAGCACACCGATATAAAGGAGTTCGGAGACGGCTAATGGGGTGGCTGCGAGCACTTCGCCAAACGGATGAACGTTTGGGGTAAGTGCACACATGATGCCAATCACAGTCGCACCACTGAGCATACCTAAAAACGTGTAGGGGATCACCGGCATCCAGCGGCCAATGCCTTGGCTGAAGAAGGTGTACGCACTCCATGCAAACATGCCAGTGAAAATCATCTGATCACCTTGGTTAAAGTTTAATTGGCTGAGCATCTGCCACTGCCCATTGGTGATCACCACGAGCACGCCCGATAAACTCACCACCAAGCTGAAAACTTGTCCTTTCCGCGGCAATGCACGAATCGCGATACAGGCGATAAGTGAAGTCACCAACGGGCTGAGCGCCATGATTAATGACCCATTGGTCGCTTGGGTATACTCGAGTCCGGTGAACAAACAGAGATTAAGGCCGCCAATCCCCACAGCGCTGACGGTGGTTGCCCACAGCCACTGCTTGGCGCTGAGTGTGGGAACGCGGGTACGGGTGAGCTTGAGATAAAAGCCTAGACAAATCGCGGCGACGGCAAAGCGCCAAAAGACCAAGGTGAGCGCATTCACTTCATTCAGCGCATCTTTACCAATAGGAAAAGTGCTACCCCAAAAAAAGGCACATAAAATGAGAAGGGCAACGGCTTTCCACAGTGAAGCAGTAGTTGTCATAGCAAGACCTGACTTGTTGAGTGATGGGCGCTAGTGTATAAGTTTCAAAATATGAATAAACCGGCAATATCAGAACGGTAGATTCCAAATATGAAACCTAACTATTCCTTAGACGATTTGCGCTGTTTTTGTACTGTGGCGCAGTTGGGGAGTTTTAAAGCCGCGGCGCAGCAGCTTGCCATGCCGCAATCCACCCTAAGCCGTCGAATTCGCCAGCTTGAGCAGGATCTTGCCCTGCGTTTACTCAATCGCGATGCACATCGTATCTCTCTGACCCAAATTGGCCATCGCTATTTTGAACGTGCCGCAGGATTATTCGATGAGTTGCAGACACTGAGCGATGATTTGGTGAGCGAGAAACATCACCCCCAAGGCAAAATTCGTATCAGCGCACCCATCAATGCCGGTAAGCAGTTTTTACGCTGCGTCTTTTTCGACTTTATGCGTGAGTATCCAGAGATTCAACTGGATATTAATTTTTCTAATAGTTTGATAGACATTGAAGCGGAAGGCATGGATGTGGTGTTTCGAGTCGGGAACCCCGTGGTCGAAAATTGGATTGCACGGCCGCTCACCGATATTCACTTCATTTTGTGCGCCAGTCCCGACAGTGACTACCACGATGTGCGCTCTCCTAATGATCTGAGTGGTAAACCGGTGGTGATTTGTCATCCAATGACGGTTTGGGAACTCACACACCATCAAACGGGGGAGGCGTTTGATTATCAAGCCACCACGGGTATACGTGCAGAAGTGGATGAAATTCAGATGCTAACCCATGCCGTGCAGGCTGGATTTGGCATCGGCTATATTCCTGATTATTCTGCGCTACCTTTGATAGAAAAGGGTGAATTACAGCGCGTGTTACCGCAATGGTGCAGTCGAGCGCGCACGCTATTTTTACTCTATCGAGACCGAGAACAAGTGCCTTTGCGTGTTCGATTGCTGGTGGAATTCGTCCTCGCGCGTTTTATGTCCTCTTAGCGCGTAACCGGATATAAAAGGGTTGTTTCCCGAGACTAAAGGGGCCACGTTGCAGTGGCCCCAATGGGTACGATTTTTCGATTAATCGCTATGATGCGTGTGCGCTGGCGACAACTCGGTGGATGCCGGCGTGATGGTTTTGGCTAAGAACAGATACATCGCAGGTACCACGAACAGGGTGAACAAGGTGCCCAGTGTCATCCCACTGGCAATCACTAGCCCCATGGCAAAACGGGCGCCAGCACCGGCTCCAGAGGCAATCAAAAGCGGGATCATGGCGAGCACTGTCGCTGCCGTGGTCATCAAGATAGGGCGTAAACGGATGGCGGTCGCTTCTTCAATCGCCTCACGTTTGGTCCGTCCTTCTTGTTGGAGCTGATTGGCGAACTCGACGATCAATATACCGTGTTTAGCAATCAGACCAACGAGAGTGAGCAAGCCAACTTGAGTGTAAATGTTCAAGGTAGTAAACCCTAGGCTGATAAATATCAGCGCGCCACAGACACTCATTGGCACGGTGACCAAAATAATGATCGCGTTTTTAAACGACTCAAACTGCGCCGCTAAGATCAAGAAAATCACGATTAAAGCAAAGAAGAAGGTCACGACCAGTTGCTGGCCTTCGCTCATAAACTGGCGTGACTGTCCGGCATAATCGACACTAAAGCCTGCTGGCAATTCTGTTGCCGCAATCTCTTCGAGCACACCCAGCGCTTCCCCCAAAGGCACACCAGGGCGCGGTACACCGGAAATTTTCACCGCATTCAGCTGCTGAAAACCGCGTAATGCTTGAGGTTGCACACTTTCCTCTAAGGTCACTAACGTTGACAGCTGAACCAATTCACCGTCTTGGTTGCGGGTATAAAACTGGCGCAATTGTTCTGGCGTGAGGCGTTCATTACGCGCCACTTGGGGGATCACTCGATAAGAGCGGTTTTCCAGTGAAAAGCGTCCCGCGTCCGCCCCGGATAACAATGAGCCCATATCCGCGGCGAGCTGTTGCATATCGACGCCCATCAAAGCCGCCTTTTCACGGTCGATCTTGACCGTTTGTTTGGGGCGGTCAATGCTCAGATCGGTATCGACAAAGATAAACCGCCCAGTCTGCATCGCTTTGCCCACAATATTGTTCGCCACTTCATTAATCGCCTCAAAGGGTTGTGTTGAGCCGATAATAAATTCAACCGGTGTGCCGCCGCCCGGAGACGGCAGTGAAGGGGGCACCAAGGCAAAGCTGCTTAAGCTCGGTTGGCTGTCCATAAAGGGTTGAATCTCGTTTTCCAAAATCGCTTGGGTACTGCGCTCTCGCTCATCCCATGGCGCAAGTACAATACCGGCTATTGCGTTATTGGTGCCGCCAGAGCCATTGATAATAAAGACGTTGTCGATTTCTGGTACATCGTCAATCAGTCGGTTTAATTCATCGGTACTGGCAGACAACGCATCCAGCGTGGTTTGGCTGTCGGCTTCGAGTATGGAGAACACAAACCCTTGGTCTTCAGCGGGCTCAAGCTCAGAAGGACTGGTGATAAACAAAAAATAGCAAGACACTAAAACAATCGCGCCAAACGTGAGGATCACCGCATTGGTATTCAACAAGCTATGGAGTGTGCGTTGGTAGCGATGATGCAATCGGTCAAACTGCTTATCCAGCCAATGCTCAAGGGAGCGCTCTTGGGTCGCTTTATCCGCTTGATAGGGCTTGAGCACATAGGCACACATCATGGGCGAGAGCGTGAGTGCCACCACGCCGGATAAGATCACCGACGCGGCGAGGGTAAAGGCAAATTCAACAAACAACACCCCGGTTAAGCCACCGACAAAGCCGATGGGCAGGAACACCGCGACCAAGGTAGTCGACATGGTGATAATCGGCCACGCCAGCTCGCGCGCGCCTTCCAGTGCGGCTTGTGTTCGGCTTTTACCTTCTTCGATATGGCGGTGCACGTTTTCAAGCATGATAATCGCATCATCAACCACCACACCAATCGCCAGCACCATGGCAAGCAGTGTCAGTAGGTTGATGGAAAATCCTAACAGCCACATTAAAAAGAAGGTGCCGATGAGCGATACGGGGATCGCGACCGCAGGAATGACCACCGAGCGTAACGACCCCAAAAAGCCATAAATCACAAAGACTACGATGGCTAAGGCGAGAATAATCGATATCACTACTTCATCAATGGCATTATCAATATACTCGGTTGAATCATAGGCGATATACGCCGACAACCCTTGAGGCAACTGGGTGGTAATGTCGGCATCCCATACCTGATTCACCGCCTCAATCACATCCAGCGCATTGGCATCTGGCGAGACTTCGATGCCGATAAAGGTGGCATCGAGCCCGTTAAAGTTGACCGATGTTTGGTAACTTTCCGCGCCGAGCTCAACGGTCGCCACATCACTCAAACGCACAACAGATTGGCCATCACTGCTGATCACCAGATCTTCAAATTGTTTCACGTCATGAATGTCGGTGGCGGCGTTTAAATCAATCGCTACGTCTTGGCCTTTGGTGCGCCCTAGCGTCGCAAGCACATTATTGCTGCGCAGGGCGGCAATCACATCCGTACCGGTGAGATCGTACGCGGCCATTTTGACCGAGTCGAGCCAGATTCGCATGGCAAAACTACTGGCACCCAACACATCAGCACGCTGCACGCCGGGAATCGTCGACAGTTGTGGCTCGACCACCCGGACCAAGTAATCGGTAATTTGATTATCAGTGAGGACGTCAGAATAAAACGCGAGGTACATCGCTGCGACCGTTTCCCCCACCTGCAGGGTGACGACGGGCTCACGGGCATCATCAGGGAGCTCTGAGCGCACCTTATTCACCTGTGCGGCAATCTGCGTGAGTGCTTCATTCGGATCGTAATCAAGGCGTAAATAGGCTTCGATGGTGCTCACACCAGCGGTTGAGGTGGAGACTAAGTAATCAATCCCTTCTGAGGCAGCGATTTCACGCTCCAGCGGCGTAGTGATAAAGCCTTGAATCAGGTCGGCATCTGCACCGATATAAGTGGTAGAGACACTGACCACTGCATTTTTGATCTCGGGGAATTGACGCACATTCATGTCGGTGATGGCGCGTAAGCCGAGCAAGATAATGAATAGGCTCACCACGGAGGCCAAGACGGGTTTCTTGATAAAGACGTCGGTAAATCGCATCGAATCGCTCCTATTGATTCACAACGTTGGGATCAAGATCTTCGCTCGGCTGAACACGCTCATTGTCACTGATCTTGATGTTGCTGCCGTTACGGAGCTTGAGGAGGCCGGAGGTAACGATACGGTCACCGGGTTGAAGGCCGTCTTTAATCACAATCATGTCACCGCGGCGCGCGCCCGTTTGCACAAAGCGCTGTTGTACCGTCAATGCATCGTCTTGCTCTTGGATCACGAAGACTGCGTTGCCATACGGATTAAATTGAATTGCGCTTTGTGGTGCCAGCAAGACATTTTGCGTTTCTTCACCTTGATCAAGGCTCACGCGTGCGAACATACCTGACCGTAAAACGGCATCTGGGTTGTCAAAGGTGGCTTGAATATCGACACTGCGACTCGACGGCGTCACAACCGGCGAAATTGCAGTCACTGTGCCGGCAAAGACCTCGTCAGGCTGTGCGCTAATCGTGGCAGAAACGGTTTGACCATTTTTCAACGTGCTGAGTTGCTGTTCCGGCAAGGTAAAGTTGAGGTGAATCGGGGTCACTGACGTGAGTGTCGCAACCGCTGTCCCCGGGGACATTAATTGGCCAAGACTGACTTCTCGGATGCCAATGATGCCGTCGAAAGGCGCGGTTAATGACTTTTGCTCAATGCGCGCTTTTTGGCTGTCGACAGCGGCAATCGCTTGTTTGGCTTCGCTTTCTTTGCGCTTTAGCTCTGACTCGGAGATGTTTTTATCTCTAAATAGCCGCTGATAACGCCGCAGTTCAAGTTGTGCCAGTTCTGCCACGGACTCGAGCCGACGCAATTCTGCCTCATCAACGCTGGCATCTAGCGTGAGGAGCAATTGTCCCTTTTTCACCGATGTCGCGTTATCGAACATAATATCGTTGACAATGCCGCTTGCCTCGGTGGTTAGCTGGGTTTCATTAATGGCCGCAAAACTGCCAATAGTGGTCTGTTGTTCACGCCAAGGGTGGGTTGAGACTGTGGTGGCCGTCACGGTGACCGTGGGGGCAGGCATGTTGTCAAAGAATTGGTTCATAAAATGGTTGCCTACCGCTTTGTAAGCAAAAATTCCCCCAAAAAGGAGACCACATGCGACTAACATAATAATCAAACGTTTTATCATAAAAATCCCTGAACAGAGTTGCTATCACCACCCTTGGCTAACAAGTACAGACGAAGGCGCAAAAGGTCGATTAAACCAATAACAAATACTGAATTGACCAATACAAACCTTATCACTGTTTGGTTCATTAATTGCGAGTAAATTGATGATCTTGTGGTATGACGCAGCTTAACGTTATCTGTAAGATGGAATAAGGAGAGAGCGGATGCTATTAAATGCAAACAGTACGGTGAACGAAGCGGCGCTGCGTGCCGTGGCGCATATGCCAACGCGCAGTTTGCCGGTGCTGGTGGATAACAGCTTCAGCCAAAAACTAACAGATGCGGACTTGATGCGCATTGCGGTGCTGCTAGCCCAAAAAAGCGCTGAGGAAGGAGGATGCCCCATCGGCGCGGTGATTATTGACAATGAAACACGTCATATAGTGGGCAAAGGACACAACACCTTGGTGCAAGAAAATCATCCCTACAACCACGGTGAAACGGCCGCGATACGTGATGCCGGGCGAATCGACTTCAGCCAAACAACTTTGTTTACCAGTTTAAGCCCATGCGATGTGTGCGCGGCATTGATCGCCATGCGCGGTTTCTCTCGAGTGGTGGTCGGGGATATCACCAGTGCGAGCGGTAACGAGACGGTGCTGCAAGAGAAAGGGGTGATGGTTGATGTGCTGGAAGATCCACAGGGCATTGCGCTGTATCAGCAATTTAGAGCCGAGCACCCCGAACAAGAGTTGGAAGATTGGCAAGGTGTGAGTGCCGTAAACGCTCGACAAGGATGAAGCGCCGCGCAAAGGCGGCGCTAGTTACTCGACAAAATAAGATTTAGCTATTGATCACGTGAAGAAAGTGCAGATGCTTTTCGTAGTGATCCAGCATATCTTCAATCACTTGCGCTTGATTGTAGCCCGCAATATTGTATTGCTGCCCGCCTTCCCGTAAGAATACCTCTGCACGATAATGGTGTGGCGTATCCAATGTCTCATTATCCGCTAAGGTTTTTAGGTTAAACGTGTGGCTGGCATAGGCACGGGCTCGTACTCCGTAAATAAAATCAGGGTCATTGCCGTGGTGAACTCGCAGATAGCAGCGATCGTGTTCGCGGTTGATACTGACATCCAGCGCCTGCTTCTCAAGCTCTTCGGCGACCGCACGCATCGCGGGCTCAATGGTTTTATCCAACATTACAGCGATTTCCTGCCACTCAGGTGAAGCCACTAAGGTTTGTAGGCGATTTTGCCAGTTTTCTGCGTAATGTGGACTATGGCGCGTCACATTGCCCGGTATCGTCGCCAGATGTTGGAGACTATCGCGTTTGAGAGCCTCCATTTTTAACGCTTTAAGCAAACCAAAGCCAACCGCGAGTAAAATGACCGCAAAAGGCAGTGCCGAAGTCAGAGAGGCTGCTTGCAGTGCAGATAGGACATTGCTACCGCCAGCCACGACCAACGCTGAGGCGACTAAACCTTCGGCAAGCGCCCAGAAAATACGCAATTTTACCGGCGACTCGCCATCATCCTTGGACGTTAAGGTATCGATCACTAATGAGCCCGAATCGGATGAGGTGACAAAAAAGGTGATCACCAATAAAGTTGCAATCACGGAGGAGACACCTGCCAACGGGAAACTATCCAAAAAGTGGAATAACGATGTTGAACTGTTGGCAAATACTTGGTCTACCAAGTTTGGCATGGTGTTGGTAAGAATACCGTGTAGCGCGGTATCGCCAAACACAGTTAGCCAAATAAAGGTGACACCGACAGGGACAAAAATGACGCCAAGAATGAACTCGCGGATCGTCCGGCCGCGAGATATCCTTGCGATAAACATCCCTACAAACGGTGACCAAGCGACAAACCACGCCCAGTAAAAGAGTGTCCATCCCCCTAAAAAACCATCTGTACTTTCATCACCCGTATAGGCGTAGGCATTAAATGTCATATCAACCATTGATGACAAATAGGTGCCAATATTTTGCCCCAATGTTTCGAAAATAAAGAGGGTAGGACCTACCGCCACGACAAAGAGCAGTAAGGCAATCGCTAGCCAGAGATTTAAATCAGACAATCGACGGATGCCTCCATCGAGCCCTAGTACGACTGAGATGGTGGCGAGTCCCGTCACACAAGCAATCAGTATTAACTGCACGCTGGTTGTTGTCGGAATATCAAATAAATAGTTCAAGCCTGCGTTTATCTGCATCACGCCCAAGCCCAAAGAGGTAGCAATACCAAACATGGTGCCAAAAACAGCAAATACGTCGACGGTATAACCAATTGGGCCATGAATACGTTTACCAATTAGAGGATAAAGCGCTGAGCTAATGCGAAGTGGTAAACGATGGCGAAAACTAAAATAGGCGAGGGCAAGGGCGACAATGGCATAAACGCCCCATGCATGTAACCCCCAATGGAAAAAGGTCATGCGCATTGCTGCTTTAGCCGCTTCTGCGGTATTGCCTTCGCCAACTACTGGGGTCGCATAGTGAAATACTGGTTCGGCGACCCCGTAAAAAATTAACCCGATCCCCATGCCAGCAGAAAAAAGCATCGCAAACCATGAGTGGTAGCTGAACTCGGGCTCACTGTGATCCGGGCCCAGCTTAAATTGGCCATAGCGGCTCAGTGCAAAAATCAAGGCCAGGCCAAGGTATAGCCCCATCGCGAGTAAGTAAAACCAACCAAAGGTGTCGATGATCCAAGCTTGCGCGCTACCAAATAGCGCGCCGGCGGTATCTGGCACGCTAATGGTAAAAATAACAAAAGCCGCGATTAAAGCGGCGGCAGGATAAAATACCGGCGGGTTAATGCCCGCGCTTATTGATGAGTGTTCGTGACGCATAATGAGTTTATTTGCCTGTGAGTGAGAAATTGTCGGGTTAACGTGTTCTTTTTTTCGAGCGACCGTTAATCCAAGCCATTGGTGGCATCGCAGGCATATACAGTGCGGGAAACGAATCTCGAGATGACTGATATTGAGGCGATTTTTTCTGATTCATCGCGTCTCTCCTTATCTCTGTTTCAGTGAATGTGTTGGTGTACTTTGGCGAAAACGCTACAATCATGAAAACGAATTTTTATAATAGGGTCATCACAAATCATGATGCGTGAGTCAGGCGCCGTGCGAGAGCTCGATCTCGTGGTTCTTAAAACCTTTGTCGCCGTGGTAGAAAAGGGTAGCTTTACCCGAGCTGGAGAGAGCTTATACCTTGCGCAATCTACCGTGAGTGCACATATGAAACGGCTCGAGGCACTATTTGAAAAACCGTTGCTGCAACGAGGGCAGACTGCTGTACTGCCTACTCCTGCAGGTGAGCGGTTATTGGCGCATGCCAGACAGCTACTTAGGCAAAATGCACTCGCTTGGCAAGAGATGACCGACCAACGGCTAGACGGCGTCGTTCGTTTAGGGATCCCTGATGATTACTTAATCTATCTTCCTGAGGCGCTCTCTATGTTTGAGGCTCGTTACCCAGGAGTAGAGCTTGAGGTGAGCTGTGGTTTGAGTGTCGAACTGGTACAAGAAGTAAAAGCCGGTGCGCTAGATATCGCGATAACGACGCGTCAGCCTAACAGCCCGGGTGGCGAAGTATTGCGCGCCGAGCCGATGACGTGGGTCACGGGTGTGGGGCACGATACGCATCAGCGCCAACCTCTACCTTTGGCGCTGTCTAAGCAAGGGGTGTGTATTTTCCGAGAGCGTGCACTGGCGGCCTTAACATCAGCCGGTATTACCCATCGAATTGCGTATTCGAGTGCAAGTTTGTCAGGGCTTTCGTCAGCCGTTCGTGCAGGGCTAGCGATTACGGTGTTAACGCCATCGATGATGGGGGAAGGGCTTAGAGTACTTGGTGAAGAGGAAGGGTTACCGAAACTCCCCAATACTGAAATTACGTTGCATCAGCGTCAAGGTGACTTATCGGGGGCTGCGATTGCACTCATACAACAGTTGCGTGACAGTGTCATTTTCAAACCACATCAAGATGCGCTCGTCAATAAATAGAAGAGCGTGTCTCGGTTTGATGTTTGAGGGTATGACGTATCGCAAACATGGACGCTTTACTGCGCTGACATGACAATACATTCGGTTATACTTCTTGCGAAGCAACCAACGTGAAATGCTGCTTAATGACCAACTGGGTACGAAGGCTAACCATCGTTTGGCTGACCATGCTTTCTTTTCAAGTTTGGTCGGCAACCTCTGAGCCGCTCAAATAGCGTCCGCTGCGGAACGCGGCGAGATCGAAAAACTTCGTCAACATTATTTTCAAACAGGAGCGTTATGACGGGTAATCCTCCGCTATCTAGTCAACAGGCTGCGCTGTTTCAAAGCCTCAATGCGCACGGTATTTCAGTAAATATATACCGCCATCAGCCTGTCTATACGTGTGAACAAGCAGACGCGCTCGGTTTGCATACTGATGCAAATCCGACCAAGAATTTGCTGTTGAAAGACAGAAAAGGAAAACAGTTTTTCTTGGTGGTGTTACCGGGCAAAGCCACCGTCAATTTAGCCGGATTGAGTGAAGCCTTGGGCACGTCTCGCCTATCGTTTGCGTCGTTGCAGCAACTTGAAACCTATTTACAGGCACAATCAGGCGCCGTATCGGTATTTGATGTAATGAACGATCCTGAGCATCGGGTCAGTTTGGTGATCGCGAATGCGATATGGCAAGTCCAAGCGGTGGAATGCCAGCCTTTTTGTCACGATCAAACTTGGGTTATTGCCACCCAAGATCTCGCCCGCTGGTTAAGCGCTATAGGCCGAGACTATCAAACGGTGGAGCATGTCGCTTAAACGATAGCGATGGCTGTTGGCAGCCATCGCTAACTAACTGCTACAGCAGGGCGAGAATCGCCTCGGCACTGGAGACTTCAAAGCTTTTTGGCGCTTCAACGTTCAAATGCGTGACGATGCCATTATCAATCACCATCGCATAACGCTGTGAGCGAATACCCCCAAACTTCCCTGAGTCCATTTCCAGGCCCAGCGCTTGGGTAAAACTGCCATCGCCGTCGGCCAGCATATGAATCTGATTGGCGTTTTGTGCTTCGCCCCACGCCTGCATCACAAAGGCATCGTTGACGGAGACGCAAGCAATCATATCGACGCCTTTTGCTTTAATCTCATCCGCCTTCACCACAAAGCCCGGTAAGTGCGATTCTGAACAGGTTGGGGTAAAGGCACCCGGCACTGCGAACAGCACAACCTTCTTGTTGGCGAAAAGGGCAGGAATGTCGTGGGTTTGCATGCCATCTTCGGTGAGTTCACTGAGCGTCGCGCTAGGTAAAGGTTGTCCTTGCTGAATCATGATGACTCCTTTAATCGTTGTATGATTGTTCATTCTCAGCATAACATGCGTATTCATAAGCAAACATATTCGTCCCCATCCGAGTCTCTTTATCGGTATCGTCTGTTTATCATTGTGTGCTTAGAGTAAACTATCGTTCACTTCATTCTGTTAATTTACATTGCGTTTATGTCATCTTCTTACTCTTTTCCCAATGTCCATCAGGCTTACCACGCCCATGTCTACTATGAGGCTGACACCGAAGCGCAGGCGGATATTATCTATCAAGCAGCCGCTGCATCGTCACTGCCTATCGACCTTGGCCGCTTTCATCGCAAATGCGTTGGCCCACACCCAAAGTGGAGTTTTCAGATCGCTTTTGACAAAGCCGCGTTCGATGAGGTGATGACATGGCTTGAGACGCACCGGGGCGATTTAACCGTGTTCTTGCATGGCGTGACGGGCGATGACTACATAGATCATACTGACCATGTCGGTTGGATGGGTTCGCCTGTTGAACTCAATCTGGCCATGTTTAAGCCCAAGCAATGAATACGTTTCTTGACTATCCGGCGCTCCTGATTTGGCATGGCGATGACGAACTCTCGTTTGCATCCGATCTGGCGTCCCTTGAGGCGCTGTGCGAAAACGTGATCACAGAAGACGACCGGCTGGTGGATAGCCAAGGCGTATGCTGGTTGAGCCAAGACGGCGGTCAGCACTGGCAGCCGAGTGGGCAAATCATGCCACTTGAGCAGCTCGTGGCACATGTCCAAGCGCATTATGCGCAATTGGGTCAATGCTGTGTGGGAAAAATTCAATTCAAAGATAGGGCCGCCGCCATCAAGAATGTGGCGACGGTCCCTGAGAATTAACGGCTGTCAGCAATGCGACGTGACACTTTTAACGAAAAGTGCGGACCAATACGCTTGATGTTCAA
This sequence comes from Salinivibrio sp. PR6, assembly GCF_001995955.1. NCBI lineage: Bacteria > Pseudomonadati > Pseudomonadota > Gammaproteobacteria > Vibrionales > Vibrionaceae > Salinivibrio > Salinivibrio sp. PR6. The sequence continues at coordinate 121,794 of NZ_MUFA01000005.1, read as the reverse complement.
GCGCTGCTTGTGGCGCAATCGAATGTGGCAAAGCTCAAGTATCAAACCAAATGCCATCGCAACATACACGTAGCCTTTGTTGATATGAATGCCAGCACCTTCGGCCATCAGCAGCACGCCGAGTAGCACTAAGAACAGCAAGGCCAAGGTTTTAAACCCAGGATAACGGCTGACCAGATTATTTACGGGTTCTGCCGCGATCATCATAATGATGGCGGCGGTAATAATGGCGGCGACCATCACGGGCACATCTTGGGTAAGACCCACCGCAGTGATCACTGAGTCCATTGAAAATACCGCATCTACCGCAACGATTTGCAGCAAAATCACTGCCATACCGGTGCGCACTTGTGTCGAGTGGGTAATGGGTTCGCCATGGCCCAACCATGCCCACAGCTCTTTGGTACTTTTTAGCAGCAAAAAGCCACCACCAAACAGCATGATAAGGTCTTTACCGGTAACCGGTTCCGTACCAATCGTAAACAGTGGCGCGGTCAACGACATGACCCAAGCGATGGAGAGCAACAAGCCAATCCGGCTGATCACGGCAAGACCAATACCCAAGGTACGCGCGAAGCGGCGTTTCTCTTTGGGGAGACGCTCACACAATACGGAAATAAAGACTAAGTTATCGACACCCAACACCACTTCAAGGGTCAGAAGGGTAAAAAAGACCACCCAAGTTTGGGGTTCCATAAAGAGTGTTAACATACGATTGCCTCCTCATTAAAGGAAGCGGGGGAGGGCATAACACGACATCGGTCGCTGTCCATGGATTTTTGATTACCTCTGTGACTAAAGAGCGCTTATAAAAGCACTCACTTGACACCTTGGCAAGCAGACAAACAGCGAGTTGACCAAAAATTGACAAAGCATGTAATTGATCAAACCTGTTGCTGAGTAAAACTCATCATGTTGGATTTAAAGAGGGAATAACAATGAAAAGAGGCTGGATAATTGGGTTATTGTCCTTAATATTGTCCGGATGCTTAGGCATGCCGAAACAAGTCACTCCCGTCAACGACTTTGAGCTGAACCGCTATTTAGGCACTTGGTATGAAGTCGCGCGACTGGATCACTCTTTTGAGCGGGGTTTATCGGATGTCACCGCAACATACAGCTTACGTGAAGACGGCGGCGTCAAAGTGATTAATCGTGGCTACAGCCGTGAAGAGGGTCAATGGCAAGAGGCAGAAGGCAAGGCGTACTTCGTTGAAAACGATAAGACGGGGTACCTGAAGGTTTCATTCTTTGGGCCTTTCTATGGCTCCTATGTGGTGTTTGATTTGTATGATGATTACCAATATGCCTTTATTTCGGGTCCTGACCACGATTACCTATGGCTGTTATCGCGCACGCCAACTGTCTCGGAGTCCGTGAAGGAGCAGTTTATTGCAGCGGCGAAACAGCGAGGCTTTGCCACCGAAGAGCTGATTTTTGTCGAGCACAGCCGCACGGACCCCAAACACAAGAAAACCCAGCAGTAGAAGAGAAGCATCATGCGAAAAACAGACAAGAAGTATGACAAAGCGATTCGAGAAGCACTGACTGACGTCTGTGAGTTGACAATGGAAAAGGTCGAGGGGTTTGAATGGCTCACGCATGAGGTGAATTATCAACGCTTTCCACAAAGCTTAACCGTGCGGCTGATGTTTAAAGACAGGCAAACGCTAGCTAGCTTTGAGCAGAGTGATGACTACCAGCGCGCACTGGATGATATGCAATCTCGCCTTGCAGCTGCAGGGGTCACACTGAAAAACATTACGCGCCATGTCCAGTTAGGCACTCTGTAAGGCTGTGATTATTCGCACACTTACCGGTTGGCTGACACGCTACAGTGTAAAGTCGGTCATGAGGAGAGTGCTGTGTATCAACTCGATACGTCAATTTGGATAGCTGATGGCGAGGCTGTTCCCTTTTTCACGCTGCCCTACACCACACGTATGGTGGTGGTGAGGCTTGCCGATCAGTCCCTATGGATTCACAGCCCGATAAAGCTCACTGGCGCACTGCGCAGTGAACTGGCGTCGTTAGGGGCCGTTCGCTATTTAATCGCCCCTAACCAGTTGCACCACCTCTACTTAGCCGAATGGGTTGAGGCCTTTCCCGAGGCGCAACTTATTGGCACCCAACAAGTGGCGAAAAAGCGAAAAGATTTACGATTTGATTATCATTTTGAAGATCTGCTTGAGCCCGCTTGGCAAGATGATATTGCCCAGTGTTTGGTTACAGGGTCTCCAGTGATGACAGAATGCGTGTTTTTTCATCGGCAAAGCCAAACGCTGATTGTCACTGATCTTATCGAAAATTTTCGTCCAGAGGCATTTTCACCTTTTAAACGCAAAATTGCCGAGTGGTCAGGTGTGACAGCCCCCAATGGTAAGACACCACTTGATTGGCGATTAAGCTTTTGGTTTCACAAAGACGAATTAGCAACACACATTCGCACCTTGATTCATTGGGCACCACAGCGTCTTGTCATGGCACATGGCGAAATCATTGATGAGGCGGTGCCCCATTTATTGCGCGCTTTTTCATGGTTAGGGAAAGACAAACTGACCGCCCCAACGGATTAAACCAAGGAGCAACGGTATGGAAGCACGAATTAGTATCATCACATTGGGGGTTGCAGATCTCTCTCACTCTTATGATTTCTATCGCCAGTTGGGATTCCCCACGCATAGTCATCCCGAAGAGGGGATTGTGTTTTTTAGTACGGCAGGCACACGCTTGGCGCTGTACCCCATTGATGCCTTGGCTGATGACATTAAACCTGGCACAGCTGTGGCGGAGACGGGTTTTGGTGGCATTACGTTGGCGCATAATACGCGGTCCAAAGAGGAAGTGGATGAGGTGTTGGCGTTGGCAGAGCGATGTGGCGGTCGTATTGTTAAACCCGCACAAGACGTTTTTTGGGGAGGCTACAGCGGCTACTTTGCCGATCCGGATAACTACCTTTGGGAAGTCGCTTATGGCGATTGTTGGCAGTTTGATGATAACGGCAGCCTTGTCTTGGACTAGTGACAGTCATAAAGGTGAACGCGTCGTCTACTTACATGATGACTTTCGATAAAGACATGGAGAGCGCAACAAGCAATGGAAAGCAAAAACCATCAATCGGATACACATGTTGTTTTTAATCAACCAAAGCCGTTGGAAAATTATAATGCCTTCACTGCGGACCGTATTTTACAGTATTGGGTCGCGCAATTTGGCGGGCAATGGGGTGAAGACCGTTTAACCTCGTTTGGTGGCCGTATCGGCGGCGACCTGTTAGAGGCGGGTATGGATGCGAATCAGTTTCTGCCCACTTTCCGGCCTGTTGACCGCTTTGGCTATCGAATTGATCAGGTTGATTATCATCCGGCGTATCATCAGCTCATGGCACATGCTATCGAGCATGGCCATTGCGCCATGCCTTGGTGTGAAAAAGCCTCGGGGCGTCATGTGGTTCGTGCTGCCATGGCATTTCTTCACACCCATGCGGATCCGGGCTCTGGCTGTCCGCTCACCATGACATTTGCCAGCGTACCCGCATTACAAGCTCAAGCAGATATCGCAGAAAAATGGCTGCCTAAAATCGTGAGTGGTCGCTACGATGGACGTAACATTCCTTGGTTTGAGAAAGCGGGTGTCACTATCGGAATGGCAATGACCGAAAAGCAAGGAGGATCGGATGTGCGGGCTAATACAACCTATGCAACGCCTTGTGAAGCGCCCGGAGGAGGTAAACGTTATTCACTGGTGGGGCATAAATGGTTTTGTTCAGCACCCATGAGTGATGCCTTTCTTGTTCTCGCACAAACTGACCACGGTTTGTCCTGCTTCCTGGTTCCACGTTGGCGAGAAGACGGGAGTAAAAACCCGATTCAAATTCAGCGTCTGAAAGACAAGCTAGGAAACCAATCAAATGCCAGTTCGGAAATTGAGTTTCGTGATGCGCAGGGGTGGCTGTTAGGTGAGCCAGGAAAGGGGATTAAAACCATTATTCAAATGGTGGCATTAACGCGCTATGACTGCATGATAGGCTCTAGCGCTCTTATGGCACAAGCCACCAAAGAGGCCGTTTGGCATACTGCAGGTCGTGAGGTATTTGGTAAACCTTTGCACCATCAGCCATTAATGCAAAATGTTTTGGCTGATCTGGCCTTAGAGTCAGAAGCCGCGCTCGCGATCTCCATGCGATTGGCTCGGGCGCTTGAACAACTGGATAACCCACATGAAGCCGCCTTGGTTAGGATTGGCACGGCTATTGGTAAATATTGGATTTGTAAGCGCGCAGTACAACATACCTATGAAGCGATGGAGTGCTTGGGTGGGGTGGGTTATGTAAACGAAAATGTCGCCAGTCGGCTTTATCGTGAGGCACCTGTTAACGCCATTTGGGAAGGATCGGGTAATGTGCAATGTTTGGATTTACTCCGAGTGCTGACTCGAGAGCCGGATACTGTATCGGTCTTCATTGCAGAATTACGCTGTGCGACAGGGGCGAATGACGCTTTTGATAGAGCGGTAGATCTGCTGGAACGACACCTAGGTAATGCTGAGATGTTAGCTTATCGTGCTCGCCAAGTGATAGAGAAAATGGCGATACTGTGGCAAGCTGCGACACTGTTGCGTTATGGAGAACCAGACATTGCCGAGTCCTTCGTGCAAGCGCGTGTCGAAACCTCAGAATATCATCAATATGGTACGCTCCCTTCGCACATTGATATGACAGCGATCATCTCTCGCGCGATGCCGCAGTCCAGCGGATAAGCAAGAGGCCACTTAAAGGCGTCTGGAAAGACGCCTTTTTAGTCTCTAAACCCCGTTGCCTTACGCGGCTGCTAGCGTTTGCGCTTGACGGTTTGCATGCCAGACCAAGCCAAAGCCAATAATCACCACCGCACAGGTTGACAGCATCACCGTGGTGACGGCGATCAAGCCGGAGGCTGCAAACGCAGACACCACGGCGCTCGCCACGAAGCAGACCATCATTTGTAAGAAGTTCAACAGCCCCGCAGCGGTCGCGCTACAGGATTTGAAATCTTCCAAGGCGCGATTGACGACCAGTGGGTAGATGGCACCGTTCGCTGCTGCGAGGAAACAAAACGGACCTAAAATTGCCCAGATGTTGGTGACGTCGGTGCGCCAGCTGATCAAAAAGATAACCACGACACTGATGACAAACAGCTTAAGCAGCCAAGGTAAGATACTGTGATCTTTAAGCTTGTTGAGGGCATGACGACAGGCATAACCACCGACGACAAAAGCAATGGTTTGTGGAATATAGCTCAGACCAATATCCGCTTCGGTATAACCCATGGCGGACATCACGAACGGTGACCCTGTCAGATAGGCAAAAAATGCAGCGGAACAACCCGCGAAAATGAGCATATTACCGATGAATTTTTTTGATTTAAAAACTTGTTGGTAGTCACTTTTAAGTTTATCAATAATTTTAGTGTCTTGTACTGGCTTAGCTAAGCTTTCTTTTTCACGTAGAGTAAGAGCAACGAAAACAAGTCCTAGTACAAATAAAACCACAAAAATACTGCGCCAATCAAAATGCTGGAGTAAGTAGGCACCTAATAATGGTGCTAGAGCTGGAGATAAGGCAACTAATGGCATGATAGTGGCGAACACTTTCTGACCTAGTTTACCCTCATAGCGATCAATGACCACCGCTTGCCAAATCACAATCGCGCTACATGCGCCCAATGCTTGAACAAGACGTGCACCGAGTAGCAGATAAATATTACTCGCGAAAAGGCATACGACAGTTGCGACAATATAAAGAAGCAAGCCGATCAATAGCGCAGGCTTACGGCCAACGCGGTCGGACAGCGGACCATAAACCAGTTGACCGCAAGCCATACCAAGCAAAAATATACTTAAGGTCAACCCAATATTTGCGGACGATGTAGCAAAATCGACTTGCATGGCTTCAAAAGCGGGCAGATACATATCAGTGGCTAAAAAGCCCAGCATACTTAGCCCTGCTAGCCAGAACAGAGTGATAAACGGCACTTGTTTGTTCATTTTTTATCTCTTGATGTAAATAATAGTGTAACAAGCAGTTTATGACTAACAATCTATGCTGTGAAACGCTATGATTTGAACATTGCTTTCAAAAAAATTGATTTGAATGTTTTCTTACCAAGATTTTCAAGTGATAGACGTGGTCGCACGGCGAGGAAGCTTTTCCGCGGCGGCCGACGAGTTGCACAAAGTACCGAGTGCGGTGAGCTACACGGTGCGCCAGATTGAAGACAAACTGGCGGTTACCCTGTTTGAGCGGCTTCATCGTCAGGTTCGGTTGACGGCGGCGGGGGAGTTTTTTGTCTCTCAATCGCGTGAGATGATTAAGAACATGGAAACTATTCGCCAGCAAACACAACGTGTGGCCAATGGTTGGACACAAAGTGTCGCGTTAGCGCTGGACAACGTCGTGCGCGAAGATAGCGTCAATACGCTGGTGCGGGATTTCTACGATGCGTTTCCTGATGTCGAGCTGTTACTAACCATGGAAGTGTTTAACGGCGTATGGGATGCGTTGGCGGATGATAGAGCCGATATTGCGATTGGTGCCACGGCTGCCGTGCCAGTGAGCGGCGCGTTTCGCTATCGGGAAATGGGCACCCTGCGTTGGCGGTTTGTGGTGAGCCCCTCGCATCCACTCGTCCAGTGTGCCCAGCCACTGGCTAATGATCAGCTCGCGCCGTATCCGGCTATCTGTTTGGAAGACACTTCGCGCCGTTTACCGCGCCGTACCACTTGGCTATTGGATAATCAGCGCCGCCTCACGGTACCGAATTGGCACAGTGCCATGCAATGTTTTAAGGCAGGGTTAGGCATTGGTGTGATGCCTTCACACATGGCAGAAGATGCGATTGCGAGAGGAGAGCTGGTGGAGCTTGCGCTTGAAGAGCCGCTATTAAGCAGTCCGTGCTGCATTGCATGGCGCTCGGATAAAGAATCACCACCGGTGCGCTGGCTGCTCGATTACTTAGGCGATAAAGAGCAGCTGCAGCACCAGTGGCTATAAGCTAGGAGGAGGGCGTATCGAGCGTACGCAACGTTTGGTACCCCGCCCAGACTCGTGTTGCTGCCGTAATTAAACAGGCTGCGCCAAAGATGCCGGCAATCCACGCCATGTATGTTGGGAAAAGGCACATTAACACAAAACTCGCGATGGTCTCCGTTCCTTCGGTGATCCCGCCGATGTAATACATCGACTTATTGGCGTAAACCGGGTTATCAATCTGGTGTTTGCTGGCCATAATTGCAAACGCTAAAAAACTTGCGCCAGTCCCCATAAAGCAAAACAGCAAAAAACTGGCGGCGATGGCGTTATTGGCCGGATCGGCTAGCGCAAAGCCAAAAGGAATGGCCGCGTAGAAGATAAAATCGAGGGTAATATCTAAAAAGCCCCCCGCGTCCGTGAGCCCTTGCTCGCGGGCGAGCGCACCATCAAGGCCATCAAAAAGTCGGTTGATGATAATAAACACAAGCGCCAGCCAATACATTTGTAGCGCGAGAGCGGGCACGGCCAGCAAGCCAATCAAAAAGCCTGAGAGCGTGACGGTATCGGGTTTTACCCTCCATTTTGTAAGCTGCACCGCTGCCTGCTTCAATGGCCAGCGGATTATCGCGATGGCGTAACGATCAAGCATTCTGCATCTCCTCGTGCGGTGCGGGGTCAGTCGGGCGAGCCGGCCAATTTAAACAGCGGCTCTGATCCGCAATATCCTCGGCATCATGCGTCACAATCAACGCAGGAATGTTGCGCTGCGCGATTTGCTCAAACACAAAGGCCCGAAAATCCCGTCGCAGCGGCTTATCCAGCTTACTAAAGGGTTCATCAAGCAAGATGGTATCGGGCGCGGCGAGTAATGCACGCAACACACTGATTCGCGCACGCTGTCCGCCCGAAAGCTGGCTGGGGGCATAATCGGAAAACTCCGCCAAATTGACTGATCCTAATGTTGCGATAGCTTGATCGCGTTTTTGTGCTTTATTCATCGAGGATGGCAACGCAAACGCCAAGTTTTGCCACACATTTAAATGCGGGAAGAGTAAATCATCTTGAAACAAAATCCCAATACGGCGCTGCTCCGGCGGTAAGTGATCAAAGGGCTTACCATTTAACGTCAGCTGACCGCTGTAATGCATGGGCGGTTGGATGTGCCCCGCCAATACACTCAGCAGACTCGATTTTCCGCAGCCACTAGGCCCCATCACGGTGAGTATTTCTCCCGGAGCGACCGAAAATGACAGCTCACGCACCAAACATTGATCAGGCGCGTTTATGGTGAGTTGGTTGACACACAGTGTCATGGTGTTGAGCTCCTGAATAAGTTGGTGTTGATTTAGGTAAAAGGCGACGTTCAGCGATGCGGCTCAGCACAGTGGCTAAGGCGAAAACGACAAGTGGAAGCATCGCTTGCATCAGCCCATACAGGCCACTGATACGGCGATCAAGGCCGCTCGATAAGCTAACCGCCTCTGTGGTCAGGGTATTAATGCGTCCCGCGCCCAGCAATTGTGTGGGTAGGTACTGCGCTAAGCTAACGCTTGCGCCGACCGCCCATGCCAAGATAATGGCGGGCAAAAGGAGTGGCAGTTTCACTCGCCACCATGCAAGCGTGGCGCTGACACCGAGGCTTCTGGCGGTTTGCATAAGACGCATATCAAATTGCTGCCACGGCCCATCGAGTGCGAGGTACACGTAAGGAAACGCGAAAAAAATGTGAGCCCAAAGGGTTGCCGGCACGTGCCACTGGCCGGGAAGGCTATACACCGCCACCTGAATACCGAACAAGATAGAGAGTTGAGGAACCAATAATGGAATAGCGATGACCGCTCTCGGCACTGAGCGTTGCTGATTGACCGAACGTTCCAGACATCCGATAGCAAATAGCAAGGCGACACTGGCGCTGATCACCGCCAGAACAATACTGTTCCCCGCCAATGACCACACATAGCTAAGCTCTTGCTCCCAAAACCGTAAGCTATATCGGCTGGGTAGCCAATCGGGAAATGACCAGCGCAGCGCGAATGACCACATCAGCAACACAGGCATAATTGCAAGGGGAGTGATAAACACCGGCCACCAGAGTGATTTGCCGGGTAACCATGCGTGGCGGCGCCCCGTGTATTGCCAGCGATTGAGACATTGGCAACCAAGCCACGCCAAAAAGCGAAATAGCAATAAGGCCAAGCCACACAGAGCAAACAACAGCAAGGCACCGGCTGAGGCTCTAGGCAATAGCGCTAAATCAGGGTCATTAAACCACTGCCATACCAATACCGCATAGGTGGGCGGCGTATTCGGCCCAAGGATCATCGCCACATCAACCACTGAAAGACTGTAGGCGATGACGGCAAAAATCGGGAAACGCATTTTGGCCAGCCAAAGCGGAAGAATGACTTTTAACCAGGTTGCGGTGCGGTTATACCCGAGGCTGGTTGATACCATCGTCAGTCTAGACACATCAATTTGACGCAGCACCGATAGACTCATCAATAGTAAGAACGGGGTTTCTTTTAGCGTCAGCGCCAAGGTGAGCCCAATAACATAAGGGTCTTGTACCAGTGCCCAAGTCACGGGTTGATCGCCGAGAAGGGGACTTAATAGGCGAAACAGCCAACCCGACGGGGATAGCAGCAAAACCAGACCAATCGCAAACGCGACGTGTGGTAATGCCAGTAGCGCAGGCAAGCGTGCACTGATCGTTTGCCAAATAGGCGTGTGCCAAGTAGTCTGTAAAATCATAAAGCTAAGTGCTACCGCGAGCAGGCTACTGCCTAACCCCGAGATGAGCGTTAGCTGAATAGATTGTGATAGCCCCGGCCATGCCATGACAGCTTGCCAGCCGCTAAAATTAGCCTCTGTCAGCCCTAGTGTGGGTAAGAATGCAAAGGCGGTCGCGAATAAGCCGCCCACCCCTGGCAACAAGGGGAGGCAGCACACTGTTAGGGTAATGGCAAACAGCAAACGTGCCATATCAACCTCTTTCTATTGGCCGTAGCGTTTCAGCCAAGCGCGCTCAAGCGCGGTTTGCCAGCTTGGGTGTGGCTCGGGTTGGGTGTTAAAGCGGCTGACTTCGGCGGTGTCAGGCAGCTTCACCACGGGTGGATCGCCCCATACTTGGGTATCGGCTTTGCGCAGCTGTGCCTTTTCGCTCATTAAGAAGTTGATGGCGACCATGGCGCCGGCTTTGGCATTAGCGTTGTATGGAATCGCCATAAAGTGAATGTTAGACAGCGCGCCTTGGTCAAAGGCAAACGCACGCGCTGATGGGGCAAGTTTTCCAGAGGCCACCGCCGCTTTTGCTGCATTGGGGTTAAACGCTATCGCGACGAGAAGCTCCCCATCGTCCAACAGTTGGATAGTTTCAGCACTACCCGATGGGAACTGCGCGCCTTCGCGCCAAGCGACTTGGTGCAGTTGGTCGAGATAGCGCCACAATGGGGCGGTCACGGTGTCAAAATCCACCTCATCAACCGGCAGGTACAGGGCTTCGGGCGAACCTGTCAGCTCAAGCAGCGTCGCTTTCAGAAAACTGGTGCCGTGGAACTCAGGGGGTTTGGGATAGCTGATACGGCCAGGGAAGGCTTTAGCTAGATCTAGCAGCTCGGCAAATGATCGAGGCGGATTAGCCAAGGTTTTCTGATCATGGATAAACACCAGCTGTCCCACCCCCCAAGGCGCTTCGAGGCCGTCTGTTGGCTCAGTGAAGTCTTCTTCAACCGGTAAGCTTTTATCGACAATTTGCCAATTGGGGAGCGTGCTGACAAAAGGGCCGTACAGCAAATCATTTTCCTTCATCGATTTGAAGTTTTCGCCGTTAATCCAAACCATATCGACACTGCCGCCGTTATCCTTACCGGCGGTCTTTTCGGCAAGCAGGCGATTGACGGTTTCAGCGATATCCGCCACTTTGACATGTTTAAGTGTGACACCGTAATCGCGTTGTAACTCGCGGCTTGCCCAGCGCAGGTAAGCATTGATCTCTTGATTGCCGCCCCATGCGTTAAAGTAAACAGTTTGACCTTTGGCTTGTTGCTCAATTCTTTCCCAACTGTTGTTTTCCTCGCTTGCAGAGGCAGTAAAACTGGCAGTACTCGCAATTGCCAATGTTAACGCCGCTATCCAGTGTTTCATTGTCATCTTCCTTTTCAATTAGTGACGCATCCAACGATGATACTTTTCGACCCAGTTAAGCAGCTTCTCGGGTGCATGGGCTTGTTTCCACATCCCAGCGGTATACTTCACCGCTTCACTCATGGTCGGATACGGATGGACGGTGCCCAAAATTTTATTTAGTCCTAACCCGTGCCGCATGGCGAGAGTAAATTCTGCGAGCAACTCGCCCGCATGCTCGCCAACAATAGTCACTCCCAGAATGGTATCTTTTCCTTTCGGTGTCAGCACCTTAATAAAACCATGATCATTGCCATCAGCAATCGCGCGATCCAGATCATCAATGCCGTAATAGGTCACTTCCACTTCTTGCTGATTGGCTTTGGCTTCTTTTTCATTGATACCTACGCGCGCGACTTCTGGCGAGGTGTAAGTCGCCGCCGGCATCACTGAATAATCGGCTCGGAAGCGTTTGAATTGACCGAATAGTGCATTCACGGCGGCATACCACGCTTGGTGGGCACTGGCGTGGGTGAGCTGAAACGGCCCCGCTACGTCACCCACCGCATAAATATTGGGATAGACGGTTTGCAGATACTCGTTGACTTGGATAGTGCCACGCTCGGTTACGGGAATATCGAGCTTTTCGAGACCAAATCCCTTGGTGTTTGCACTGCGCCCTAACGCGACTAGCACCGCATCAAATGAGACAGACTTCTCACCGTCAGGCCCATCGAGTAAGGCGATTTGCTCATTATCACTGTGTTCAAATGCTTTGACTTTGTGCTGTGTTAAAACCGTGACGCCGTCACGTTCTAACGCCTGTTCAACCAATTGGGCGGCATCTTTATCTTCGCGGCTGAGAAGTTGGTCGGCCATTTCCGCGAGCGTTACCTGGCTGCCTAAACACGCAAAACTTTGTGCCAATTCTGCGCCAATGGGCCCCCCGCCCAAAACCAACAACCGCGGCGGTAGTTCATTCAGGGACCAAATTGTATCTGAGGTGTAATGCGTGACCTCAGCCAAACCAGGAATGGGGGGCAGCATGGGGCGTGCGCCTGTGGCAATTACGATGTTGCGAGTGGTCAGTCGCTCGCCGTTCACCTCCACTTCCCATGGCGAAACGATGTGCGCTTCGCCTTGTACACACTCCACGCCGAGTTTGGTGTAACGCTCGACCGAATCGTGAGGCTCAATGTGGGTAATCACTTGTTTAACCCGTATCATCACCGCCGAAAAATCAACAGCTGGCGTTTGGGTATGAATGCCAAACGTTTTGGCCTTGCCAATTTCTCGCATGGTTTTTGCCGCGCGTATTAGCGCTTTTGAGGGAACACATCCGGTGTTTAGGCAGTCACCTCCCATCGAACCTTTTTCAACCAGTGTGACTTTTGCTTTTACCACTGCAGCGATATAACTCGATACCAAGCCGCCTGCACCGGCACCGATCACCACCATATTGCGGTCAAACTGTTGAGGCTTGTTCCAACCTTGATAGCGTTTACGACGCGTGATCCAAGCCATGACCCACTTTGCCAGTAGTGGGAAAACACCCAGTAATGCGAGAGAGCCAAGCACCGAGGGAGACACCACATCGCCGAGTGCACCGATTTGGGCCAGTTGGGTCCCTGCATTCACGTAGACTGCGGTACCCGGCAACATACCGAGCTGACTGACCCAATAGAAGGTGCGGGTTTTGAACGAGGTTAGCCCCATCACCAAGTTAATCAGAAAAAACGGGAAAATAGGGATCAGGCGAAGGGTCAACAAATACAAGCTGCCGTCTTTCTCAATGCCACGATTAATGGTATCGAGCTTATTGCCAAATTTGGCTTGGACCCAGTCACGCAGCATAAAACGGCTGACCAAGAAGGCGAGAGTAGCGCCAATCGAGCTGGCAAAGGAGACCAATACCAATGCCCACCAAAAGCCAAAGAGTGCCGCGCCCAATAGACTGGCTACGGCCGCTCCCGGCAACGACAGGGCGGTCATCACCACATAGCCGGCGAAAAACACCAAGCTCGCGGTGGTCGCATTTTCAATAATGTAATCGTTCAATGCCGCTTGTTGCGCCTTGGCGTTTTCAAGTGTCAGCCATTGGCTGAGATCAAAACTAAACCAGAGGGTAATAAGTGCAGCAATCGCAAAGCCAAGTAAGAGCTTTTTTATTGGCATACGGTATCTCGTCAGGTAGCAAATAGGATCCAGTTATAACATTAGGTGCTGTAGATTAATTAACTGGCTGATTTTTCTGTTGCATTAAGAAACTGTGCTCTTAATCGTACCTTGAATCAGACCTGATCGATCGCAGGAGACTTTCACATGGAGTGTAAAAAAAGTGTGGTTGACGCTTTTTTGAGCGAAAAGAGAGAAGCGACACCGCCCTAAGGCGGTGTTGGACGCGAACATTGCTCACAGAAAAAGTAGAGTCAGAGTAGAGAGTGTTATTGTGAGGTGTTATTTCTCTAGATGTTGTAATAACTCTTGGCGGCGTTGGGGTGGGACAACTGACCAGTGTTTGCCAGTAATCGCGCCTTCTAGTGACCATAATAGCTCCAAGCTTAGGTCTTTATCATGTGCAGAGACGAGTGCTTTGTAGGCGTTGACTGCTCCCTGTTGATGAAGGGATTCAGGCGAGTCGATCCCTGCCTTTTTCAGCATTCTTTCGGTGGCGAGTCGAAGGTTTGGGAGATCTTTCAATCGCGACGGACTGGTTTCGGTTTTTAGCGAACGATCGCGAATGGCAACATCGAGTGCACTTTTAGCTTCACTGATGAGTTTTTGGTGATTGTCCCACCAAGTATCAGGGATGGCAAAGTACTTGGTGACCACCGGGAAACCACGTTTCTTGTATACATAGGGAGCGAGGCCCTGTTGTTTAAGTAAAGCTTCGTTTTCTTTGCCGGCGCGTAGATGAAGGGTGTTATTGACGACAAGGGCGAACATGGTGTCTTCGCAAAATAAGCCAAATCCGCCGAACATGGATCGGGATTTGATATTGCCAAAATTGGCAAATAAACGCATCGCGTCTTTTAAAGCTGGTTTATCCATTAATAACAATCTCGATGAATGCAAATGCCTAAAAAATAGTACCGTAGTGTAACAAGGCAAACAGGCAGAATTGTCAGCGAGTTATCAAAATCTCAACGATGATACATCGTAAGTTTTGACGCTATCTTCAGCTTTATAACAATGATGCTGGCAACCCCGCTACCGTAACTAACTGATTGAATTTTATCAGCGTCCATAGGCCGGTGGCTTTGCGTCCCATGCTTTCGCCATGGTTTGCCTTGTTCAAACAGGGATAAGCATATAATAATTAGACAGTGATGTCGCCCTCACTAACCACACAAAGTGTGATTTTGGTTCAAAAAGTTTGTAATTGACAAGTTAGAGTAAAGGCTCTTTTTGGCTCAAGGAAGGGGAAAAAGCCACCATACCCAATGGCATGGCAGCTTAAAAAGTTATTATAAAACATTAATTTATCGTTTTTACAGATTCCCGACTAATGAGCTCGAGATCCATTTCAAATACTTGCTGTTGCGTATCATTATCGTTAATGCGTGCAAGCAAGAGTTTAACAGCGGTTTTACCGAGTCGCCGCTTAGGTTGGTGGACGGTCGTCAGTGGTGGTGAGTAATACTCGGTCAGATCAATATTGTCATAACCAATCACAGAAATATCTTCAGGTACTTGCAACCCCGCTTGGTTAAAGGTGCTAATTGCGGCGAGCGCCATAATATCGTTGAAGCAAAACACGCCCGTGGGACGATGATTCATATCAATGAACTGTTGCGCAGCGACTTTGGCCTGATCTGCCTCGAAATCAGCCTCTACGATCCAGTCAGGGTTCGCTGTTATATTGGCTTCATCCAGTGCACGGTAAAATCCTGCTAGTCGTTGTTTACAGGTATTTTTATCCATTTGACCGGAAATACAGCCTATTTGGGTATGGCCATTGTCAATAAAGTGTTTGGTTGCCAGGTATCCGCCTAACTCGGCATTGTCTTCGATGCGATCGGTGTTGATATGATGACTTCCCCAATCCATTACCACCATCGGGAGATCGCGTTTCTTCTCTAACAGCAGCATGAGATCTTCATTGAGATCCGAGCACACCACAATCAAACCATCGACACGTTTTTCTGACAACATGCGTAAATAGTCACGCTGTTTTTCTAGGTTACCCTCGGTATTACATAAGATCAGGGTATAACCTTGCTCATAGCAATAATCTTCTACACCGTGAACCAGTTCAGCGAAAAAAGGGTTGGTTGATTTGGTCACCAACATACCAAGCGTGCGCGTCGTATTACACTTTAAACTACGCGCGACCGCACTTGGCGCATAATTAAGGTCTTCAACGGCTTGCCAAACCTTCTCGGTTGTTTTCTCTGCGACAAAGCGGGTCTTATTGATAACGTGTGAAACCGTGGTGGTTGAAACGCCCGCGAGACGCGCGACATCTTTAATCGTTGCCATCTTAATTCTTCTATATTGTGAAGCCTTGGGATCGTTACTCGCGACCTTACAGAAAAACGCCGCTGTAACGCAGCGGCGTTGTCTTTCACAATCCCGGCTCATCAGAGGGTTGCGAAGGTAACGAATCCGATTTCATCCATTCTCATAGTTAATCGGTTGCGATCTCAGTTTACTTAGGTTGCTGCTCAGTCGCAATTGGTCTGATGAGCAAGCCATCACCAACAGGTGGTTTTGTGACCCAGCTATGCTCTTGCAGCGTGATCTCATTTTCTTCACAGTCGGCAAAATTGTCATTACGTCACTATCAGTGGGCAAGCATGCGTTGGGTGTGTCATTACTGTCAGTGGGTGTTGATAAATCTCAGTCATCTGGTGGTGCGTAAAGCATTGCCAAGGCGTTCCCGAGAGAACCATTTCGCCTTGTTTCATAAAATAAAGATAATCAGCGTAGCGACTGGCAAGGTTAAGGTCGTGCAGTACGATGATCACTGTCATTCCTTGATCAACCAGTGCCCGGCACTGCATGAGCGTTTGGTGTTGGTGACTAATATCAAGGGCAGATGTCGGCTCATCAAGCATCATCATGGCACGAGTCGGTTCAGTGTGCGCTAATTGCATGGAAATACGCGCCATATGCACACGCTGTTTTTCACCGCCCGACAGAGTGGGGTAGGCACGATGTGCAAGATGAGATACATGCCATTGATGTAGCTGCTCTTCGGCTAACGCTCGGATTTGTTTACGGTTTGCTTTTAATGGTGTTCCGCCCATTTCGACGACGTCTTTAACCGTAAACGCAAAGGTTAACCCGCTGGTTTGCGGCAAAAAGGCAACCTGTCTCGCGAATGTATCACGAGGCCATGTCGCTCTTGACGCTGACCAAAACAATACGTCGCCTTGTTGGTGTTGCTCACTCATCAGCTGTTTGAGCAAGGTACTTTTACCCGCTCCGTTCGGGCCGAGTAAGACATGTAACTGTCCACTTTGAAACGCGACATTGATGTCGCGAAGCAGTGGGCGTTGGCCAAGGGTGTAATGAAGGTGTTGAACATGAAGCGCCGTACGAGACATTAGTGCACCATCGTTTGTCGTTGCTGAATAAGAAGCCAGATAAAAAAAGGTGCGCCCATCAAAGCGGTAATAATGCCTACGGGCAACTCCGCAGGTGCGACAATCACTCGAGCAATAATATCGGCAAGCGTGAGTAAAAGTGCCCCCAATACTGCAGATAAAGGGATGAGCATACGGTGGTCGGGCCCAACGATCAGGCGGCCAATATGCGGTACCACTAAGCCAATAAACCCAATCAATCCCGCAGCACTAACGGATACGCCCATCCCGGCAGCGGTTGCAATGATCAGCAAACGTTTTAGGCGGTGAATATCGATCCCTAAATACGCGGCTTCGTTTTCACCGAGCAATAAAGCATTCACCTGATGAGCACGACAACAAGCAAACACCGTGAGAGCGACAGCCGCCACCCCAGTTAAAACGATTTGCCCCCAACTGGCACCGGTCAGTGATCCCATAGACCACAATGCGATATCGCGTAGGGTTTGATTGTCGGCCACATAGTTGATCATTCCCAGCGCCGCGCCTGATAGCGCGCTGATAGCAATACCGGCCAATAGCATGACGGTAACGGACGTGCCCATCGCGGTGGTGCCGATTCGGTATACAAATAACGTTGCGAAAAGTGCACCAAAAAAAGCAAATAGAGGCACGGATAAGTGAAACGCCATGTTTATACTGCCAAATGACAACAACAACAGCCCCAGTGCACCGCCTAGAGACGCCCCCCCTGAGACACCAATAATCCCAGGATCCGCGAGAGGGTTACGAAATAGTCCTTGCATTAATGCACCGGAAACGGCGAGTAAAGCGCCCACAAATAAGCAAAGCAGCGTTCGGGGCAGTCTGACTTGCTGCACGATGGCTAATACATGAGGCTCAAGCTGGTCTTGCCAAGGCGTTAGACTTTGTAGACTGACGAGCCAACCTAACTGCCATTGACCGACTGCAATCGAGGTCACCGATACGGCAAGCAACAAAATGATCAGCGCGGGAAAGAGTCGCTGATAAGGATGCTGTATCTGTAATGGCATCACTGGCTAAGCTCTATTAACTGTGATTGCACACGAAGCGCCTCATCTAAGCTTTTCAGGCTCAAACCGCCAACCAACACACTGCCATCGATCGCGAGGATCTTGTTTTGCTGAAAGGCTTGGGTGTTTTCTAGCAAGGGGACGGCATTGGCAAGTCCTGTCAAGCCACCCAATTGGTCCAAAGAACGTTGCATCACCAAAATAAAATCGGGATTAAAACCGAGCAACGCCTCGGGTGAGAGGGGTTTATAGCTGGTAACCGTATTGGCAGCCGGATTAGTCGCGCCGATAAGCTCAATGAGCGTATTGGGTGTCGTGCTCGCGCCGGCAATACTCGCGGGACGACCTTGGTGAACAAGTAAGAAAACCCCCTGCTGTGTCGATGCTAGGGCGCGACGTTTCAGTTGCGTGAGTTTTCCATCGACCGCACGAAGCAGGGATGCCGCTTTACTTTGCTTGTCTGTGAGGTTGGCAACTTGGGTTATGCGCTGCTTCAGTGCCGCCACCGTCGGTGCACTGGGTAGCGCAACCACCTTAATCCCGGTATTGTCGAGCTTTGTTAATACAGGTTTGGGGCCCATTTCCTCAGAGCCTAACAAAAGCGTGGGTGACAATGAGAGTACCCCCTCTACTGATAACTGACGGTGATAACCGATATTGGGGACATCTTTATTATTAAGCTGGCTCGTGGCATCAATCCCCACAATTTGTTTTTCTGCCCCCAGATCAATCAGTAGGTCAGTAACACTTGCCCCCGCACTCACTATGCGTGGCGATGCGTGAATTGAAAATGAAACGAGTGTCATCATGAGGGCAATCAGTCGAACAGCAGCGGTTGCCATGCTTTATCCTTATTTTTCAGTGTCAGTAGTGTCGAGTGGTTTATATGCTGGTTAGGTCGCCACACCGTGCGACATGAACGCAGACAATATATTACCCAATACAAACAAGATCAATTATCGTTTGCATTCCTGTTCTCGATCAATAGAATCACTTTCAAATGATGATAAGTCGCATTTGCAGTAAGGCATAGAGAACCGTTATGAAAACCAGAAAGGATATTTGGACAGTAAAGCATAGCCACCGTGTCGCCTTGGCAGTCGGGGCCGTGCTGAGTACGATGACTGTTGCGCCTCAGGCCGTCGCTGAGAGCGCGAGTGCCGCCAGCCAGTCTAAAGAGGCTAGCCCTGTAGAGACGCTCTCTGTCTACGGAAGTCGTATGGACACGCAAAAAGCGAACGCTGGCGTGGCGGTGAGTACAGTGTCATTGGAAGAGATAGAGAAACGCCAGGGAAGTAATGTCACGGATTTGATTCGTCATTTACCCAATGTCTCCGTACTCGGAGGAGGGCGTGATGCCGCTCAGTCTGTTAGCATTCGAGGCCTTAGCAGTGACAACGGCCGCGTCATCCAGCTTGTTGATGGTGCCCGTCAGAATTTCTCGGTCGGCCATCGTTCCAGTCTATTCATCGATCCTGAATTGCTCAGTTCAGTCGAAGTGGTCCGTGGCCCTTCCAGTACGCTGTGGGGGTCTGGTGCATTAGGCGGTGTATTCGCACAAAACACCAAATCAGCCAGTGACTTTCTCTCTGGCACAGAAACCTTGGGTGGCTATGTCAAACAAGGCTTCCACAGCAACGACAACGCCTCACGTACAAGCGGTGCGGTGTTTGGTCGCACGGAGACGGTTGATTGGCTAGTACAAAGCTACTATCACGATAGCGACGATAGCCAATTAGGCAATGGCAAGACCTTGTCGTATTCTGCGGATCGAGAAAAAGGTGGGTTTGCTAAACTGGTGTTTACGCCTTCTTTGGATCACCAGTGGTCATTCATCGCGCGTCAAGGTAAACGTGACGCCATGGTTCCCTCTAATCCGACGACAGAAGAGCCGTCAACCTCGTCGCCCCTCGTGTATCGCCAAGTAGAAGACCAAAGCCTGTCGCTCACGTACAACTATAACCCTAGCCAGTCATGGGTGGATTTAGACACTCGCCTGTATTGGAACGACACCGAGGTCAATGAGTATCGGGTTGATAAAGGTGAGTTTGATAATAATCAGATGCAAACGCTGGGTTTGTCTTTATCGAACCGCTCGACGTTTAAAGCACTCACATTAACCACTGGTCTGGATGCTTATCAAGATCGCTTTGAAACCGTCCGAGATAAAAGCAATACCTCTCGCCCAGACAACCAAGATGCCGAAGCACAAAGCGTCGGCGTATTTTCCCAAGTTGATGTACCGCTGGGACAAGCATGGCACTGGCAAGCGGGTGTCCGTTTTGATGCCTATGATGCGAAAGATAAGCGACCCGAATCGACCATTGGTAACCATGATAATACGGCGTGGTCGCCTTCAACTGCATTGACTTGGAATGCGACTGAACAGTTAGCATTGACTGCCAGCTATCGCGAAGCGTTTCGAGCCCCGAGTTTAGAAGAAATGTATGCCAGTGGCACACATTTTGGAATGAACCAGTTTGTGCCCAACCCAGATTTGAAACCTGAGGAAAGTGCCAACAAAGAACTCAATATTACTTATACGTTTTCGTCTAGTCAGTATATCGACCAAGGTTATATTGATGCTCGAGTCTTTCGCAATGACGTCGATAATTTTATAAATCAATCGGTTAAAGACGGCTCTTGGGGGGCGTATAATGGCACCACGGTGAAGACGAACCTTCCCGAAGCTAAACTTGAAGGCATCGAGATTAGCTTGCATCACCAACTTGGTGGTTTTACCAATAATCTGAGCTACAGCCAAACCGAAGGCAAGAATAAGCATGATGGCAGCTATCTAGATAATATTCCCGCTCATAAATGGGTTGCGGAAACCGACTACGCGCTGGCGACGTTACCAGTGAGTGTTGGTGGTCGCGTCTCTCATTATGCCGATCAAGACAACACGAATAATGCCAACACCTACGACGGCTATACCCTGTGGGATCTGTATGCAAGTTATAGCCCGAATGGCGCCTGGGATGGGGTGAAGTTTGATTTCGCGATCGATAATTTAACCGATGAACAATACACCCAAGCGTGGGCGCAAACCGCGTCACCCGGGCGTGATATTAAGTTTAATGTTCGGTACCAGTTTTAACCCAAAGATAAAGGGCAGGTGAACGCCTGCCCACTCAGAGACGACACACCACAATAAGAATAGGCTGGAGTGATCAATGACAACCACTTTAAACGAGCAGGTAAACGCACTATTGGCAGATAATGCCTCTATATTGCCTGCTGATATAGCGAAAACCCTAGGCGTGAGTGAAGGCGAGGCAGTACGTGCCATGCCGGCTGAGTATCAAACGTGGGTGGACGGGCAGCATGCGGAAACCGTTTTCACCCAGGTGGCCGAATGGGGTGGCCCAGTCACAGCGATTGTGCATTCCGGTGGCTCAATTTTTGAAGTAAAAGCCCCGTTTCCCAAAGGAAAGATCGCTTATGGCTACTACAACTTAATGGGAAAGCCGGGTGAAATGCATGGCCACCTAAAATTAGAGCGCATGACCGGCATTGCCTTCGTCAGCAAGCCTTTTCGCGGTAAAACAACCCACTATATCGGCTTTTTCACCGAACAGGGGGATTCAATCTTTAAGATTTACGTGGGAAGAGACGACAAACGTCAGCTTCTTGAACATCAGGTTGAAGCCTTTAATCAACTAAAAACGCAGTTAGCGACCTCAACACCAACAGACCCGGAGCAATAATCATGGATCAAGCGACAAAACAACAACGCCTACAAAACCGCCTTGGCCCAGAAATCGAAGCCTTTCGTGCTAACTGTCGGACTTTGCAGCTAGCAACCGTCGATGCCCAGGGAAAACCCAACGTGAGTTATGCGCCATTTGCACAGTTGGAAGACGGTTTTTATATTTTAATCAGTGAAATTGCTCGTCATGCTCGGAACCTACAACAAAACCCCCAGGTTTCGCTGATGATGATCGAAGACGAAAGCGGGGCAAAACAGATTTATGCGCGCCAGCGCCTTAGTTTTGATGCCAATGCTGAATTAGTGATGCGTGATACCACTGAGTGGCAAACGGGGATTTCGGCGCTGACCCATCGCTTTGGCGATATTATCGACAGCTTAAGCGGGTTAGCTGACTTCCATTTATTCCGTCTAAAGCCGGAAAATGGTCTGTATGTCAAAGGGTTTGGTCAGGCCTTTCAGGTTGGCAGTGATGATTTTGTCGATATGGTACACCTTGACCAAGGTCATCGAAAACTTGGCGACAGCCAAGATGTTCAATCGACCGATGAGATAGCGGTTAACGACTAACCGAGTTTGCTTTCCTCAAACGGCGATGTGTGAAGCATCGCCACTCTTGTGTCGCTTCAGTCCGGGTTTACTTAGTAACAACCCAGTGATGATTATGATAAAGTTGTCGGCATCATAGAGCGTATAACCTGATTAGCATGAATTATCTCCCGTTGTCTGAATATAAAAGAAAGTGGATCTTCACCCACCAGTCTTTGCCTATTCCCGAACAGGATCTCGCTGATATTAAACCCATGGCTGAGGCACGCGCGGCGCAGTTATGGCAAGAATTTATCAGTAAAGACAGCCCAACACCGGATCATTTTGGCAAGCAAGATTGGCCGACGCATCAAAGCGTTTGGACCCAGCGACTGGTTTGGCAACAAGCCTGGGACGACGATGATGATCTTCCCGTAGAGTTTCTCGCTAACTTTCCTTGGGAAGACAATATTACGGTCTATTTTTGCTACGACAAACATAATATTGTCGAAACTCAATGGGGCGTGTTTAAACGGTATTGGAAAAACTTTCTATTCTACGATGATAAGCCTATTTTGCTTGGGCGTCGTCGTAAGGAAGTCGCTATGTTTGAGCAATCAGGCGAAGTGGTGATTGGCAAACGTGACTGACCTCAAGTTATCAGCGGTAGTGCCGTTACCAATGGTAGCCATGCGCCAATGTGACAGCCGGGCGTGGTGACGGTGCGATGCGTCTTGATAAGTGACCAGCCATAGAGAGACGCGTTGTATTCGGTGCACAGTGTAGGAGGAAGTGATGATTAAGATAATGGCCGCAGTGTGCTTGTCGATGTTATTGGTCGGATGCTCACTGCCAAAAATGTCGGACTTATGGCGCAATTACAGCACCATTGGTCTCAATGAAGCACTGCGTGGCGCGCAACAAGATCTTGTCCATTGCCGCTATGACAAAACACTTGATACGGCTCAGCGCTACACCGTGATTGGTACGGCGCGAGAGAAGACACGTGCGTTTGAGCTGATGGGCATTGTTTACAGCGAACAAGAGAACAGTGCAGAGTTTGATCACACGCTGCAGCGGTTTTTGTTTTCAGAACCGGGGCGAACGATGACGGCATCTCAGGTACAGATGCAGTGGCGTCAAGCCCAAATTGATATCGAACATCAACGCGAGGCAGTACTGAGCCAAACACATTGCTTGCAATCAACGACGTCACCAAAAGCAGGGCCGCTGAAGTAGCCCGTTTACTGCGCAGGTCATCATTTTTTAGCGCAATAGGGCAGCCACCGTAACGGGGCTGCCTTTTTATTGCTCGAACCGCACCGACTTAGGCTTTGAGAATACTGTCAGCCAGTGTCATCAGGCGTGGGTAGGCAAACTCACTTTCTTTGGCGATTTCACCCTGCTCCGCCAACACTTCTTGCAAAATATCAGCGGTGGTGAGGGGATTGGCCAGCACGACACGGAAAACCGTGGTGGTGCGACGTTGCCATTGCTCAGGCGTGAGACGTGTACGGGAGACAAAGGTTTTGCCCGATTCGCGCTGGCGCTTTTGAATGAACTTGGTTAGGTCGTTAAGCAAATCATGCATCAACTCAATTTGCTCCTCACTTGCCACAGCCAGCGCGGTTTGTACTTTTGCGGGCACAAAGCGATAGGTGAGTAGGCACAACTCGGGTTCCGATATCAGCTCAAAATCTGGATCTGTGGTTATCATGTCGGCAAACGTCGCCGCTTTATCAATACTTTGATCGATCAATAACTCATAACCGCGGCGAGAAATGATGTTCATACAAGCAAACACCAACATTGCCATACCACTGCGAGAGCCTTCGAGTGTGTGACTCCCCAGATCTTTTGCTCCTTTACGCAGGATGTACTCCGCATGATGTTCGATCGACGCCACGAGCGACGGATCTTTAAATAACACCATACCAGCCCCCATAGGGACATAAAGCTGTTTGTGCGCATCAATCGTGACAGAATCGGCACGTTCAATCCCAGCCAGTTTGTGGCGCTGATTATTTGACATCAAGGTCGCGCCGCCCCACGCGGCATCAACGTGGAAGTGAATACCCTCACGTTCCGCAATATCAGCCAGTGCATTGAGAGGATCAATGCTGCCTGTCTCTGTGGTGCCCGCCACCCCCACGATAGCTATCGGTTTAATATTGTCCCGGTTAAGTGTGGCAATGGTCTCTTCGAGTGCATCAATGCAAATACGATTTTGGCTATCTGCAGGAACCGAGATCAGTTGGTCGCGGCCAATGCCGAGTACATCAGCCGCCTTACCCAATGAATAGTGGCCTCGTTCTGACACCAAGATAGCGAGGTCGCGATAGCCATAGTGACGCATCGCGCCAAACAAGCCAGCCTTGTTGATGCCAGGAAACTCTCCGTCAGGTTTGAGCACGTTATTTCGCGCGACCCACAATGCGGTGATATTCGCCACCGTCCCACCTGAGCAGAAGGCCCCTAATGAATGGTTCGCGCTGTGCATCCAACTTTGATAGAAGGCGTCGTCTTGCTGATAAATCAGGTTGTGCAACATGCCAAGCACTTGCCGCTCAAGCGGTGTAAATGCCTTAGATGTTTCAATTTTGACCGTATTTTGGTTGAGGCCAATCATGATTTTAGAGAGCGGCATCAAAAAATAAGGCAGTGCAGAGGTCATGTGGCCGATAAATCGCGGTGAAGCGGTATGTACCGATTGAGCGACGAGCTTATCGAGCAGAAACTGCGTGTGATCAGAGACAAAAGTGGGGTTTTCAGGGATGGCCGGATCGCTAAAATCGCGCTCAATATCAGCGAGCGACCGTTCGGTGGCCGTAATATGGTTTTGTAAAAACCGGTTTAGATTCTGAGAGATCGCTTGCTCAATTTGACTGAGCGTTGAATCTGGGGCTTCGGGGACAGTGAAAATCCGGTACAAGGTTTCCGGTGTGGCGTCCGCGGCTTTATTTTGTGTTGCCATGACGTTCTTCTTATATCTGCTTGGCTGTCCAAATAGTGACTCTCTCATGCGCATTGGGAGTAGGGTCACGATCACTGACTGAAATTAGGCCTCAACATAGCAAAAAAAAGCGAGAGCATCAGGCTTTTTTTACTGATAGATGACAGCTGAAACAGCACACGCGAAAGAGAGTCGATAAAAGAGCCAGCTGTTGCCGGCTCTCAAACAGCGGCCTGTTTACTGACACTGACGTTGGTTAATGCTGTTCATTTGGTCATTGTACTGGTTAAGTGCCTTATCAATCTCTTTTGGATGACTTAGCAGATCGGCAAGTGCACTGCGAAGGGCGTAGTTCCCGTCCATGGCTTCACCTTGGCGGAAGTTAAACACTTTTTCGGCCAGCGCAGAGGGGGGCAACGAGCTTTGTGCGAGTGTTTTTACGTCTTCTTGGCCTAGTTTTAACCAAGATTCCACTGGCGCTTCCAAATTGAGCTTGGCGCTGTCATTTTCTAAATAATAATCAAACGCTTTTGCATTGAGGTTAAAGTGATTTTTACGGCCTTGCAAAAACCACTGTGCAACCTCATCGAGCGATGCGTCTTTTTTCACCGTCATATCGACCAACGCTTGGTACCAATTGATCGATGCATCTACATAATCATGATACTTGGCCGAATAGCAATCTGCATTTTTGACAGGCGCAGCGTTTGACATTATCGGCAATAGTGCCGCGACCAGTGCAAGGGCATAGCGTTTCATAACATTATCCTAATCGTTATCGTGTTTGCGCTTTATGATTATACGCACCAACCATGTGCGGGGCGCAAACGTTGAGGTTTGGGCATCTTTGTGAATGATAAAACGCGGATATTGTAGAACGAGCCAGCGACAAAGTTAAATAACACATTGATATAAAAAGCCCTGTAGCAGAAAAGCTGTGACGCCACACTCAGTTAGCGCGTTGACATAGCTTGTGGGTTCGACAGTACCGACAGCCAGTGGTGGGTAAATTCGACAAAACCAAACCCTCCCGGTGCATCTGTGATCCAAGTTGGTACGGTGGCCAATGTTGGAAGGTGAGAGGAGATATTCGCGACGCCGACGCTCAGAGGAAAGTGGGCAAACATTTCGCTGTCGTTCGGTGAATCGCCAATAAACGCTGCGCGTTGCTGAGCTTGCTTTCCTGTGACACTGTAACGATCTAACCATTCTTGCGCCGCGTGTCTTTTACTGTGGTTACCTAACCAGGCGTTAATATGAATCGAACTGGCCGTTGCATTGACGCCCTGCCCATGAAGCTCGTCGAGTAATGCATTAATCTCGTCTGCGGATGCGCGTGGCGTATGCTGGCCAATATCAATCGCCACTTCACAGAGACGATAGGACTGATCGGCAGCAAGTGCGCGAGCTGGATAGCGCTGAAGTAAGCGGTTTACCCAGTCAAGTAGCGCAGCTTGCTGTTGATGGGCGGCGTGATTGATTTTCGTGAAGCGCTGACCGTTTTCTTGCCATAGGATCACGCCACCGTTTTCGCTTATCACCGTATCGACAGGCCAGGCGTTAATCATATGGTCGCCCCAGCCAGCGCACGCGCCAGTAACAGGGACAACGTGAATGCCGGCTTCACGGAGATCGGCCATTGCCTTCAGTGTTTGCCAAGGGAGCTCACCTTTCCATGTCAAGGTGTCATCTACGTCGGTAAACAGCCATTGCACGTTACGCCAGCGTATGGCGTGGTCATGCATTGACGATATGGGCAAACACTGATTCGGCATAGGTATTGCGATCCTCACTAATTAAATAGCTGCCACATGGCGATGATTCATTTGACGCAGAGTGAGCGCCAGCCGTTTTCCCTGCTCATGGTCAAACACGTGGAGGTTCTCAGGAGCAATCGCCAAGGGTAGGTTATCTCCTTCTACGATCTTACTGTGCCCCTCTAAACGCAGTGTGATGAAGCTGTCAGTATCGCTTATATGGCCATAGACCAGCAAATCAGCTCCCAAAGACTCGGTTAAGGTAACTGACAGTGTGAAACAGGCCTGATCGGCCGGTACCACTTTTAAGTGCTCGGGACGTAATCCGACGGACACGGATTGTGTGTCAATGCCCTGACACTCAGCCAATACGTGTTGACCTATCGAGAGGACGTCATTGTCGATACGACCTTCAACGATATTCATCGCTGGTGAGCCGATAAAAGTGGCCACAAACAAGCTAGCCGGGGCATCGTAGACGTCTAAAGGCGTACCAATTTGTTCAACGTTACCACCATTTAATACCACGAGGCGATCCGCCAGGGTCATTGCTTCAACTTGATCGTGGGTGACATACACAGCAGTGGTATTCAGCTTTCTCTGCAAACTTTTGATTTCCAGGCGCATTTGTACACGCAGTTTGGCATCAAGGTTGGATAACGGCTCATCGAAGAGAAACACCTTGGGACGACGCACAATGGCTCGCCCCATGGCTACGCGTTGTCGCTGTCCGCCGGACAATTGATTGGGCCGTCTGTCGAGTAGATGCTCTAGCTCGAGCATGGTCGCGACCTCGGTGACAAGCTGTTGAATGGTCGCTTTTGGTGTCCCGCGATTTTTAAGGCCATAGGCCATGTTGTCGAATACACTCATGTGTGGGTAAAGCGCATAGTTTTGAAATACCATGGCAATATCGCGCTCGCCAGGCTCAAGATCATTCACTTTTTTATCGTCAATGACTAATTGTCCGCTGGAAATCGCCTCTAGGCCGGCAATCATGCGCAGTAAGGTTGATTTGCCACAACCACTGGGGCCCACCAATACAATCATTTCGCCATCTTTCACTGATAAGTCGACGCCGTGAATGGCTTTGAACCCATTAGGGTAGGTCTTTGCCATCTGTTCTAGGGTTACCGTTGCCATTTACTTCTCCGTTTCCACTAAGCCTTTTACAAAGAGTTTTTGCATGCCGAGCACCACGATCACCGGGGGTAGCATCGCCATTAGAGTTGTTGCCATTACGCGGTTCCATTGCACCTCACCATCACCAACAGAGAGCATGCGCTGAATACTCATCACAATGGTGTAGTACTCATCATCGGTGGTGATCAAAATCGGCCAAAGGTACTGGTTCCAACCATATATAAAGGTGATCACAAACAGTGCGGCAATATTGGTGCGCGAAAGAGGCAGCAGAATGTCTTTGAAAAACTTGAACGGGCCCGCGCCATCAATTCGCGCGGCTTCAAGCATTTCACCTGGGACCGTCATAAAAAACTGACGGAATAGAAAGGTCGCCGTAGCGCTGGCGATGAGTGGAATGGTCAATCCCGACATCGAGTTGAGCATGTTCAGGTCGGCAATGACCTGGAATGTTGGCATGATGCGCACCTCCACCGGTAGCATTAGGGTCATGAAAATCACCCAAAATGCCAACATTCGACCGGGAAAGCGAAAATACACCACGGCATAGGCTGAAAGAATGGAAATCGCGAGCTTGCCAATGGCGATGCCCATTGCCATTAAAAATGAATTCCACAGCATGCCGGCTACGGAAATGTTTAACTCGCGTGATGTGCCTTCGGTTAATACCTCCTCGAACACAGATAATCCTTTGTCACCAAACCATAACGGCGTGACACCACTTACAAAGGCGCTGCTGTCATGGGTGGCGGCGGTCAACGCAAGCCACACAGGGAGCGCCACCGAGGCGACGCCTAAAATCAACACCAAATGCGAGAACACAGTAAGCCAAGGGCGACGTTCAACCATTAGTAAGCCACCTTCTTTTCAACATATTTAAACTGAATCACGGTTAATGCGCCCACGAGGATCATCAACACGACGGATTGCGCGGCGGACGATCCCATATTGAGGCCGACAAAACCGTCTGCATACACTTTATAAACCAGCGTTGTGGTGGATTGACCGGGCCCACCTTGCGTCATGGCATGAATCACCCCAAAGGTTTCGAAAAAGGCGTAGACCAAGTTCACAACCAACAGGAAAAAAGAAGTCGGAGAGAGCAGTGGAAAAATGATGGTCAAAAAGCGTTTTACTGGGCCAGCGCCGTCAATAGCTGCCGCTTCAACCAATGAACGTGGGATAGATTGCAGCCCGGCGAGGAAGAACAGAAAATTGTAGCTAATCTGCTTCCATGTAGCGGCAATGATCACCATGGTCATGGCATCGCCAGAATGGATAAACGGATTCCAGTCTAAACCAATGGCTTTTAGCGCGTGGGCCAATACACCGACAGTGGGATTGAACATGAATAACCACAACACCCCTGCCACAGCGGGAGCGACCGCGTAGGGCCACACCAAGAGTGTTTTATAGCCTGTCGCCCCTTTAATGACACGGTCAGCCATCACCGCGAGCACAAGCGCCGATAGAAGCGCGATGCCTGCAACAGAAAAACTAAAGAATAAGGTGGTCAAAAAAGAGCGATAATAGTTGGTGTCTCCCAATAACTCGGTGAAGTTTTCGCCACCGACAAACTCGGTACTAAGACCGAAAGGATCTTCCAACAAGGTGGATTGCCATACAGCCTGCGCCGCTGGCCAGATAAAAAAGATAAAGGTGATCAGCAATTGAGGCGCGAGCAATAAAATGGGAAACGCACAATGATTAAATGTGGGTTTATTGGACATAGGCTTTCTCAAAAAGTGGAGCGGCAGTCTATACCGCTCCGTCATACAACAAGGTTTTTACTGAATGGAACTAAACCGCTTATTGATTGGCTTTAGCAAACTTTGAAAGCAAGCCATTGGCGCGCTCAACTGCTTCATCCAGCGCTTCTTGAGCCGATTGATCGCCGGACCATACGGTCTCAAGCTCTTCGTTAATCACATCACGGATTTGAACGAAATTACCTAAGCGGATCCCTTTAGAGGCAGGCGTTGGCTCGACCTCGGTCATTTGTTTAATCGCGACGTCTGTGCCTGGGTTTTGAGCATAAAAGCCTTGCTTCTTGCTTAGCTCATAGGCTTCGTGGGTAATGGGCAAGTAACCGGTGAACTGGTGCCAGTCCGCTTGGATTTCAGGTTGAGACAAGAAGGAGAAGAACTGGGCGACGCCCTTGTACTCTTCTGACTCGTGGCCTTGTAGAACCCAAAGCGTGGCCCCGCCGATGATGGTATTTCTTGGCTGCTCAACGGCTTTATCCCAGTAAGGCAGCTTGGCAACGCCAAACTCGAAATCTTTTACGCTTTCGCGCACACCGGCGTAAGACGCTGAAGAGTTCATGTACATGGCACATTCACCACTGTAAAACAGCGGCGCACTGTCAGAGCGGCGGCCTCCATATTCAAAAATGCCAGCCTGTTGCCAATCCGCCATTTTGGCAATGTGATCCACAAACGGAGACTGGTTAATTAGCATCTTGTTATCGACACTGCCAAAGCCATTGTCATTGGTGGCAATGGGCGCATTGTGGCGAGCACCGAGGTTTTCAATTTGTACCCAAGACTGCCAGCCAGTCGTGAAGCCGCACTGAGCGCCATTGGCAAGCAGTTTCTCAGACACTTGCTCAACTTCTTCCCAGGTTTTGGGAGGGTTAACGCCAGCTTTAGCAAACAGATCTTTGTTGTAATACAGCACGGGCGTTGAGCTATTAAATGGCATCGACAGCATATTCCCGTCTTCGTCTGAATAATAACCCGTCACAGAAGAGAGGTAGTCAGATTGGTCAAACGGGACGTTCGCGTTTTCCATTAGCTCATAAACCGGGTATACCGCCCCTTTTGCTGACATCATTGTCGCGGTGCCTACTTCAAACACCTGGACGATATGAGGTTGCTTGTTGGCGCGGAATGCCGACACAGCGCCTGTCATGGTTTCGGTGTAGTTACCCTTGTAGACGGGTTTGACGGAATAGTCATCCTGACTGGCATTAAACTTCTCAGCAATTTCATTCACTTTTTCGCCAAGGTTTCCGCCCATTGCGTGCCACCATTCAATTTCGGTTGTCGCGTTGGCAGAAAAAGAGGCCAGCAACAGGGCCGAAGAAAGCGCGGTTAAGCGTTGGGTTTTCATGCGTCACTCCTTTTGAGGATGGGGTAATGTTCATTCGGCAACTTAATGAACAAAAATGAACATAATATGAACCCAAACGAAAAGGGAGATGACAATTGTATGACTTTTGACCGCGGTCGCATGGCATGTGAAAAAATTGTTAATTAGAGCGTGTTTTGATCATGAAAATCCTGCAAGCGCAAAGATTTACTCGTAAACACTCTGTCATATTTACACGAGACAATGCGGCTCGCGCTGTCCTACAATACCTAAATAACTGATTGAGATGAGACTGTTCAAATGAAAATCGCGCCACAGCAATTATGTGGGCATCGAGGTGTCGCTGCTCATGCTCCAGAGAACACGTTAACGTCTATTGCAAAGGTGCGAGAGATGGGGTTAAGTTGGGTCGAGGTCGATGTGCAACTGACCCAAGACGGTGTTCCCGTGGTGTTTCATGACCATAGCTTACAACGGTGCACCAATGGTGTAGGGGCGTTAAAAGACACCGCCTTGGCCGATTTACAGCAGCTCGATGCAGGCGGGCACTTTTCGCCAATGTTTGGCTATGAAAGGGTACCCACGCTCATGGCCGTTTTAGCCCAAGCGCACCGCGACGCGCTTCATATCAACCTTGAGATCAAAACTTACCCGGATAGCGATATACCTGCCTTGTGCCGCGCGATATTTGCTTGCTTGTCGGCAAGCCCTATCAGCACCGAGAAGGTATTAGTCTCATCTTTTTCTCTTGAGGCACTCGCGATTGTTCGTGATGAAATGCCTGAGTTAGCGCGGGCGATTTTATGGGAAACGATCCCTGATAATTGGCGTGAGTTCCGAGACTTAGCCACGTTTAGCATTCACTGCAACTATCGCCACCTCACCCAAGAGAAAGCCAAAGCCGTTAAAGATTCAGGTTTAGCGCTTAAGTGTTATACCCCTAATAAGCCTGTTGAGGTCGAAGCCTTGTGGGGTTGGGGCGTAGACATGATGATCACCGACGACCCAAGTAAATACTTAGCACACCCTTACTGACACGGAGTCAACCGAATCGTTAGGTGAGCGGTCGATAATGTCATACAACAAGGAGCTTATGTGTCACAAGAGGCAGAGTTAAATTGGCGCCAGCGCGAAATATTAGCGCAATTAGCAAAAACAGAGCACCTAGAAACGGATGATTTGGCCACGCAGTTTTCGGTCACGACGCAGACTATTCGTCGTGATATTAATCAGCTCTGTGCGCTTGGCTTAGCTCGGCGTCACCATGGCGGCATTAATATGCCCTCTGCGCATGTCAATAGCGATTACCAACGTCGTTTGCAAAGGCACAGTGGCGTTAAAACGGCGATTGCACGCGCGGTGGCCGAGCACATTCCTGAGGGGGCGACCGTGATGCTCGGGATAGGGACCACGGTTTCTGCGATTGCTGAGCAGCTATTAACAAGGCGCGACCTTCGCGTAATCACCAATAACGTTCAGATCGCGCATATTCTGGGGGCTAATCCCGACCTCGATATTTGGCTGGCAGGGGGGAAGCTGCGCGCCAATGACCAAGATATGGTTGGACACTCGGTGCTTCAGTTCCTGTCGCGTTTCCAACCGGATATCGCCATTATTGGCTGTGCGGCGGTTAATGAAGAGGGATGGGTGTGTGAGTTTTCCCCCGACGAAGCGGATGTCAGTGACACCATGCTTAGTGCCGCGAGTGCAAGGTGGTTGGTGGCAGACGGTTCAAAGTGGCAGCGCAGTGCGCCGGTGAAAGTGACAACGTTAAGTCAGTTTGATTATGTGTTCACCAACGATGTATTGAGCAACTACTCGACGCTGCCGGCAGATATTGCTTTTATTCCTTGTGACTCGCGCGATCTCGGCCCCACGCAAGCGCCAACTGCCAACTGAGAAGGGTTGGCTAAGTTTGTGTGATGAAAAAGCCTGCATGACGACCGTCAAGCTTGCGCGGATAATATAGCGCGATACAGTGCCTCGGTGGCTTCACGCGGCGTTTGCTCAGGGTTGTAGAAGAACTCATTAATCACGTCGAACACCGCGCTTTGTACATAACGTGTGGTGGAAAGGCCGTGTGACATGCTGGGGCTTAAGGTGCCATTCTCTTGCGCGTAAGTAAACGCATCACGTGATTGTTGTGCGCACCGGTCTCCCTTGGGGAGGGGCACATCAAATCGGATAGGTAACGAGCCTTTGTAACGGTTAAAGTCACGCTGGAACTGTGGTGTGAGGAGGTACGAGGCCATGTCTGTTTGGCTTTGTCGCTCACTTTGGCTATTGGGCTTGAAAAATACAAAGCTGTCGACATTGTAACTAAAGGCTTTTTTCGTCCCAGGGAAGGCGACACAGGTAAAGGCTTTGCCTTCTTGCTGGTTGGCGGCAAAAAACTCCCCTTTGGCCCAATCACCCATTACTTGCATCCCTGCCTGGTTATCAATGAGTAGACGAGTGGTATCGCTCCAGTTGCGTCCTTGACCCGAGTCATCCACATATTGGCGCATCTTCGCCAGCAGGGTAAAGGCTTTGACCACATCGTCACTAAGGAGTGCTTGGCGATCAAAGTCTAAAAAGGCACGTTGGTAATCTTGTGGCCCCAGTACTGATAGCGCCAGACTGTCGAAAAGCGTCGCGACTTGCCATGGCTCCCCTCCCAACGCGAGTGGGATATAGCCTGCTTGCTGCAATTTATCGGCGGCAGCAAAAAAGCTATCAAAGTCGGTAGGGATGTCGGCATTGGCTGCTTTAAAGGCGCGTAAGTTGACCCACAGCCAATTTACGCGGTGAATATTGATGGGCGCTGCCACATAGTTACCTTGGTACTGCATGACATCACGTAGTGGGGCAGGGATTTTATCTTCCCACTTTTCCGCTTCAGCAATCTCATTGAGGTTGCGTAAAAAGCCTAAACGGGCCCATTCGGTGATCTCCGGCCCTTTGATTTGTGCCGCAAGGGGCGGGTTACCACTGATGGCACGGATCCTCAAGGTGTTCATCGCGCTTATCCCTGCGCGGCCACCGACCGCGAAGTCTTGCCATTGATGGCCTTGTTGCTCAATGCCTTCTCGCAAGACAGAGGCGGCTTTGGCTTCACCTGCCGATGTCCACCAGTGTAAAACTTCAACATCACTTGCGGACACTGCAAGGCTATAGGTGGCGAGCATGCCACCGATGATCCATTGAGAGAGGTATCTATTTAAGCGTGTTAAACGTGCCATTATTCTTCTACCCGAGGAAAACTGATATCAACTTGCAGGCCGCCTTCACTGCGGTTACTGAGCACCATATCCCCGCCATGCGCGTGGATGATATCGCGCGCAATCCCTAAACCGAGCCCCGAACCGTCGTTATCATCATGTAAGCGTACATAAGGGTCAAACACCGAGTCGAGCTCTTGCTCAGGAATACCTGGCCCCTCGTCAATCAGGGTAATATCTAACGTGTGTTTTGCGTCCATCACATAAATCGTCACTTTATCGCCGTATTTCACACCATTATCAATTAAATTGGATAAGCAGCGTTTGAAGGCGAGTGGCTTACACGTAAACGGAGGTACTGCGTCGCTTTCAATACTGACTCGAATACGGTTTTGGTTGTGTGGTTCGACAATCATCGCTAGGAAATCAATGACATCAATAGCCGCCATGTTCTCATGGATATCGGTGTCTCTGACCGTTTGTACGGCACCTTTAACCATGATTTCAAGATCATCTAAATCTTTATTGAGCTTCGCGGCTTGCAGGTCGTCATCAATTAATTCGGCCCGTAAACGTAAGCGGGTGATAGGCGTTTTTAAATCATGCGACATGGAGCGGAATAAGGTTTCGCGCTCACGTAGGTGACGTTGTAGGCGACGCTGCATACGGTTAAACGCCCTTGTCACAATGGCGATTTCTGCCGCGCCTTCCTCCTTCAGGGGAGGTTGCTCAATGTCGGTGCTAAACAAGTTCGCTGCTTTGGCCAGACGTTTTAAGGGGCGTGCTTGCTGGCGAATCAAGGTGTAAGTAAAGAACAGTAATAGCGCAGTGATCACCACGATAAAGACCACTTGATCGGCGGTAATCAAGGTATCATCGAGCGTGACATAGGGCGCGGGTAACAATGCAGCGATATAGATCCACTCATCTTTTTTCAGCTCCATTTGTACCACCAAAATGGGGGGATTTAATGGCTCTAAACTTAACGTGTGATGTGCCCAAGATTTGGGCAAGTCTTGCAATAAAATGTCGTTGTTGAGCACGCGTAAGGTTTCAGGGCGCGAAAAGTCAACATCAATGGTATTCAATGACGGGAGCTGCTCGTGGAGAATGCCCGATACGGTACGGGTGGCGACCTTTTTCGCCTGTGTCTCTTCAATAGGCGTGATTTGGATTTTTTCTTTGTTAAAGGAGACAAAAAACCGTGTCCCGCCCATGTTACGTAATTGATTAAGCGCCACATGCCGATAAGCAACGGGCAACGATTGAAAGAAGGTGGTGGTTGAGGCAAACATGTTAGCTAAACTCGCCGACGCCGCCTCTAGCCCCGCAAGCTGGGTTCGTTTTGATTGGGTATACCAAATTGAGGTGGCAATACCCTGCGCCAATACCACGGATAACAAGGTCAGCAGCAAGGTGCGTGATAGCAAAGAGCGAGGGATCAGCTTTTCTAGCCATTCATGATTCATATTGGATCTCAGCGACAAACATATAACCCGCACCACGCACAGTTTTAATCAAGTTCGCTTTGCCTGTGTCACGTAAGCGCTGGCGTAAGCGGCTGACTTGTACATCGATGCCACGTTCTTGTGCCTGAGCATCGCGGCCGCGCGTCGCTTGGCTAATCGCATTACGATCGAGCAACTGGTGTGGGTGATCGATAAACAGCATCAGCAGGGCATAATCAGACGCCGACAACTCTATCTCCATGCCAGTAACAACCTGGTGCAATTGCTGGGTGGCAGGCTCTAGACGCCACTGGCCAAACCGAATCGCTTTGGGTCGGGACAGCGTGGTCTCCTGCAATTGCTGGGTGCGACGTAATAATGCACGAATACGGGCGATCAATTGGCGTGGACTAAAGGGCTTGGCGATATAATCATCGGCGCCTAGCTCTAGCCCAACAATTTGATCCGTTTCGTCTGATACAGCGGTGAGCATGATGATAGGCACACTCGAATCTTTACGAATACTTTTGCATAGCGTAAAGCCATCATCCCCTGGGAGCATCACGTCGAGTAAAATTAAATCCGGGTATTGGACAGCCAGCTTAGTTTGCATCTCATGACCGTTTTGCGCGGTCATCACTTCGTAACCGGCTTTGGTGAGATAAGCTTGGAGAAGCTCACGGATTTCGACATCGTCGTCGACCACTAAGATGCGTTTGGCTGAAGCCATATCGCCATTGTCCTCGTTGCTAAAGTCAGTTCCTCCATTATCGGTGCTTTATCGTTGAGATGCTACAAACAAAGCCGCTCTTTGTGTAATTAATCAGCGACTTGTTGATAACCGTTTTGGTGATGATGTCAGAGCAGACACCCAGGAGGGGGAAAGGTATAAAAAGGCAGATAGTTCATTGCTTGACGACGCGAGATCGTGAAAAAGACAAAGCCCTCTATATAAGAGGGCTTTGGTTGACATCACAGTGTGTTATGAACCGTGACGAGCTATTCGCTATTGCTGTGCATCGCTTTGCGAATACACAAGGCCGCGCCACCCCAAGTGACGGCAAAGCCGATAAGCATCATGATGATTGCGCCTGTTGTCATGCGTCTGTCTCCATATCGCGAGCAGGGGTCGTGGTGCTATTAACGATAATACCAACCACCAGCATGGCAGCGACCAAGCCCCAACCCAGGGTCAGTAATTCGAATTGTGCGTAACCGCCGTAGCCTTCGTTGAAGGTGTCAATCAGGTTTTTCACCAAGATCACCGCCAGCATAATGGGGCTGATAAAGCGGATACAAATTTCCATCCACTGACCCACGCTGAATTCAGAGACACGGTTAACATACTGACGGATGTCTGACAGTTTAACTAGCCAGCCGACCAGCAACAGCTCAAGCAAACAGCTTGTGAGCAGTGCAACGTTGTTAACAAAGTAATCAACCAAGTCAAGCAGCAATAGACCGCCGTTGGTAGCGAACGCCATTGATACGACAAAGCCCACCCCACATACGGCTGTCGCCGCTTTTTGACGAGTCACATTGAGCTTATCCATAATTGACGACGTCACGGCTTCAATGATGGAAATGTGCGAACTCAAGCCAGCAACAACC
Organism: Salinivibrio sp. PR6; assembly: GCF_001995955.1. Lineage (NCBI taxonomy): Bacteria > Pseudomonadati > Pseudomonadota > Gammaproteobacteria > Vibrionales > Vibrionaceae > Salinivibrio > Salinivibrio sp. PR6. The sequence continues at coordinate 84,632 of NZ_MUFA01000005.1, read as the reverse complement.
AATGCGAGGAAGAACAATGGACCAAGAATATAAGGGATAGGGAGCAAATTAATCGCAGCAGGTAGCGTGACAAACGCTAGGCCAACGCCCCCGCTGACGACATCGGTGATCCCTTTGCTTTGTTCCGCCGCCATATAGCCAAGAATCGAGAAGATCAGCACGCCGGCAACAATTGAGAAGCCACAGTTGATCAATACCGTCATCAAAGCATTGTTGTTGACGTCGGACTTTTCTGGCAAGTAGCTAGAATAAGCAAGCATGATGGCGAAGCCCACCGACAGCGTGAAGAAGATCTGCCCATAAGCGGCGGACCACACACTGGCATCGGCCAATTTGCTAAAGTCAGGCGAGAACAGATAGTTCAAACCATCCAGTGCCCCTGGCAACATCACCACACGGCCAATGAGTAACAACACCATGATAAACAGCAAAGGCATCATGATTTTGCTGGCTTTTTCGATGCCGCCTTTTACGCCACGGAAAACGGCTGCATAGGTGATGGCCCAAGCAATGATCATTGGAATCGCGATGTGCCACTGCCAATCACCCAAGCTGGTGGGAGAGTTTTCCCCCAATTTTAGGTAATCGGAGAAGAAGAAGGCGTTGGTGTCTGTGCCCCAATCTTGGCCAAACGAAAAGCCAAAGTATGAAATGGCCCAGCCAATAACGGCGACGTAGTAAATCCCGATGGTTGCCGCGATTAAAACTTGAAACCACCCCAGCCATTCAAATTTGGTATTGAGCTTAGAAAACACCACGGGCGATGAGCCGCGCAGTTTTTTCCCTAGCCCAAATTCCATAATCATAAATGGAATACCCGCGGTGAGCATGGCGAAAAGGTATGGAATAAAAAAGGCACCGCCACCGTTCTCATAGGCCATGTAAGGGAAGCGCCAAATATTCCCTAGGCCGACTGCTGACCCCACGGCAGCCAGGATAAACCCAGCGCGTGAGCCCCATTGTTCTCTTTTCATATCTACTTACTCCTTTGCGAATCGCCTTTCTTTACGCCCATCCAAATAAGCAGTGTTGTGAGGCTGCGTTTTTTGGCCGATATGAAAGAAATAGCACATTCCCGCAATATTGATTTTTAACTTCCTGTTGCCCGAATGTTGAATTTTTTATCTAAAGCGGGCAGTCATTGCACATTAAGCACAGCGTAAGGCTAAATCAATAGCCTTAAAACCAACAAGTTAGCAAAAAAATGGGGGTTAACCTGCTATTGGTAGAGTGAGGTAGATATAAATCATGTTTTGTTAACCCTATGTAGTGATAAAAACTATCATAATTATCAATAAGTGGTGATTAATGGTTATTTTTGTTCGCTCGTCAATTGATGAAAAAAACAACGCCAAGACGTGTTGAGCGCGTGCCACAGCGCCAGAAAACATGATCTCATTAGCAGAATTTTAGACAACAAAGACGCACACTAAATGTGGTTTATACTTGTTATAGCAGCGTTATCACCTAGGAGGACATCATGAATACGACACTCACTTATGCACTGGTCACGACTGCCTGCGCACTCGGCCTTATTTTTACGTTTGCCGCCGTGGCGGTAATGGCATAGACAACACTTGGTTCGGTGGCTTCCGGTTTGATGACGATGCCACGGCACGGTAGCGCTAGCACAGTGTCACACGACGCGTTAAACTGTGAGACTTAGCTAATTAAAAATAGTCAATAAAACATAAGCATAACGCTAAATGTGATGGTAAGGGGCGAACGTGGTAGAAACCAATCAAGCCGTGCAGCCCACGGTGTTGACCGACAACGCGCTGACCGCTGGCGCACAGAGCGGGACTCACGCGCGGCCGCAGCGCATAGCCCTTGTGCTTCAAGGGGGCGGACAACGAGGTATTTTTACAGCAGGTGTGCTGGATGCGTTTTTAACCCACCGATTTGACCCCTTTGAGCTTTATTTTGGTACATCGGCGGGGGCGCTCAATATGAGTGCCTATGTCTGCCAACAGTACCAATATGGTTACCGCTTTATTACCCAACTCACCACGCAGGAGCGCTTCTTCCATTTAATGAAGTATGTTCGCCGGCAGCATTACATGGACTTGGATTGGGCGTTAGACACGGCGTTACCTGGTAAAGAAACGGCTCTGGATATGGAAGCGGCGCGGCACCATCTGCAAAACCGTTATGCTTATGCATGCGCGACTGACATAGATACGCTGCAACCAGCCTTCTTCTCACTGACAGAAGACACCTGGCCAGATGCCCTGAAAGCGACCTGTGCGATTCCGCTACTTTATCCGCATCCGGTGAACATCGGTGAGCACCGTTATGTGGACGGTGGGGTAACAGCGGCGATCCCGGCAAAAGAAGCGTTTGCGCGCGGGGCGGATATTATCGTCGTGGTTCGCACTGAGCCAGTGGTTGAACAAGATAAACGTGATGATGAGAACCGGCGCTTTCTTGAAACACTACGCGAACGCTTTGAGGCGAAGAGGCCGCAATTTAAGCTCTCCGACTATTTATCAAACTTTGAGTCCAAATATCGACTTGCACGCTTTGAAACCTTCCAGAAAGAGCTCAGTAAGCAAATCGGTGAACTGTCAGATCGCTATAAGTCCAGCCGCGAGCAATTGGTTAATCGTGTGCGCGACAGTATGAAAGAGAAAGCGATGCAAAATGGTGGTCGTTGGCTTTTTGGTGGCGACACGATTTATCGGCTCCAGTCTTTATCCGGCAAGCCGCTAAACACTGAAATGCTCAAGATGCTGACGACGCATTATCAAAGCTATCAAAGTGAACTGCAATTTTTGGCGTCACCGCCTGCGCGTGCTCAGATAGTGCAAATTGCGCCGAGCGCTCCGTTGCAAAGTAGTGCCTTACTGAGTAAGCCGGAGGCATTGGAAGCCGACTATCAGCTAGGGGTCTCGCTGGGGAACCAATTCTTACGTGAATACGGTGACTCGCTGGTTTCTATGTCGACTGTAGATAACCCTAGCTTTGAGCCAACGTCAGTAAGAATGCCGCATCAAGGGTAGAGCCGATGACAGAATTTGAAAAAATGCAACGCGGCTTGCCTTATTGTCCTGCGGATGAAGAGCTGACTTTGTTTCGATATGCCGCGCGCCGACTTTGCCAACAGTTTAACCGGCTCGATCCTGAAGATGCGGCCAGTTTAGCGGTGGTAACCACCAAGCTATTCGCCCGTATTGGCGATAACGTTGAAATCGACGCGCCTTTCTTTTGCCATTATGGGATGAATATTCATCTTGGCAACAATGTTAGCGTCGGTCCAAATTGCACCATTTTAGACGGGGCGCATGTCAGTATTGGCGATAACGTGAGTATTGGCCCCAACGTTGGGATCTATACCACGCGTCATCGCGTATTACCGCTAGACATTGCCCGCGGTGAATGTGAGTCTTCTCAGGATGTCATCATCGGTAATAACGTTATCATCGAGGGAAATACCGTGATAAAAGCAGGCACGGCAATCGGTGAAGGGGTAGTGATTGAAGCCGGATCAGTGGTTGATACGGATATCGAACCTTTTTCTATTGTGGCTGGCAATCCGGCTGCGGTGGTACGGCGTTTGCAATGATGAGGATAGAGACAAGGTGACAGATACCTCCCAATACGATTTTATCGCATCCTCCCGATAAATGTTATAATATAACATTTTTGAATTGGCATACTGATGTGGGTGTAGTAATGTTATCGCCCTCAATCGGGTATCAGCAGTAAGAGATAGACGCAGAATGGTTAAAGTTAGGGCCCGAGTGCCGTTGAAAGTCGGGGTGGGAAGCCAGATCCCAGCAGAGATCCTTTCCTTCCATGGTTTAGAGTCTGAGCAAGAGCACGTCGCGCTAATTTTCCAACAAGCCGATAAGAAAGCCGATCCGCCTTTGGTTCGCATGCATTCCGAGTGTTTAACCGGTGATGTTTTCCATTCCTCTCGATGCGATTGTGGCGAGCAGCTTGAAGAGACCATCCAAAAGATGGGTGAAGATGGCGGTATTATTCTTTATTTGCGCCAAGAAGGGCGGGGGATAGGGCTGTATAACAAGCTGGATGCCTACAAGTTACAAAGCGAAGGGATGACGACGTATGAAGCGAACAACCATTTGGGGTTTGCGGATGATTTGCGTGATTTTGCCGAAGCGGCGCAGATGCTAAAAGCGTTAGACGCTCACTGTATTCGCTTGATCACCAATAACCCCAAAAAGATTGAAGAGCTGCAAGCGGCAGGGGTTACCCTCAAAGAAGTGATTGGCACCAAAGCCCACCTTAAAGACGGCAACCGCAACTATCTTAAGGCAAAGATTGAGCATGGTAAGCACCGTCTCAATATTGAGCAAGATTAAACATTCGTCGCTAAAAATTGGCTAATTTGCCAGCCAGGCAGTGACAATCACTGTCTATATTCGCTACATTATTGCCATTATATCAGTCATTGCTCAAGGACGAGTCATGCGTGTGCAAACATGGCATTATCTCTTTCCCCCATTGCCTCCCGTGGCGATGCTCATTGCGATTGCAATTGGTTTATCACTGAGCCATTTCTTTCCTTTTTCGCTGGTACTGGGTGCCCCGATGTGGGCTGCCTTGCCTCTGGGGTTAGCCGTGGGGTTATTAGCCGCCGCTAAATGGGCGTTTCATCGCCATCACACCACGCTTGATCCGCTGAAAATGCCCTCAGCGCTGGTGACGACTGGGATCTATCGCTATACCCGCAACCCTATGTATCTGGCGTTGGTACTCATTATCGCCGCAGCTGGGCTTTATTTTAATGCGCTATGGTGCTGGGGGATGATTCCCGCTTTTATGGCCTACCTATCCGCCACATTTATTCCTGCTGAAGAAGCCCGTTTATCACGCCAATGGCCAGATGATTTTGACGCTTATGTAGCTCGTGTCCGACGCTGGCTTTAGGATTAGATAAACTAATCTTTAATATAATAAAGAATCGGGATCGTTATTCTCAACTCTGATTGCCACACTCTCTCTTAAAGCCTATCATTCGCCTGTCTATCATTAGGTGGCTAGGTGGGCTAGGCCTTTACCCTCAACCTCGATACCTATTTCTTACTTATTTTCGCATAATTATTTTTAGGAGTGCTGGTATGTCCTCGGCAATGCCTATGGGCAAGCTATTGCTATTGATCGTTCTATTAGCGGCGGTTGGGCAAATGACCCAAACCATGTATGTACCATCCATCGGTGCAATGGCAGACGACTTCGCTGTATCACCCGCTTGGTTACAAGCGGTGATGGCTTGTTATCTTATTCCTTATGGTTTATCGCAGTTTGTTTATGGCCCTGTCTCCGATCGCATCGGTCGTAAGCCGGTTATTTTGTTTGGGTTGGCATTGTTTTTAGTCGGGACGGCTATCACCTTGTTGGCCACCTCCTTTGCCGTATTTTTACTGGGCAGTATGGTTCAAGGCGCGGGCATTGGCTGCGGCGGCGCCATGGCGCGCACCTTAACCCGAGATTGTTTTTCCGGGGCCAAACTGCACCGCGCCAATAGCCTAGTTAGTATGGGACTGATCTTTTCTCCCTTAGTGGCTCCGCTTCTAGGAGGATGGTTAACCGAGGCCCTACATTGGCGTGCCAGCTACTTCTTTTTATTGTTACTCGGTGTCTTGGTTTATACAGTCATGGCTTGGCGGTTTAGCGAGACTTTGCCTGCCGATTTACGCCAACCTGGTCATTTTGGTGCGCGCTATCGTCATGTTATGCGATCACATCAATTTAAAGGGTATTTGCTGTGCTTAATTACCGTTTTTTCCGGTGTATCTTTATTCGAGGCGGCGGCAGGTGTGATCATGTCAGATGCGTTAGCGTTGTCTCCGAGTGTGATCAGTTTGCTGTTTGTTGTCCCTCTGCCGGCATACTTAGTCGGGTCAGGGTTGTCGAGCCGGCTTTCCGAAAGTATGGGGTATTATCCCACCCTGACATTGGGCAGTGTCTTAGCGTTGTTGGGGGCAGGCATCATAGGATTACCCGGTATGCTCGGTGATGTTTCACTCTATGCGTTAGTGGGTGGCGGCTGTGTCTATTTTGCTGGTGCAGGTATTCTCTTTCCGGCAGCCAGTACAGGAGCGATTAGTCCTTTTCCTTACCATGCTGGCACGGCAGGGGCAATTCTTGGCGGCGCGCAAAATCTATTGGCAGGGCTGGTAACACTCGTCGCCAGTAGTTTCGGTGTGGCTAGCCAATTATCATTAGGGGTCATCATGCTGACATTGGCGACGCTGGCAAGCTTGGGACTGGTCATCAGTTATCGCGCTCACGCCCATGATGACGCGGACTCAGTGACCGTACTGTAATCATTCAACCGGTATTATCCTATGAAGTCAGCGCCAGTTCGCATCCACAACGGCAGCACCTATCGCTGCCGTTATTCTGTGGGGCAGGGCTAGTGGATCTGTGTTGGGCTGCGCTTCCACAATAAATGACAGAATTTATTATCCGGATCTCGGCTGATGAGCATACGAACAAAGACTTCATCTAGCACCTCAGCGCCAGCTATACCCATTTGCACCTCGGCACACTGAGATAAGTCAACATCCGCTCCCACATGCTCTGGCCAATCATTGTTTACTTCAACCACCACAGCGCCCCCTTCTTCTTCAAAGCGTGACTCATAGAGCATTAAATCGTCGAACTCCAAGTTGTCTGGGGCCGTTTCGGCAAAAATCTCGAACGCGATCTCTAGCACGGTCTCCAAGCTGAGTTGATTCTCTTGCGTCATGGTAAGCTCTCGTTGTCTGTATGTATGCGCATTATACCATGCTGTAAGGGGTATCTCAGCCGCGCCGTATCGGTTGACCTGCACAAAGAGGTATCTAAAGCGTATCCGTGTTTGTCCTCTCAACCGACGGCTCTCATGGTCAAATAGACAACCTCTGGCTAAAATAAAAGCAGACCCACAGTTAGAGCGTTGATTTGTTTATGCAGATGACCAACAATAGCGCGCGTACTCAAACCTGTGTGAAAGTCGTGACTCAGTTGCAATCCAGAAACGCTTATTTACCGGAGCCCGACCGGCGTGCCCCGTTTCAATCTGAATTTATCCCCGTGATGATTAAAGCGGTGAAGCAACTACGTGGCTTGCTCGGCAAGCGGCTTCACAGCGTCTACGTGAGTGGAGATATTGTTTGGCGGCGAGCCGTGGTGAAAGACAGCGTGCTATCGCTGACTGTGGTGTGCCAACACGCCCTGACGCTTGATCAATCGAACGCATTAAACACCTTGCTATGGCGATTAAAAACCAGTCATAGCAAGGTGATCAGTGATTGCCATATCGATATCGTGACCGTGTCACATGTTAGAGATCTCTCACAAGTCTTTCACTGGGGATTCTTTTTTAAACACAGAGCCATTTGCCTCTATGGCCAAGACTTATCGGTCAGTTTTGGTTTGTTTGAAGCCAGCTGGGAAGTGGCGAAAGCGATGAATCCAGATATCTCTGACAAACTCGCGCGTGCCAAACAAAAAATCACCGCCGCTACCACATGGAACACTCAGCTAAATACCGCACAAGCGATTGCAGACACCCTGATACGCGGTGCATTTGGTTTGGTACTTCATAAAGAAGCGCAGTGGAGTGAATCACTCAACGAGTGTGCGGATGCTTTTATTAAACACTACCCGGATAAAAAAATGGCGATTGAGCGACTTTTTATCCTGCTAGAGCGCAAACCGGTAAAAAAACGTGCTGTCATGACCCTCCTCAATGACTTTGGCGATTGGTTGATCAAAGAATATGCGCGCATTGACTTTAAAATTGGTTAACTAGCGTTTGGCAACGATGCTGGCGTTGGACGCTTGAACATTAAGCGTATTCTGTGAGCTAACCCGCCTCATTCCCTACAAGTGAGTAACAGAATCTGATCTTGGTCAATAAAACGGTGTAACAAACTTTTCACAAAAGATGGTTTGTTGAACTATAAAACCACCAGTAGGCATGTGTAATCTGCTTTTAGGGTGTATTTATTCAGTATTTATGACTAAATAGTTATTTACATCCTGTGTATGATTCGATAATCTGCATGCCAGTTAGTCACAGTGAGTGAATAATTAATCAGCAAAGGCGTTGATGCTCGCGGTGAGATAAATAAAAATTCAGGATTCAGACGTATGCAAAAAACTGACACTCTCTCTACGAAGTCACCTTCGATGAGAAATATTCTGATGTTCGCAATCCCATCATTATTGGGGTTGTTCCTTTTTATGACGCCAGTCAGTTTCGGTGACAGCGTCACCATCCCGATTGCGGTAATGGCGAGCAGTGTCTTGGACTTACTAGGTAACAGTGCAACAGCGGTCGTCACTGCCTTAGTGGTGTTGAGTGCCGTCGTTTCAGTGTTGGTTACGCTGACCAAGCCTGCCGTTATCATGCGAAATGGCTTTCTTAATGGTTTGTTTAATGTCTCTCCGGTGTGGCTTGTCACCCGTGTTTTCGGTGCCGCCTTCATCGTAATGGCGTTTTATGGTTTTGGCTCGCCAGTCATCATGGGTGAAACAACGGGGGCCTTTGTGCTCAATGAGCTATTGCCTACCTTGTTATCCGTGTTTATTTTCGCTGGTCTATTACTGCCGCTACTGACAAGTTTCGGCTTGCTCGAGCTGCTTGGTGCTATTTTCACCAAGGTAATGCGTCCGTTATTCGGTCTGCCGGGGCGCTCTGCGGTCGACTGTGCCGCCTCTTGGTTGGGCGATGGCAGCGTCGGTATCTTGATGACCAGTAAACAATATGAGCAAGGTTTTTATACCCAGCGTGAAGCGGCAGTGGTTGGCACGACGTTCTCTGCGGTTTCAATCAGCTTTAGTTTGGTGGTGATAGCGCAAGTCGACTTGATGCACATGTTTGCTTGGTTCTATCTCACCGTCTGTTTAGCTGGGATTGCGGCGGCGATCATCGTTCCTCGTCTTCCTCCTCTGAGCTGGAAAAAAGATGCGCTTATCGATAACTCTGAGCGTGAAACCAATGATGAAGTCCTACCGGCTGGCCACAATACGCTGAGCTATGGACTGCACTGTGCTCTGACACGTGCCGAGAAAATTCGCTCGGTAAGCAGTGTGCTAAAAGAAGGCGTACAAAACGCCGTCGATATGGTGTTAGGTGTGTTGCCAGTTGTGATGGCAATTGGTACGGCGGCGTTGATGGTCGCTGAGTACACCGATGTGTTTAGCATCCTAGGGGCGCCATTTGTGCCATTGCTTGAACTATTGCATATCCCTGATGCGGTGAAAGCCTCTGAGACCATGGTGATTGGTTTTGCAGACATGTTTATTCCTGCCATTTTAGCCGCAGAAATCGACAGTGAAATGACCCGTTTTGTGATTGCTACGGTATCGGTGACCCAGCTGATTTATATCTCGGAAGTGGGTGCCTTACTACTGGGAAGCAAAATCCCAGTCAAGCTGTGGGAGCTGTTCGTGATCTTTATTTTACGTACGCTAGTCACTCTGCCTGTTATCGCAGGGGTTGCTCACCTGATTTTCTAATTAGGCGCTACGCATAAGCCGCTATGCGCGTACTCCTTACATCATCAACGCCTCACTTTTTGTGGGGCGTTTTTTTGTTAACGCGTCCTCGTTGTTGTGATACAAGCCCTCGGTTGTATCAACCACCTATGGGCAGAAAGGGACATATATTGGTATGCTGAACGCAGCGGCTAATGGGAGGCGGGATGAAAATAGTCACTCTTCATGGATTATACATGCACGGTGTTTTTTTGATTCCGCTGTGCGAGCGCTTAGAAAAACATGGACACCAGGTACTGAATGTTTCGTATAATACGCTCAATCCGGACCTAGAGGGTATCACCGCCAAAATCGATGCCTTTGTTGGTGACCAGCCAGCGATCTTGATTGGCCATTCGATGGGCGGACTCATTATTCGCCGTTACTTGGAACAGAGCACAAAGCGGTGTGATAGACCGCCTCTCGATGTTCGCGCGGTGATCACTTTGGGCACGCCGCATCAAGGCGCTAAGTTAGCAAGTATTTTTGGCGATCTGGGGTGGGGCGGCTGGTTGTTTCAACGTAGCGAAGACATGCTTATCCCTGACAAGGTCAGGCCTTGGAAGAATCTTCCGCCGTTACATAGCCTTGCCGGCGATTGCCCCTGGGGACCTGCGGCGCTGTTGTTAAAAAACCAAGTCTGCGATGGCACTGTGCTGGTCGAAGAAACCAAAATCGAGGGCATGACCAGTCACGATCTGTACTCGGTGACCCACATTGCATTACTGTTTTCAAGGCGGGTCAGTGAGCGTGTGATTCAGTTAGTCGCTCAATATGAGCCGACGGCTGTGCCAGCCGCCGAGGGCTAAAGTGATGGTTTGATAAGGTCACTTTAGTTCGGATGATTCGTGTGTTCCCACCCAAGTATTAACAAACGTCCCATCGGGGTCATATTGCGCGGCTTGTTTGTCGAGGTTAAACCGGCGGCTGCCGCGCGGATCGGCACCAACGCCTGCTAAGTATTGCCAATTGCCATAATTAGCCGCTACATCAAAATCAATCAGTTGCTGCTCAAAGTATGCTGCGCCATAGCGCCAATCAACACCTAACTCATGGACTAAGCAGCTGGCCACCAATTGACGACTGCGATTCGAGAGCCATCCGGTTTGTTTAAGCTGGCGCATCGCCGCATTGACAATAGGAAAGGACGTCGTGCCTTCACGCCATGCCATAAAGGCTTCGGCATAAAAAGTGGTGAGTGGCCGTTTGTTGGCAATGCCTTTGAACGCAAAAAAGCGGGCGCCATAGTGATACAGCATCCATTGGAAATATTCGCGCCACAACAGCTCAAAGTATAGCCAATAGGTTGACTCGTTTTTTTCAACATTGCGCTCATATCGATCGAGCTCTGCGGCGACCCAGCGCACGGACAAACTGCCGTTAGCGAGCCAAGCCGATAAGCGTGACGAGAAATCCCAACCATCAAGGCCGTTGCGCGTTTCTTTATAGCGCTGAATACGATGGGTATCCCATAAGTAATGATTCAGTTGCGCACGTCCGGCGATTTCACCGCCTTGATAAGGGGCTATTCGACGATCAGATAGGGGCGCTGGGTCGGACTTAATCGCTGTGATGGGGGCTGGCAATGACTCAGGTACTGGTAACGGCAAGCGTGGTTTGATCCCGCGCTTTTCCACCGCTTTACGGAATTGAGTAAAGGTCGTCGGGATCTCAGGTAAGTCAAACGGCAGCTGATGCTGGGTAAACAAGGTGTGAGCATCCGAGACAACCACCCGCTGCGGAAAGCGCTCAACCAGCGTATCAATCTGGTGACGCTCACGTGTCCCTGGGTGGTCGGTGACGCCAATAAGGTCAAACTCATGATCCATACACAGATTTGCCACCACCTCTAGCGGCTTGCCGGTGCGAATAATCAATTTTTGCCCCATCGCATCCAGGGCGCGATGCAGTTCGGTTAGGCTTTGCCACAAAAACGCTTCCCGTGGGGCACCGAGGTGCTTACTTTGAAAGTGATCCGCACGATACCAGCTCGGGTCAATCACAAACACGCAGGTCAGCTGATCGCAGCTCGAGGCTAAATTGGCGAGTGCAGGGTTATCATGTATTCGAAGGTCGTGACGAAACCACATTAATCCGCGTTGCATACCTATCTCCTTTTTCCCTCCAATACGCTCACAGGCTGCGGGCGGATTGCTTGATTGGATCAACTGGGTGACTATTCGTCAACCACGAGCATGAATGTGGGCTCTCGCACCCGCCTAAGTGCGCGCTGGGGTGTGAATGAGTGTTATGGACGAAGACTAGATCTGTCGCTGGCGTTGCGCCCACATTCCAATAAAAACAAAGGTGGCGACCAAACCGGCAAAGAGCCAATGATCTGGCCATCCGCGCATTTGTCGCGCCAGCCACGGAGAGACGGTAATGATAAAAGCGCCGTAACCAAAGGCATTGATCGCCACAAATACCAGAGTGCGAACGATAAAATGATGGCCGGTCAATAAACGGCGTAGCGTCCGATTAATATCATTGCCAAATACCACCAACAGTGACGCCACAATGGCCACTGCAATATCACTGAGCCATGGCGTTAACCACGCACCCGCCTGAGAAAACCAAGAGATTAAAATATTCATAACGATTTACACTGTGTAGAATGCGGCTAGAGTACTGATTTCTGCTGGCGACTTCCAGCGCGGACTTAGCCCGCGGGAGCGCACGATGTAAGGAGAAGGCATGAAAATCGCATCGATCGGGTTAGGGGACATTGCGCAAAAAGCCTACATGCCATTGATGGTCAATTGGCCAGGGCTCGAATGGGTATTGTGCAGCCGTGATGACGCTAAGCTGGCGACGCTCGCCACGCAATACCGAGTGAGTGAGACCGCAAGTGATATCCAACAATGCTTAGCATTAGGGGTGGATGGAGTGATGATCCACAGCGCCACCGACTCGCATGCGGCCTTGATTCGTACCTGCTTGCAAGCAGGTGTGCCGGTGTTTGTCGATAAACCTGTCGCCCCATCAGGCGCGGAGGTTGAAGCCTTATTCAACTTGGCAGAACAACAGCAAACCCCCTTGTTTGCAGGCTTTAACCGGCGTTATTTGCCTTTGCTCAACACCCATCTCAATGGCCAGCGCCCCGAAGACGAACTGGGCACACCCCTTTTATCGCTGCGTTGGGAAAAACACCGTCATGCGCTGCCCGATGCACCGCGTCGTTTTATTTTTGATGATTTCATTCATCCACTCGACAGTATAAACGTTCATGGTGACATCAATATTGATGATTTGGACGTGTTTGCTCAATTTAGCGAAGGCTTGCTAGGCCGCTTAGACGTGCGTTGGCACCGCGACAATAGCTTGTTTGAGGCCAGCATGAACCGCCAGTATGGGGTCACCAAAGAAACCATTGCGGCGGCCTATCGTAACGAGTGCTATTTCTTTGATGGCTTTACCCGTGGTGCGCGCATGCAAGACAACGTCACCACACAGCTTACCTTGCCAGATTGGACGGGTATGCAAGCGAGCAAAGGTTTTGCGGCTATGCTCAGCCATTGGTTTGAGGTGGTCAGCGAAGGGCGGGTTGATGCTGCTCTCACCGCTCGTAATGTGGCGAGCCACTGGGCCGCGGAAGATTTGGTCGCCTATTGTGAAGCGCTGCGCGATAGCCCCTAGTCCCACGCGCAGCACGCTGTGGCTGTTTACGCTTCGACCGGATTATCCGTATGCGAGTGGATTAAATAGGGCAATAACAACGGGCGGACATTAAAGCTCACGTTTAACTTGGCCGCCAGCAAATATAACCCCGCAATTTTACGATGTAAAAACAGTGCATCCGCCGGTGGCGTGTGCCAATAGCCTTGTTCCATACTCAGCGCCATCCCACGGTTACGTAAACGCGTTGCCAAATCGGCGTCGCCAAAGTTAAATGGAGCATCCGTCGCAATCGGTTCACAAGCCGTGTTCACAAGCTCCAGCACACTGGCTTTTTGCTCTGGCAAGATGTGCTCGGCAAAAAAGCCAATTTGGGTTAGTGCCACCTCAATCCCTGCGTTGTCTTTTTCAATCGCCGCTAAAAATAGTTTGCGATAGCCATCGGTAAACGTCGGGGCATACTGACGGGTGGCGCCAAAATCGAGCAACACGACGCGTCCGGTATCGGGCTGATACAAATAGTTGGCAAAGTTAGGATCGGTTTGGACCTCGCCAAACACAAAGACTTCCTCAAACAGCAACTGGAATAAACGACTGATCACGCGGTGACGAATCGTCTCTGAAGCCTTGTTGAGTTGCTCAATCGGCTCTCCTGCCATATAGCTCATGGTGAGAATGCGATCTGAGGTAAGGGCTGAGTGAACCCTTGGCACCACCAAACCGTTGGCATTTTTCAAATGGTCGCCAAACCGAGTCAATGCTTGTGCCTCTTTGCCGTAATCGGCTTCATCATGCAGTTGTTGCTTGGCTTCATCGAGTAAGGCTTGGTAATTCGCTTCTTTGGGGATCAGGCCACTTAAGCGCAGTAGGGTGATCACATTATCCACATCGCTATCAATGCTGTCTTTGATGCGCGGGTATTGCACCTTTACCGCTACTTTTTCACCGGCATCGGTATAGGCCTCGTGCACTTGGCCTATCGACGCTGACGCGATGGGCGAAAAACGAAAGTGGGTGAACTCAGCCTGCCAATTGTCGCCCAGCTCTTCACTGAGCACTGCTTTGAGCTGCGCCGGTGGCATGGGAGTGGCATTATTACGCAAACGGGCGAGCAGCTCGCTGAGCTCTGGCGGAATCAAATCCCCCGCATCCATTGACAACAATTGACCGACCTTCATCGCCGCTCCACGTAAGTCCGCCAGTTTGTCCGCCACGTGGGCAATATTGGCCGGCGACATCACCAAATCCTTACGACTCGGCCGATTGCCCTGGGCAAACTGTTTGGTACCTTCCCACGCCACATTCGACGCCACACGCCCCGCCAACGAAGCCAGTGCACCAAAGCGAGAAAACTTACCATGCGGCACTTTACGATTTTTCATAGCCACCTCCTGAATCCCCACTAAGAATACGCGACGAACAGCGGAATGGTTTGGTGGGGACGTGTGGTGCACGTGGAAAGTCACACTCTTTAACATGCTTCCATCTAGATAGGTATAAACTCCTTAAGTTGTTCAATATATCAGCAGCCAGTTTGTAACGTGATCTAACAACTGGTGTAGGAACTTACTTACATTTACACTCAGTCACAGAACGCTCGATTTTTGTATCGATACAGCTACCTTCTCGTACTGAGTCGGTTGGTTTCTCGTACCTGCGCTCCCGCAAGGTAAAGAATAATGAGTTTGAATAATGGCTAGAGGCCTAAATAACACTCCCTCCCTCAGTGTGGTTCCTGTCTCTGCTAAGGCGCGAGGGAGAGGAAAAAGGAATGTTTATTAACATGGTGAAGAAAAATAGAAGTATCGTCAATAAACTGCTATTCGGCATCGCATTTTTTTTGAAATGGGTTTGGCTATTAACGCTATTTTTATTAGGCCTACTCGGTTACGCGTTGACACCTTTCGAGGTTTTTGAATACGGCTTTTATTTTGCAGAGATCGACCTAATCGAGACACTGTTTTTCGTTTTCTTCGTGGTATTTTTTTATCACTACATAAAGCGTTGCCGACAGGTAGATGCACCAATAGTAACAAAAGTTATCATGCCGTGGGTGCATCAGGCTTATGTGCTTTTACTAGTCATTGCTGTGTTTGTATTAAACAAGCAATACTTTCATTTTAACTGGGAACCTTATGCCAGGCTACCTCTAATTAATTTAATATCTTATCTATTGATGGCAGTTACCTTCCTTTATAGCTATTATCGAATCAACACGCTTGCCAGAACTAAATACCAAACGAGCGAAATCAACCGCGAAGGAGTTGCCGAATGAGAGTCGCTTGTTATTTAGTATTATGCCTTTTATGTGTTGCTAAGCCCAGCTACGCGTTAATACATTCGGATGCTAAAGCAGGTAGTGCTGATTTTTTGATCTCCGCTTGCCAAGAATATATCGAAATCTATGACAAGAAAGATGATCCCCATTTTGGTGCCTTTCTCACCACTTCGAAGGAAGAAAGCTTTCGAGCAGGATATTGCTTAGGAGCACTCATGAATGCCGACAACATGTGCACCAGTTATGGCACGCGGTCTGTGTATAGAGCCGCAGAGTTAATCGCCTCTGTGACGCTTGATGATGCCTATTCTGAAACGCGGTTGTTGGAGCGTGCTGTATGTCGTTAATGAATACCAATGAAGCAGTGAAAAGTCTTTTCGGGGTTGGAGGGAGCCAGCTCCTCCGCTCAAAAGCGAATAGCTACGTGCGCAACAAGGTCATCCCGCCTGCGTGTGTGCAAAAAGAAGATTTTAGTGACGCGAGCATAAACAAGCGTGGAAAAACGTATTTGACCTCACAAGGGCAAGATTGCTTGTTTAACGCACTGGTGTTAGACGCCTTTTTTAGTGATACCAAATTCGTCAAAAAAATTTTTGATGATTCCTCTGCTCGTACCGAAAGCGCCATCGTGTGCGAGGAGATCTTGCTCAACGCGCAATCTGTTCAGTCGACTGCACATTTAACACAGGCGGCGCAGCAGTTTATCGGTGAGATGCAAAATGGTGGGTTCAAATTGCGAGAACAGCGTTTAACGAGTCCCTTCCCCGATCAACGCTTACCTAATGCGGATGTGGCGATGCATAACACAGGGTTGCTCTATCAATTGCTTAGAGATCAGCGGTTGTCACTGTCATTGAAAGAGCAAATTCTCTTTCACTGGTTCGAGCAAGATCTGACAAAAGCGGCACAACTTGCCGAGCAAGTCGATAGTGCCTTGATGGACCGTGATCGCGGTTTAGCTGCGCTGGTGAGTCGGGTGAATCAAGAGTATCAAGAGGCTCTACGCTTTACGTCGTTGCTAAACAGTTTACCCGAGTAAAAAAAGCTTTTTTGTGCACTGCACAAATCAACACTACTTCTGTCACCCAGAAGGAGTAGTGTTATGAACAAAGCAAATCAACTCGTTATCAATTACCATATTACTGAGAAGTGCAATTACGACTGCCATTACTGCTATGCAAAATGGGCAAAGCCTAATGAGATCCACCGAAATATAGACGATATGCGGTCGCTGCTTTTCAAGCTAGCGCAGTACTTCTTTTCACCAAATCCTATTAAGAAAGAGTTACAGTATCAACGTGTTAGGCTAAATTTTGCAGGTGGAGAGCCTTTGCTTTTAAAGCAACGCTTTATTGACGCATTGGATTATGCCATCGAGTTAGGCTTTGATACATCTATTATTACGAACGGCCATTTAATTACAGACCAATTTATTGAGGCGCATAGCCACAAGCTCCAATTACTGGGGATTAGTTATGATGCTTGCGACCTCGAGCGACAGCAGATTATTGGTCGCAAGACAGCTGCGGGTCATGCGTTATCTTCCCACCGACTAGAATCAATTTTTACACAAGTAAAACACTACTCACCTCACACCGAACTCAAAGTTAATACCGTCGTCAATACGTTTAATATTGAAGAAGATTTCACCACTTTAATGGCACGCATACAGCCCCATAAATGGAAGGTACTGCGGGTGTTACCTGTGTTTGATTCAGTTCAAGCCATCACGGACCAACAATTTCAAACGTTTGTTGAACGACATCGTTCCGTGTCTTATTGCATGTCGGTTGAAGATAACGACTCAATGACCAATTCGTACCTTATGCTCAGTCCTGATGGTGCATTTTTCCAAAATGGGAATGATGGGCAAGGTTACTTTAAAAGCCGTTCATTGCTTACCACGCCTGTTGACGTTGCGTTAGCGGAAACCGGATTTGATGCCGAGAAATTTTCGCAACGTTATCAGTAGGGAGGGGAGCATGACAAAGGAAATTGTAAGCGATGGTGTTAGCGTTCAAATCATTATGCCTAAAGCCTCTTCTCGACTTCTCCATCAAGCTGAAGAGGTGGTGGTAAAAATATTGGATCACAAGATCTCGCCAGGCATGCACCCAAAGGTTATTCAGACGAACAAGGACTGGCTAAGTTATCGCGTTAATCGAAAATATAGACTGTTGGTAAAGCGCTCTTGCATTTCTACCGGCCCATATCACTGTATGAGCCATAAAGAATTTGATCGATGGGCG
The DNA here is from genome assembly GCF_001995955.1 of Salinivibrio sp. PR6. NCBI lineage: Bacteria > Pseudomonadati > Pseudomonadota > Gammaproteobacteria > Vibrionales > Vibrionaceae > Salinivibrio > Salinivibrio sp. PR6. The sequence goes on along the minus strand of NZ_MUFA01000005.1, from coordinate 66,992 downwards.
AGTAAACGTTGGATTAAAGCTCCGAAACGAAAGAAACTTCCCAGATACAGAGTAATATGGTCTAAATAACGCTAGTCTTGCTCGTTCCCGCATGGGAGCGAGCCAAATCCACACCACGATATGGCAAAGACCTTTCCATTTACATGACATTCCAACCCGGGTCACAGCCTCGGGGGTTAAATCGCGTTTAGATCAAATAAAACAGCGGTTTATATTTTTGGTTGTCTAGTTAAGTAGTAGCATTTGCTTACAAAGTTAGTCTGTAGGGTAATTGCCAATGAAGCTGATGTTTAAAACGAAAATACTGCTACTTGCCATCGTGCCACTGATCGCCTCAATGCTGATTATGAGTGCGGTCACGGCCTATAACGAACAGGCGTTAATAGAAGAAAACATTGCCACGTTTCGGGAGAAGTTGGTCAACGAGCGTAAAAAACAACTCAAAGAAGTGACCCAGGTAGCGGAGAACATCGTTAAGCGTTTTAACCCAGGCACCAATGAGGCTCGCTTGGCTGAGGTGAAAACGGCGCTTACTGATGTGCAGTTTGGCGATACGGGTTACTTTTTTATTTACAACAAACAGGGGATCAATGTGTTTCACCCTGTTAAACCAGCCCTTGAAGGAAAAAACCTGATTGATTTTACCGATCCGAAAGGCAATAAGGTGATTCAAGGGTTACTCGAGGCGGCACAACGTGGCGATGGCTACTTTAATTTTATGTTTGATAAGCCGGGTACCGATGCGCTGATTGATAAAATCGGCTATGCGGTAATGGTGAATAACGGTCAATGGCTATTAGGCACTGGCGCCTACACCGATGACATTGATCAAGAGGTTGCTGCCTATCGCAGCGACGCAGAGCAAACCCTGGATGCACAAATTTTCCGTTTAACCCTGTTGGGGATAAGCACAGTGATTATCACGGTGTTGCTGGTGAGCTGGTTTGCGCAGCGTATTGGTGAGCCGGTGAAAAACATGCTTGATAAGCTTAATGATATTGCTAGCGGTGAGGGCGATCTCACTCAGCGTTTGCACGTACATGGCTATGATGAAATCGCCCAACTCGGTCATGCCTTTAATCGCTTTGTAGAGAAGCTGCAGCACACCATTCAGCGCGTCGCGCAAGTCACGGCGCAAGTAAACCGCACCGCCTGTGATATGGCTCAGCAAACATCCGCGGTGGCTGAAAAACTACAAACCCATGATAACGAGACCGAGCAAGTGGTCACCGCGGTGACAGAGATGAGCTCTGCTGCGCAAGAAGTGGCACAAAACACCACACAGGTGGCTGATGCCGCCACCTCTGCCACCCAAGATGCGCAAAACGCGCAAACTCAAGTGCATGAATCTATCGCGTCGGTTGAGCGGCTGGTGGCGAAAATGAGCGAGTCGAGCGGGCAGGTGGATCAACTTAAAGCTCAGTCGGATAAAATTACCTCGGTACTGTCCGTGATTGGTGAGATTGCTGAGCAAACCAATCTATTGGCGCTGAACGCGGCGATTGAAGCCGCCCGTGCGGGAGAGCAGGGCAGAGGCTTTGCGGTGGTGGCCGATGAAGTGCGCACCTTGGCCAGTCGCACTCAAACCAGTACCCATGAGATCCGTGACATGCTTGATGGTCTACACGTGCATGTGGATAGTGCCGTGAAAACCATTGCCGACAGCGATCAAGAGTGCCAAAGCATGGCAACGATTTCAGCGCAAATTGGCGAGCGAATCACCTCGGTGAGTGCGGCGTTTTCGCAAGTGAACGATATGACCTCGCAAATTGCCAGTGCGGCGTCAGAGCAAACCACGGTCACGGAAGATATTCATCGTAATCTGGTATCGATTCGTGACATTGTCGCTAGCTTATTGAACTCGAGTGAGGCATCGTCACACGCGGCGGAAGAGCTGAGCTCACTGGGTCAAGATCTCGATACCTTGGTGGGGCAATTTAAAGCCGCCTAAGCTAATAGCATGATCACTATTCTCGGCACATGGGATAAAAAGTCATAAAGGACGCTTACCGCAAGCGTCCTTTCGCTTTACAATAGCAATTTTAGCGGTATTATGCTGACGCAAACGTTTGCTTTAAACATGTTGTGCGCTATTGAGAGGGTTTCATGCTGCCTGATGTCGAGATCTGTCGTAACACCACACTCGCCCCCATATCTACTATTGCCAAGCAAGTTGGCCTCCTTGACTCAGAGTTTAAAACGCAAGGTAGCTATAAAGCCAAAATCTCTCTCGATTGCTTAAAGCGTCTTGCGCCCAACCCAACCGGAAAGTTAGTCCTGGTCACCGCTATAACTCCCACGCCCTTGGGTGAAGGCAAAACCGTCACCACCATTGGTCTGGCGCAAGGCTTGGCCAAGCTGAATCATTCTGTAACGGCCTGTATTCGTCAGCCTTCGATGGGGCCGGTATTTGGTGTGAAAGGTGGCGCAGCTGGCGGTGGTTATTCGCAAGTGGCTCCGATGGAGGAGCTCAACCTCCACCTGACGGGAGATATTCATGCGGTGACCGCGGCGCACAACTTGGCTGCTGCGGCCATTGATGCGCGAATTTATCACGAGCAACGTCGAGGCTATGACGATTTTGAAGCGCGCAGTGGCTTAAAAGCGTTAAAAATTGACCCAAGTCGCGTGGTGTGGAAGCGGGTGATGGATCATAACGATCGCGCCTTGCGTATGGTGACTGTGGGTAAAAACGAGCCGGGTAAAACCATCAACGGCTACGAGCGTGAGGGCGGGTTTGATATCTCGGCGGCCTCTGAGCTAATGGCGATTCTGGCGTTGGCGAGCGATCTTCGCGATTTGCGTCAGCGCATCGGCCGCATAGTGTTGGCTTATAGCCATACCGGTGAGCCGATCACCACCGAAGAGTTGCAAGTGGCCGGCGCGATGACGGTCAGTATGAAAGAAGCGATTGAACCCACCTTGATGCAAACCCTAGAAGGCGTGCCGACAATGATTCACGCCGGCCCGTTTGCCTATATTGCTCATGGCAATTCGTCGATTATCGCCGATAATATTGCGCTTAAGTTGGGTGATTATACCGTCACGGAAGGCGGTTTTGGCTCAGACATGGGGTTTGAAAAAGCCTGCAACATCAAAGCGCAAGCATCCGGTAAAGCGCCTGATTGTGCGGTGATTGTGGCGACATTACGTGGCTTAAAAGCTAACTCTGGTCACTACAATTTGCAGGCTGGTCAGCCCATGCCTGATGCACTCTTCGCAGATGATAATGAGGCATTAGTAGCAGGGTTCGAAAATCTCAAATGGCATATCGATAACGTGACCCAATATGGTGTGCCGGCGGTGGTGGCGATTAACCGCTTTCCACAAGACAGTGATGCTGAGCTAGCGACACTCAAGGCGATGATTGAAGCGCTGCCCAACAAAGTAAGAGTAGCGATCAGTGAAGGCTTTGCCCAAGGTGGCGAGGGCACGCGTGAACTGGCGGAACAAGTGGTCGCGCAATGTGAAACCAATGCATCATTCTCGCCCTTGTATCATGCCCAGCAAAGCTTGGAAGAAAAACTGATGGCGGTTGCGGAAGTTGGTTATGGCGCGGGAAGCGTGACGTTAAGTGAGACCGCGAAACAGCAACTACAACAATTTAAAGCGCAAGGGTATGACGGTTTGGCAGTCTGTTTGGCGAAAACGCCACTGTCTATTTCAACCGATGGTGCGATAAAAGGCGCCCCCCGAGGCTTTGATGTACCGATCCGCGAGTTAAAACTGTGCGCTGGTGCTGGGTTTATCTATGCCTTATGCGGCAACGTGATGACCATGCCCGGCCTACCGGAAAAACCGGCGTTTATGAATCTCGACCTCGATGGTGAGGGCAGTATTGTTGGATTGAGTTGATGACTTAGTGCCCGACTAAAGTGCTAGGATTAGATGGCTTTGCTCGTTTAAAGGCGAATTCAATGGATGATCAACAAATTACAGGTAAAGCTATAAAGCAAGCGAAAGCAATGAAAAAAATGATTGCCAGAAAGCTTGTTGATCATTTGCCCGAGGAGGAGGAAGCGGCTTCTGTATTTATGGCAGGGTCGCCAGGCGCAGGTAAAACGGAAACGGCTAGAGCGATGGTTCGTGCTTTTAAGAATGAGCACGACCTGACATTAGTGCACATAGAGAACGACGAGTTAAGAAAGGCATTTGAAGATTATCAAGGTTATAACTCGCCCTTGTTTCAGCGCCCAGCTACAATCTTGGTAGAAGCTATTCATGATCGCGCTTTGAAGCGAAGAGTCAGCTTTATTCTTGATTCAACGCTTTCCAGTTTCGATAAAGCGAAAGATAACATCGAGCGATCTTTGAAAAAAGGCCGCTTTGTTATGATTGTTTTTGTATATCAGGAGCCAGTGCAAGCTTGGCGTTTAGTGAAAGCGAGAGAAAGTGTTGAAGGTCGTCGTGTCCCCAGTGAAGTCTTCATTAATCAGTTCCTAGAATCGCAACGTGTGGTGAGTGAATTAAAGAAACTGTTTAGGGATCAGATTGATATCACTTTTATTGAGAAAAACGTCGATGGTGCCAACAAGAGACCACACTTTAACGTCGGTGACATTGACGCACTATTGCGCAAAAAGTACAATCGAGAGTCGCTTGAACGTATCGTCGGTATCACGAAAGGAGGGAGCCATGCAGAATAAGCGTAATAAGGTAAAATCTACCGCTTTCTCTGACTTCGTGCGTCACTCGTCGTCGAGAGAAAAGCGAAAGTTTTTCGATAAAATAGTGAGAGAAACGATTAAAGAGCAGCAAGACATGCTCACAAAGGCAGAGCAAACAGCTAAGTGTCAGTAATCGTTTATATTTCTCGTGAGAGCCGCTGTTGTCAGCGGCTTTTTTGTTTGTGCTAGATGCGGCCACGCTTGTGATTATCTTCACGGTCGTGTGATGTGGTATCCTCTCTGGCTTCAATTCTCCCACCGACTGTGAGCCTGACTTGAAAAAAATCGCGGTTTTTGTCGACGTTCAAAATATCTACTACACCACACGGCAAGCCTACGGGCGTCAGTTTAACTATCGCCAGTTATGGCAAACCCTCAATGATATGGGGGAGGTGATAACCGCGTATGCCTATGCCATTCGCCGCGATGACGATCAGCAAATCAAATTTCAAGATGCCCTGCGTCACATTGGCTTTACCGTCAAGCTCAAACCCTATATTCAACGCGCTGATGGCAGCACCAAAGGAGATTGGGATGTGGGGATTGCCATTGATGTGATGGAAACAGCCCCCGAGGTTGATACCGTGGTGCTGTTATCCGGTGACGGGGATTTTGACTTGCTGATGAACAAAATCCGCGCGCGCTATCACACCGAAGCGGTGGTGCTTGGCGTGCCATCCTTAACGGCTAATTCTTTGGTGAACAGCGTCGATCGCTTTATCGCGATTGAAGACGATATGTTGTTGTAGGCACGGCGTTTAGTTTGCAGTTCTGGGACAGTTTCTGATTTTATTTTGATGTTGAAGTGAGTAAACGATGTACAAATTAATCGCCCTAGATATGGACGGCACCTTGTTAAACAGCGAGAAAGCAATATCTGCTGAGAATAAACAAGCCATTGCCCGCGCGCGTGAGAAAGGCGTGACTGTGGTATTGGCGTCTGGTCGGCCGCTTGAGGGCATGCAGCCTAAGCTAGACGAACTGGGAATCGGGTCGGATAAAGACTTTGTGCTGTATTACAACGGCTCGATGGTGAAAAACGTAGGGACCGATGAGGTGATCTTGCAAAAAGGGCTTGACGGAAAAGCCGCCAAAGCGTTGGCTCGACATGCTGAAGCATTGGGTGCCTACGTGCACGCGTTTAGTACTGAGCACGGTTTAATTACACCAGCACAGAATCCGTATACCGAGATTGAAGGCAAGATCAACGGGCTGGATATTACCGTGATGGATTTCGAGACCCTAAGCGATGATCATCCGATTATCAAAGTGTTGATGGTGGCAGAGCCAAGCAAGTTAAACGAAGTGATCAGTGCGTTACCATCCGCGCTACGCGAGGAATTTACGGTCGTGCAAAGTGCGCCTTTCTTCCTCGAGTTTTTAAACCCTGCGAGTAATAAAGGGGCGGGGGTAGCTGCCATTGCAGCGCATCTAGGCATTCAACCTGATGAAGTGATTTGCATGGGCGATGCTGAAAACGATCACGCAATGTTGGAATACGCAGGCCTTGGCATTGCGATGGCGAATGCCATGGAAGCAACCAAGCAAATCGCGGATTACATTACCGAGAGCAATGATGAGCACGGTGTGGCCAAAGCGATTGAAAAGTTTGTGTTAGCAGCGGATAGCGCCGTAGCGTAAAACGAACAAGCATGAACAAATGGGGTGGGTGTTTGTGCCTGCCTCGCTTTAAGGAACGATTAGCGGTCTTTGCGTAAAACAAAAAAGCCTGCTTAAAAGCAGGCTCTCTGGAAATGGTGCGTCCGGGCAGACTCGAACTGCCGACCCCCGCCATGTCAAGGCGGTACTCTAACCAACTGAGCTACGGACGCGAATTTCAAAATGTGGTGCGTCTGAGTGGACTCGAACCACCGACTTCCACCATGTCAAGGTGACACTCTAACCAACTGAGTTACAGACGCATAATTTAGTGTTTCAAGCAAAGTGGTGCGTCCGAGTGGACTCGAACCACCGACCCCCGCCATGTCAAGGCGATACTCTAACCAGCTGAGCTACGGACGCACAGTGCTTGAAAGCGGGATGAATAGTAGCGAGTTCATCTGTGTCACGCAAGCGCTTAAGCGCATATTTTTGCGCAGAAACGACTGTTTGGCGATTTGATCGTCAATATGGCGGTATTTTCACTATTCATCTTGCTTATATCGCTAAGCGATTGCACTGACTTACTGATTTTTGGTGCTTTATTGCCCAAGCTTAACCTCACAGCGCTGGAACAATTGCTGCCAGACATCAGCATGATGCTTAATCGCCGCTTTATACGCCTGATATGCTTCTCCCTCCCAGTAGGCTTTTTTATAATCGTTAAATATATCTGGGGTGTTTAAGCTCGCGAGGCGCGAAAGCGCGGGGGCGAGATCACGATAAAGTCCGTCTACCCGAGCAAGGTATGGCTGCACATCACCCACATAAAACTTGTAAAAGACAGTCTGCAGGCGCTTTAAACGTGTAGTATCGAAATTACCGCCGCAACGCACTGTCTGTTGATGATTAGCGATCAGTTCACTGGTTTGGTTAAGCCACGCGGTGTGATAGCTCAAGCTCACAAACAAATCGCCTAAGATGGGTTGTTTCTCGATACTTTCTTGCCAAGTCGTAACAGGCTCTGTGGGCGCTTGGGTTGAGGGTATCAATTGGCTAAACTGCTCAATAGTGTTAACCGCATTACTGTGTGCCGGCAGTTCGATGGAAAGTGTAAAGGCGGGTAAGCTGAGTTGTTTGCGCCAGGCGTCACTATCAATCAGCGTATTCCAGATCACTTTCTCCCGTTGCTGGCGTTTAAGTGTTAGTGCCTGTTTCAACTCAGCTTGAATGCTCGGATCCTTCACTTGCGGCAAACACTGCGCCGCGGTATCGATGAATTTGAGCTCGTAGTCAAGTTGGCGAAAGCGATCCGCGACTTTACCCAAGGATGAATTGCGCTCCGCGATAAGGTTGAATAAGCCACACTGGCGAAGCTCATAGGCATCGAGCACCCCCATTCGCAGTTCATCAAGCGGCTGAACCAGATCGCGTTTACGCGGCAACGCTGGCAGTTCGGGGGAAGTGAAATCGGGGGTGGGTGCATCCAATACATTGCCAAGTCGCTGGTAATAGTCGGCCATCATATCCTTGGCCGGATCATCTGATTGGCAACCTGTTAATGTAATCAAAGTAGCGAGCAATAAGATAGGTTTGAATCCACGCATGGTATTATCTCTTGGCTAAGAGCTTGACATATCGATGTTAACACGTACGCAGGCGATCGGATTAACGATCGCCTAGTTGATCTCTACTTACGCGCGCTAGCATTTTTCTCCGTATCGATCATTATTTTTGGGTTTGAGTGAGGGATAAAATGGTAAAGAGCTCCTCATCAATCGCTGCCATGTCTTGTTGTACTTGTTCAATATTAGCAATACTCGATTGAATACTCCCAGTTGCTTGTTCAGATAGCGCTAGCAACCGTGCCACTTCGTCATTCAAGCCGTCAGCCGAACACTGGACTTTTTCCATCACTTCTAGGGTCAAGCTGATCACATTGCTGATTTGCCCAATGGCACCGTTAACGTTTCTGACTGTTTCTCCGGTGGTACTGAGGCTGTTTTGGGTATTCTGCGATAAGTTACGGACTTCATCAGCGACAACGGCAAAACCTCGTCCTTGTTCACCTGCACGAGCTGCTTCAATAGCGGCGTTCAGTGCCAGCAAATTAGTTTGTTCGGCAATGCTATCAATCACTTTTAAAATTTCTTCGATACGGCTTGCATTCACACTCAGTGCGTCGGTATGGATTTGTAGATCCTGGCTTTGCCCGTGCTGTTGCTTGACCTCGTGAGCAAGCGTTGAAAACTGTTTTTGAACGGCTTGTAAAATATCTGCACTTTCGGTGGCATAGTCTGCCACACCACTGAAGCTGTTTAGTAGTGACTGAAGCAACGATTTGTACCGAGAAAGGCGATCGATACTGTGCGATTGGAGTGCCGAAAGTTTTTGTAAGCTATTAATTTGTTTTTGCGCGTTGTAGCCACGGTAATCGGCATAGTGAATGGCAAATTGATCGGCAAAATTATCAGCAAAAGGTTCGTCGGGAGCGACGCGGTATAGCATGAGTGCGGTCAAGGTCTGGTTTTGGTGTACACCTAATAGTTCACCAAATGTTGAAAAGCCGGCAATGCTGGGAATGTTATCAAAGCAAGTGACCCGTGATAATGACTGTGTATTGTTGACACGGCGCAAGATACAATCGTTAGCGAGCATGGCAAAAGGTCGGCGAGGTTTTTCTTTTAAATGTTGTTGATAGTCACGTGCAGTCACTTCAGCTAAGTCATCCGCTTTCATCAGATAAAGGCTATCACCAAAATCGAGATCGCAAAAGAAATGTAGAATGCCTTGCTCATGATCAATCGCGGCGATTGAACGGATATATATTTGTTCGCCAATCTTTATTCCAAATGTATAACCATCCAAATATGATTCGAGCTGATGAGACTGACAAGAAAAGTAATCACATAACGTTTGTACGGGTGAAGTCAGGGCGGTGCTATTGGGCGCAAACACACCGGTAACAACCCGAGTCGCCGGATCGCCTTTGGCTATGTCTAGATGAAAGTCTGTTGGTTTGAAGTTATGGCTATTCATGATGCCATAGCGAACACCTGGTGCAAACTTGATAAATGCGAGTGCGGCATGGTTGTCGAGTAGTTTCCCGTTGAGGGCTAACCTAGCTGCGCTGAAATCCAGAGTGCCTCCCGCTGAACCGCCGACGAAGTAGCAGGGAAAGCGACGGGTTGCATAAAGTGCCTGCATAAAAAAGTTTTCTGAGCCACTTAATCCATCAAAAAAGGTGAGTGCTACTGTATCTTGCGCGTCGACAGTAAAAGGCACTTTGAGCTGTTGCAACGATCGCGTGATTTTTTCAATGCGTGCCACTGGTGATAATGTCGGCGTACCGCTTTTAATATCTTCGCAATGTAAAGGTACGGTCGCTGCGCTGACAGATTCAATGACATTGTCGCCATAACTTTGTAAAACAATGTTATCCCATTGGCCATCTGTGGTGTGATACAGAGAGGTATGCCCGCCACCAAGTTCGCCCGCTGTCATTATGGTGATCAGGTTTTGGCAAAAGGGCATCGCGGCTTGGAGTTTGTAGGTTGTTGCTTCAAAAGGTAAATGGGGTGAGATAAAAGCCAGCACCAGAGGTGTTTTCCCTTCTGAGAAAGATAAAGCCGACAGCGTGGCTTGATTGACGTCGTGGCTACGAATACACAGTGAATGAACAAAAGGTGGATGGTACGGAGATTGATGTAAGGTTCTACCTGACAACGAGTGAGACTTTAAGAATTTAAACATAAACAACTCTACGACAAAGTGAACGGGTCGTCACATGATTTGTATGGGCTTTTTAACAAACTATACGTGGTTTAGCCGTAGTAACGTAGCTGTGAGTTATGATCTATCGCTCTGTTTTATAAACTTTTAATTCTATTTTTGTGAACCTGTGATGGCTATCACCCTGTCAGCTTAGTCCGACAGGGTGAAGGTGCACTTACCGCTCTGCCATAGCCAGTTGGAACTCAGGAGATTGCTGGCGCATCCAGCGTAAGCGTAGGCCCAACAATACCGCGGCACTGGATAGACCGATAATAATGCCAACCCAAAAACCGTGCGCGCCCATGGCCGGTACCAACCAGTCTGTCATGCCAAGCACATAGCCGAGTGGCAAGCCCAGCCCCCAGTAGGCGATCAGGGTGCGTTGGAAAATGGCGCGCATGTCTTTGTAGCCACGCAGAGCACCGGCAGCAACCACTTGAATTGCATCGGTGATCTGATAGACAGCTGCTAATAACATCAATGATGATGCCAGCGTGGCGACATCGGGATTATCAGAATACAGGGCGATAATTGGGTCGCGTAGCCACACGGTGAGTAAGGCGGTTACCACGGCGGTGCTGACACCCAGCCAAATACCGATTTTGGCGGAATTAGCCGCCCCTTCGGTGGTGCGTTTGCCCAATAGGTGGCCGACACGAATGCTGACCGCTACGCCAAGGCTCATCGGCAACATAAAGATCATGGTGGAGAAGTTGATCGCCACTTGGTGCGCGGCCACGGTGATCGGCCCAAGTGGGGCGATTAAAATAGCAATGGCCGCAAACAGCGTTACCTCGAAGAACAGTGAGGCCGCCACGGGGAAGCCGAGTTTAAATAAGCGGATTTGCTCTTTAATCATCGGCGTGTAGAGCGTTGCAAATAGGTGTAGGCCACTGAGCTTTTTGCTGATCATGACATACACGCCCATCAGTCCCGCCATTAGCCAGTAAACCAGCGCGGTGGCAACGCCACATCCCACGCCGCCAAGTTCTGGCGCCCCTAGCTTACCGTAGACAAACATCCAGTTAAGCGGCACATTGGCGGCTAGGCCGATAAAGCCAATCACCATCGCTGGGACGGTCAACGACATCCCCTCGCACAGGTTGCGAATCGCCTGAAAAAGCAAGAAGGCCGGGACGGCCCAAATCACCGCATGCAAGTAACCAATGGTTTTAAGTGTGAGCGCCGCTTCGACATCCATCAAGTCAATAATAAAGCCGGCTTTATACAAGATGAGCCCAATCGGCACGCTTAATAGCAGTGCCATGTATACACCTTGCTGAAATTGAAAGGGGATCTGATTTTCTTTGCCAGCCCCGTTGAGCTGGGCAATCACCGGGACCATCGCCATTAACAAGCCGATGCCAAATAAAATGGCGGGCATCCATATGCTTGAGGCAACCGCCACGGCAGCCATATCAGTGGCACTGTAGCCACCTGCCATTACGGTATCGACAAACCCCATTGAGGTTTGAGCTATTTGGGCAATAAAAACAGGCACACTGAGCCGAATAATGGCTCTTGCTTCATCATGGTATTGCTGCACGTCGGCCTCAATAATTTGTGATTGAACGGAAGGGGAATGGAATCGCGCGCAATTATACGTGCTAGGGGAAGAGAAAGGAAAGCGAAAGCACTATCAATTTCGCACCCACGGCGATGCAAAGTCTTTAGAACAGGCGCGTTGCGGCGGTATCGCGCTTAACGGTTAGAAAATTTGCTCATCATCCGCATCAATAAACAAATGAATGGTTCGATGAGATTCATCGATCTGCATATCGTAATGAATGGCATTGCAACAGTTTGGGCAGTCTTCATAAAACTCCTGGTTGCCACCACTTAGATCCAATGTGATATCAAAGCGATGACCACAGTGCGGGCAATTTACGATCCGGTCAGTCATATCATCCATGGTTACACACCTTTTTTTGATTCTCTGTACTCAAAATCAGTATAGATGAGGATGCTAAGGGGATAAACGTAGGGGTTAATATGATCGATAAACTGGGCTATGCGTCGCGACAAATGGCATATCACCTTGATGCCGGTGAATGCCATTTATATTGCTATCATGATGTCGACGGCTAGAGCGATTCGAGATTATCTGCGCTAAATGCACGAAGGCTCGCAAGCTTTTGGTCGGCTATCACAAAGCGAGGATCCTCCCACTCATGGGCTGCAGGCACGACAATGGTTTTCATCGAGGCCGCTTTGGCAGCAAGTAGGCCAGTAAATGAATCTTCAAAAGCTACACAGTGATCGGGCTCCACACCCAAGGCAGTGGCGGCGTTAAGATAGACCTCTGGGTGAGGTTTGCCGTGTTTAAGTGCACCGGCTGACTCTACGATGGCAAATTGATCACTGAGTCCCAATGCATCCAAAGTAGGATGGATAAGCGTGAGTGGCGATGACGATGCCAAGCCCACTTTTAGTCCTGCTTGATGGCAAATTGCTAACGCGTCTTTAACGCCTGGCATCATCGGCTTTTCGTCTTTCACTAACTCAACCACACGGTCGACGATTCGCGCCTGCACATCCGCATTGGAGGAACCTTGCCAGGGCTGAGTGCGTGCGTAGTATTTGACTATCTCGTCAATTCGAACGCCTGTGGTGTCACGCGTATCCTGTAAACTGATGGAAACACCCAGCTCGCTTAAGACGTCAATTTGTGCACGTTGCCAAAACGGCTCTGAGTCAACCAACAGGCCGTCCATATCAAATATTGCGGCAGATAACATCGCCAACCTCATTCTCAGTTTGTGTGCACCGCATCCTACACCGTGAGTGTGAGTTTTGTCAGCAATTGTTCTGCTTGTGTGAGGTATGGCCCGCCGAATAAGTTGACATGGTTAAGCACGTGATAAAGGTTGTAAATGTCTTTTCGATTTTGATAACCCTCATCTAACGGCCACTCGGCTTGATAGCCGTTGTAAAAGCTTGATGGAAAACCACCAAAGAGCTCTGTCATCGCGATATCGGCTTCTCGATCGCCCCAATAACAGGCAGGGTCAAACACCACCGGACCATTGACCGACAGGCCCATATTGCCAGACCAAAGATCCCCGTGCAGTAACGAAGGTTTGGGCGCGTGGCCGACAAGTTGGGCTTTAACATTCTCGATAATGGTATCGATGTCGCCAAAATGCAGCGAGCGCTCAGCCGCCAATTGCAATTGCCAACCAATGCGTTGTTCGGCAAAAAAACGACACCATTTGCGGTGCCAACAGTTTCTCTGCTCCGTGGTGCCGATGAAATTATCGTCATCGAAGCCGTACTCTGCTTGCTCTCCCCAGCGATGATGACGCGCTAAGTGTTGCCCCAACAAATAAGCCTGCGTGTCATCTATCGGTTTGATGGGCAGGTAGTTGAGCACCAAGACAGCACTGTCTTTCACGGGGCCAATAAAATACACCCGAGGAACATGAATATGGCCGCTCATCGCGAGTTGACGCAACCCTTCCGCCTCGGCTTCAAAGGCGGGGAGTAGTGCACGCTCGTTTACCTTGACGAAAAAGCGCTGATCACCGCCATCGCTAATGCAATAGGCATCATGGATATCGCCACCACTGATAGCGTGTTTTTCGGTGATCTCGAAATCAATCCCGAGTTGTTCGGATAGGTGTACAGACAGGGCATGCCACATAAGCGACTCCGTTACATCGAGGTAAAGAGGGAAGTAACAGCAACTGGTTATATATTAGCCTATGATGTCGCCCAATATCTGTGGATATGACGACAGTTTAGATAAAAAACGGCTCATAAAGAGCCGTTTAACTGTCAAGTTTGGAACGCGTTACCGATGTTAGGAGACGGATGTCAAACTTGGCAAGATACCGTTTGGCATTAAGCGGTTATAGGTCCCGGTTTTAAGCAGTGCGTTGGCCTTTTCAATATCAGGGGCAAAGTAGCGGTCTTTATCATAAAACGGCACCACGCCACGCAATTCTGCTTTGGCTTGCTCCAGTCGTTCCGAGGTTTTATCGGGCGCGCGAAAGTCAATGCCTTGACTGGCCGACAGCAGTTCGACGGCTAAGATGCCGCGTGTATTGCTGCTCATATCATGCAAGCGACGAGCGGCAAAGGTGGCCATGGAGACATGATCCTCTTGGTTTGCTGAGGTGGGTAGGCTGTCAATTGACGCTGGGTGAGCCAGGGTTTTGTTTTCACTTGCCAACGCGGCAGCAGTGACCTGTGCGATCATAAACCCAGAGTTAACGCCACCGTTGTTAACCAAAAACGCCGGGAGTTTGCTGAGGTTGCTATCGATGAGCAGTGCCATGCGGCGTTCCGATAAGCTGCCAATCTCTGCAATCGCCAATGCCAGGTTATCCGCGGCCATGGCAACGGGCTCAGCGTGGAAATTCCCCCCAGATATGATATCGCCATCATCTGGGAACACCAAGGGGTTATCCGACACTGCATTGGCTTCAGTCGTAAGCACGTCGGCTGCTTGGCGAATTTGCTGTAAGCAGGCGCCCATCACCTGTGGCTGGCAGCGCAGTGAGTAAGGGTCTTGCACTTTTTCACAGTTTTGGTGGCTGTCACCAATTTCACTGGATTCATTCAACAGATGGCGATAGGCGGCAGCGGCATCCATTTGGGTTTGGTGGCCGCGCACTGCGTGAATGCGTGGATCGAAGGGGCGGCGACTGCCGAGTGCCGCTTCCACTGATAATGCACCACAAACCGTGGCGGCGGCATACAAGTCTTCGGCCTCAAATAAGCCTTCGAGGGCAAAGGCGGTTGACGCCTGGGTGCCGTTAAGAAGCGCAAGCCCTTCTTTTGGCCCCAGCGTGATAGGAGACAGCCCCGCGATTTTTAACGCGGCTTCACCGGAGATCACTTCGCCTTTATAACGCGCTTGGCCTTCCCCCAGTAATACCGTGCTCATATGAGCCAGTGGGGCAAGATCACCTGAAGCACCAACGGAGCCTTTTTTAGGAATACAGGGATACACCTCGCGGTTGACCAACTCTGCCAGTGCTTTGACAACCTCAAAGCGAATCCCTGAATAGCCGCGCGCCAAGCTCGCAATTTTGAGCACCATCATCAAGCGCACGGTGGCATCGTCCATAAATTCACCAATGCCCGCCGCGTGAGACAGTACAATCGAGCGCTGGAGCGTTTCGAGATCGTCAAGCTCAATGCGGGTATTGGCTAATAAGCCAAAGCCAGTATTGATTCCATACACCACCCGTCCTTGCTCAAGGACGTTGGTGACAGTGTCGGTGCTGGTTTTCATAGTGGCTTCAATGCCGTCAGCAAACGCCAGTTGAACGGGCTCTCGGCTAACTTGTCGCAGTTGATCCAGGGTGAGCTCACCAGGTTGTAGCGTTAATGTGTACATCTTGCTCTCCTTAGCGCAGCGGTTGGTTAGGTAAGTCCAACAGCGGCAGATCGAGTTGTTCTTCTTTGGCACAATCAATGGCAATGTCATAGCCGGCATCGGCGTGGCGCATGACGCCTGTCGCAGGATCGTTGCGCAGCACGCGTGCCACACGTTGGTGTGCATCGTCGGTACCGTCACACACTATGACAACGCCAGAGTGTTGTGAAAAGCCCATACCAACACCGCCACCATGGTGCAAAGATACCCAGGTGGCCCCTGATGCTGTGTTTAGCATCGCGTTGAGCAATGGCCAATCTGACACCGCATCTGAGCCATCAAGCATGCCTTCGGTTTCACGGTTCGGGCTCGCCACTGAGCCTGAGTCTAAGTGGTCACGGCCAATCACAACGGGAGCTTTGAGTTCGCCATTTTTCACCATTTCGTTAAAGGCAAGGGCCAAGCGGGCACGGTCTTTGACACCCACCCAACAAATACGTGCCGGTAAGCCTTGGAATTGAATGCGCTCTTTGGCCATATCAAGCCAGTTGTGCAGGTGTGGGTCGTCCGGGATCAGCTCTTTGACTTTTTGGTCGGTTTTATAGATATCTTCCGGATCGCCCGACAGGGCCGCCCAGCGGAACGGACCAATTCCTTGGCAGAATAACGGACGAATGTAGGCAGGGACAAATCCTGGGAAATCAAAGGCATTGTTAACCCCCACTTCGAGTGCCATTTGGCGAATGTTATTGCCGTAATCCAAGGTCGCCGCGCCGCGCGTTTGCAAATCAAGCATCGCTTTTACTTGTACGGCCATTGACGCTTTCGCCGCTTTCACGACCTCTGCTTCGCTTTCTTTGCGCTGAGCAGCGGCTTGTTCCATGGTCCAGCCCTGCGGTAGGTAACCGTTAAGGGGATCGTGGGCTGAGGTTTGGTCGGTGACCACATCCGGGGTGATATTGCGCTTCACCAGCTCTGGATAAATATCAGCCGCATTGGCCAGTAACCCAATGGAAACGGGCTTACCAGCTTGATTGGCTTGCTCAATCATCTCCAGGGCTTCGTCAAGCGAGGTGGCTTTACGATCGACATAGCCGGTGCGCAAGCGATAATCGATGCGGCTTTCATCACACTCAACCGCAATCATTGAAAAGCCAGCCATGGTGGCTGCTAGCGGCTGGGCGCCACCCATGCCACCCAGACCACCGGTCAAGATCCAACGTCCCTTGGCTTCACCATCGAAATGCTTTTTAGCGACGGCAACAAAGGTTTCGTAAGTGCCTTGAACAATGCCCTGAGAGCCGATATAAATCCAGCTCCCCGCGGTCATTTGGCCATACATCATTAACCCTTGCTTATCGAGCTCATTGAAATGTTCCCAGTTTGCCCAGTGCGGCACCAAGTTTGAGTTGGCAATAAGCACACGGGGCGCATCTTTGTGGGTCGGGAATACCCCGACAGGCTTACCGGATTGCACCAACAAGGTTTGGTCGTCATCAAGACGTTTAAGCACCTCGACAATTTTATCGAAACATTGCCAATTACGGGCGGCCCGACCAATACCTCCATAGACAACTAAGCCATTAGGGTGTTCGGCCACGTCCGGATGTAGGTTATTCATTAGCATGCGAAGGGGGGCTTCGGTTAGCCAGCTTTTTGTATTTAGCTCTGGCCCGGTTGGGGCTTTAACCGTGCGTGAATCAAAACGTGGATCCGTCATGGTTACTCTCCTTGTTGGTGAATATGGTGCGATGCCGCGTGTAGCATGGTCCAAGCCATGCGAGCCGCTAATCGACTGGTTTGTTGGTCGCGATCGTAGTGAGGATTAACTTCAGTGATGTCGCACACGGGAACACGAACGCGCTGCCGGTCGGCTTCACTAAAAATGGATTGAATCAGTGGTTCAATGACTTGCACTGAGACGCCGATTGTCGCTGGTGCGCTCACACCTGGCGCGGCACTGGCGGGAAAAACATCCATATCGAGCGTGAGGTATAAGTAATCACACCCTTGGATGAATTCGCTTAATTTCGCTTTGAGTGCTGGTAGTGCAGCCACCTGCATGTCGGTATCTTCTTCTACCCAGCACCCAAGTTGTGCGGCTTTATCAAAGAGTGCCTGGGTGTTGCTGGTTCGGCTTACGCCTAGGCAGGCATAGTGAAATGGCCAGCCTTTTTGCTGACAAAGCTGGGCGATCTGCGCAAAGGGTGTCCCTGAGCTACCGGCTTCGCTGATCCCTTGTGGCGTGCGCAAGTCAAAGTGCGCATCAAAATTAATGATACCGATTGTTGGTGACGTGTGGCGAGAAACATAACTGGATAAGCCTTGAAAGCTTGCCCACGCCGTTTCGTGCCCGCCCCCCAGCACCAAAACATTATGCTGTAATAGTGTTTGGTGAATGTGTTGACTTAGCCCTTGCTGTGCAAGGACGAGGTCGGTGTCATCACAGACAATGTTGCCGCCATCATAGAGGGCAGGGGCGTTGTGCCAAGCTAAATTCGCCAATGCCTGCCGGATTGTATTCGGTGCCAGAGCTGCCCCCTGACGACCTTTGTTACGAGCGACACCTTCATCACAAGCAAAGCCATAGATCACCACGCCGCCTTGTTCACACGATGGCGTGTACGAGGTAACCGTTTGGTGCAAGCGCAGTCCGCGCTCGCCGTCCTCTGGGTCAACGCGCCCTTGCCACACACTCATGTCTGCAGGTAGATGTTTCATCCTCGTACCCCTTGATTGTCGTACCATGTTCCGCCAACGATGCGCCCGGCAAGTGGCGCGGTGCCCACCATGTAGCTAAGCTCAGCCGGTGAGTCGCAGTGCCAAACAGCAAAGTCCGCGTCAAAGCCAGGTGCTATTTGGCCTTTTTGGCTCAACCCCATCGCTTGCGCGGCATGGCGGGTTACGCCGTAAAGGTTCTCTTTGGGCGTCAAGCTAAAAAAGGTGGAGGCCATATTCATCATCAGGGTTAAAGACGCAAACGGTGATGTGCCCGGATTAAAATCGGTGGCGATCGCCATTGGCACATGATGATCACGAAGTGCTTGAATCGGTGGTTTCTGGGTTTCTCTCAAAAAGTAAAACGCGCCAGGAAGCAAGGTCGCAACCGTGCTGAACGCGGCCAAAAGCTGAGCATCAGCTTCTGACAAGTATTCAATATGATCAACGGACAAGGCGCCTGCCTTTGCGGCTGCCACACTGCCGCCAAGGTCACTGAGCTGCTCGGTGTGCGCTTTAATGTTTAAGCCATAGGCATTGGCCGCGGCATACACCTTTTCTGCTTGGTCGACGCTAAAGGCTATTTTTTCACAAAAGACGTCTACGGCGTCAGCCAGTTGCTGTTCTGCCGCGGCGGGGATCACCGAGTGACAAACATAATCAATATAATGGTCGGCATCGTGTTGATACTCAGGCGGTAATGCATGCGCCGCTAACAAAGTCGTTGAGATATTGATAGGCAAGTGCTGTTCAATGGCTCTTGCTACACGCAACATTTTGAGCTCGTCTTCGAGGGTAAGCCCATAGCCTGATTTGATTTCGATTGTTGTGACACCGTCACGCATTAACGCCTCTGCCCGAGGGAGAGCAAGCGCCAGTAATGTCTCTTCGCTGGCCGCACGGGTAGCATTCACGGTCGATAAAATCCCCCCACCTTGTTTTGCAATGGTTTGATAGGGCACACCGTTGAGGCGCTGCTCGAATTCACCGGCGCGGTTACCTGCAAACACGAGGTGGGTATGACTGTCGATCAGTCCCGGGGTGACGAGACACCCTTTTAACGACTGCGTAGGCCAATCGAGCTGCTTGGCTTGCTGTCCTACCGCAACAATTTTGCTGTTCTCGACGGCAATCGCTGTATTGGGTTGGCATTGGTAGCCAGTACTCTCACGAATATCGCTCGCCATACTGACCACATTTGCGTCGGTAAATACCTTCTTCATGGCGAATCCCTTGCTGCTTCATAAATGTCTATACAAATGTATAGACAAATAAGGGCGCGAGCACAAGAGGGATTGTAAAGGTTTTGTGATCGGCTCGATCGTTTTGGCGAGATTAGAGAGATTAATGGCGCGGAAAGCGAACCGTTAGTCGTAAGCGCCGTTTTCAAAATCCGTGATCAGTTCATCGTAGCGTCCGGATTGATGCAAGCGCTCTAGCCCTTGATTGAACGCGGAGATGTACTCATCCGTCTGTTCGATTTCTCGACTGATCAGTACATGCAATGAGGTGACACGAAAAGGGCGTGAATGACGAACGATGTTACCACGCGCTTGTTCGTCGAAATGCTTTCTGAGTATTCGCTCGGCAATGAGGCGGTTACTGATGACAATATCGACCCGGCCTCCAATGAGGGCACGAAAGTTTTGTAGTTCGGTGGTCGTGGCTTGATAGTTAATTTGCAATCCGCGTTTTTGCATTTGCTGCAGCATGTATTCGTCAAGGTAACCACGGTTAACACCAAGCTTTATACCTTCCAGATCCGCTTCTTCTTGCCAGTCAAATGCATAGTGCTTTCGGTGATAAAGGTAAACATGCTCAGGAAAGATGGGCGCCGAGTAGGCAAAGTATTCCTCACGTTCCTCTGTGTAGCCCCAAGCCACAGAGCCATCCCAGTAGCCACTTTTTGCCATCACATAGGCGCGTTTCCACGGGAAAAAACCATAGTGAACGCGATAACCACTTAGCGCCGCCGCTTCTTCAACAATATGACTGATAAGGCCTCTGTGTTTGATTTTCACTGACATTAGCGGGGCGAATTCACCGCTAGTAAGGCGGATGATTTTGTCTGTGGCGCCAGCGGTGGGAGTGATCAGCATCAAAACGATCACGATGAATAGACAATGGCGGCTGAATAGCGTTAACACACGCGCAAACATCTCTTTACCCCGATACACGACCTTTCAACAAGCATAGCCTACCGACGCAGGTCGGCTATCTGTCTGTACGTGATGTTAGCTTATAACGTGAGCCAGGATGGTAGAGTAATGCGGCGCTGACCAGCGTTTGCTGACTCCAGGTGCGGCGGTGGAGTAAAAGGCAGGGCTCATCAGACTTCATCGCCAATGCCTCTTTGACTGCTGCTGATGGATTAATCGCTTCGACACTATGCTCAATGGTGTTAACTGGGCACACTGAAGACAAGTACTCATTGGGGGTGGTCTGGTTGAAGTCTTGTTCCAGATAGGCAGGCGCAAGCGCCGGGTTCACCCAGCGCTGCTCGAGCTGGAGCGGTATCTCATCACCGTAGTGGACAATTTCGCTGTAGTAGACGTCGGTGCCTAACATCACACCCAAGCGCATTGCCACATCAACGGGCGCAGAGAGGCGTTTCAATGCATGGATGACGCTGTGATAGTGCTGACCGCGTGCAGTGACTTCATCGGCAATATTGCGAATGTCCATCAACGGTGATTCCGCTTTGGGTTCAGTAACAAACGTGCCTAGCCGCGGCGTGCGTTCGAGTAGCCCATCAGTCACCAAGTCACGAACCGCCTTATTGACCGTCATCCGGCTAACGTTAAATAGATCGCACAGCTCGTATTCGGTGGGGATACGCGTACCAACCGGCCAAACCCGTGTCTCAATTTTTTCTTCAATGTAAGCTTTGATTTGTTGATAACGAGGCGCGTTGGCCATACGGTTTCCTTGTCAAAATTGTGTATACAAATCAGGATTGATGAAGTCTCGCGTAAAATCAAGTGAATGATAGAAAACTTGATTGTTTATCACGCTGATTCTCGCGCAGAAATTATTGTTGGGATGACTTGCATCACAAATGCGGGATCTTCATAATCGTCATTCTACTCGCACTGTGCGGTTACTTACTAATCGCCAAAATACACTTCATGTGCCACTTGGTGTGTGGCACCACTGAGAAGGATTGTTATCAATGCCTCTAATTACTCTCCCTGACGGCAGTCAGCGTGCTTTTGACCATCCGGTTTCTACTTACGATGTCGCCAACGATATTGGTCCAGGCCTTGCTAAAGCTTGCATTGCCGGCCGTGTAAATGGTGAACGTGTTGACGCGTGTGATCTTATCGATCAAGACGCCCAACTGGAAATCATCACTGCGAAAGACGAAGACGGGTTAGAAATCATTCGCCACTCATGTGCGCATCTTTTAGGTCATGCGATTAAGCAGCTTTTCCCTGACACTAAGATGGCGATTGGCCCAACCATCGACAACGGTTTCTATTACGACATAGACATGGATCGCTCGCTCACCCAGGATGACCTGGACGCCATTGAAAAGCGTATGAAAGAGTTGGCGAAAACTAAATATCAAGTCGTGAAGAAAAACGTGAGCTGGCAAGAGGCGCGCGACACGTTTGAAGCGCGTGGTGAGTCATACAAGATAGAGATCTTGGATGAGAATGTATCACGTGACGACCGTCCGGGCTTGTACCACCACGAAGAATACATTGATATGTGTCGTGGCCCACACGTGCCAAACATGAGCTTTTGTCAGAACTTCAAAGTCCTGAATGTGGCTGGCGCTTACTGGCGTGGGAATAGCGACAACAAAATGCTACAGCGTATCTACGGCACAGCATTTGCGGATAAAAAACAACTTAAAGCACACCTGGTGCGCTTGGAAGAGGCTGCCAAACGTGACCATCGTAAACTGGGTAAGCAACTTGACCTGTATCATATGCAGCAAGAAGCGCCGGGTATGGTCTTCTGGCATCACAACGGCTGGACGATTTTCCGTGAGCTAGAGCAGTTTATTCGTGACAAACTGGCTGAGTATGATTACCAAGAAGTCAAAGGGCCGCTCATTATGGATCGCGTGCTTTGGGAGCGCTCAGGCCATTGGGACAAGTATGCGGATTACATGTTCACGACGAATTCTGAGAACCGTGAATACGCACTCAAGCCAATGAACTGCCCTGGTCATGTCCAGATCTTTAACCAAGGCCTTAAGTCGTACCGTGACCTGCCGTTACGTATGGCTGAGTTCGGCAGTTGTCACCGTAACGAACCATCAGGCGCATTGCATGGTCTGATGCGTGTTCGTGGCTTTACCCAAGATGACGCGCACATTTTCTGTACCCCAGAACAGGTGCAGCAAGAAGTCAGTGCGTGTATCGAGATGGTCTATGAGACCTATCAGACCTTTGGCTTTAACAACATTGAAGTCAAGCTGTCGACACGCCCTGAAACACGTGTTGGCTCCGATGAAATGTGGGACAAAGCCGAGCAAGCCTTAAATGAAGCGTTAACGGCAATGGACATTCCGTTTGAAATTCAAGAAGGTGAGGGCGCATTCTACGGACCTAAGATTGAATTTACCTTGCATGATTGTCTCGATCGTGCATGGCAATGTGGTACAGTGCAGCTTGACTTTGCGTTGCCCGAGCGCCTAAGCGCGACCTATGTAGGGGAAGATAATGAGCGGCACACACCGGTCATGATCCACCGTGCTATCTTGGGCTCACTAGAACGTTTCATCGGTATTCTTATCGAAGAATACGCGGGACACTTCCCCGCGTGGTTATCACCACAACAAGCCGTTGTGATGAATATCACGGATAAACAAGCAGATTACGCGCAAGAGATTGCGAAAAAACTGCAAAAAGCTGGATTTAGAGCCTCTGCGGACTTGAGAAACGAGAAGATTGGCTTTAAAATCCGCGAACACACTTTGAAGCGTGTTCCGTATATGTTGGTTTGTGGTGACCAGGAAATGGAAGCTGGCGAAGTCGCAATACGGACCCGTAAAGGTAAAGATTTGGGTAAAATGAAGATTGATGACTTCTTAGCGCAGTTGCAGCAAGAAGTGCAAGATCGAACACTCAATATTGTGGAGGAATAAGGTATTAAAGGCGCAAGAAAAGCCCCGGCAAAGAAGAACGCTCATCGTCTAAACAACGAAATTCGTGGTGTTAAGGAAGTACGTCTGACTGACGCCGACGGTGAACAAGTGGGTATTGTCCCATTTGATGAAGCACTCGCCAAAGCAGAAGAGGCGACTCTTGACTTGGTAGAGATCAGTCCGAACGCTGAGCCGCCGGTTTGTCGTATTATGGATTACGGCAAATTCCTTTACGAGAAGAGTAAAGCTGCGAAAGAGCAGAAGAAAAAACAAAAGACTATTCAGGTTAAGGAAGTCAAATTCCGTCCTGGCACAGATGTAGGCGACTACCAGGTAAAACTACGCAACCTGGTTCGCTTCATTGAAGAGGGCAATAAGGTCAAGGTCACTATCCGATTCCGCGGTCGCGAAATGGCGCACCAAAGCATCGGTGTTGACGTGCTGAACCGCTTGAAAGAAGACACTGCTGAAATTGCTTCAGTAGAAAGCTTCCCTTCACGCATCGAAGGCCGTCAGATGATCATGGTTCTGGCCCCAAAGAAGAAGTAATTCTGGCTTCCAAGTAACATGCGGCTGCGCCCGTTGGGTGCAGCCGCTTTGTTCGCCAAATTGCTATGTTATTAATACAATGCGGAGTTATTCATCATGTCTAAGATGAAATCCAACAAAGGTGCTGCTAAGCGTTTCAAAAAAACAGCTGGTGGCTTCAAGTACAAGCGTGCAACCAAGCGTCATATCCTGACTAAACGTACTACTAAGAACAAGCGTCAGCTTCGTCCAAATGCGGTTCTTCCTGCGTGCGAAAACGCGCAAGTAGCTCGCATGCTGCCATACGCATAAGTTTTTAGTTTTATTATTTAGTTTAGGAGAGAGACAATGGCTCGCGTAAAACGTGGTGTACAAGCTCGTGCACGTCACAAGAGTGTAATGAAGCAAGCGAAAGGTTACTATGGTGCGCGTTCACGCGTATACCGCGTAGCTTTTCAGGCGGTAACGAAAGCTGGTCAATATGCTTACCGTGACCGTCGCAACAAGAAACGCCAATTCCGTCAACTGTGGATCGCACGTATCAACGCTGCGGCTCGCCAAAACGGTATGTCATACAGCCGTCTGATTAACGGTCTTAAAAAGGCATCTATCGAAATCGATCGTAAGATCCTTGCCGATATCGCGGTATATGACAAAGCAGCATTCTCTGTGCTGGTAGAAAAAGCGAAAGCTTCACTGTAATTTTTACAGTAAAGAATTGCTGAGAAAGGAGAGCTTCGGCTCTCCTTTTTTGTTATTTGTAAGTGTCTAGATAATTACACTTTGTGCATATGAAAGTGAGTGATGCACTATACCATTTAACTAAAATACCGTGTTATATTGCTTACATAATAAGATGCATAATGCCTTCGCACTTTAAGTAGGCACAGTGTCACTGATGCTTTGTTGAGCTATTAAATCTTCATCTGCCTCCGGCCTTAGTTAGAAGGGTAATAGCATGATAACTGTAAATAAGTGGGAAGCATTTTCTGATAGCTTCGAGCAGAGAAATACCTACGTTGTTGGGCAGGCCATTATAGACACAGTCAAATCGAGGCTTGCTGGATTACAGAACCTCGGGGTAGTACTTGAGCTTGGTTGTGGAAATGGTACGTATACGAGAAGCCTTCTCCATAATGCTACATCGATCCTAGCGACTGATTTATCAGAGAAAATGGTCGAAACCACAAAGCAGCGTTTTCAAGGTCATGCAAATGTCCACACAGATGTCGCTAATTGTACGCAGTTACCATATTCAGATGATCAGTTTGATACAGTCTTGATGGCTAACCTCTTGCACATCATTCCCTGTCGACATGCAGCATTACTTGAAGCAAAGCGAGTATTAAAACCTGGTGGCCGATTGATTGTGATGAGTATGACTCAATACAGTATGGGTTTCTTCCAGCAGTTTGGGCTCATATATCGTTATATCAAAATGTACGGTAGCAAGCCTGCCGATGCGATTAAGCTCACCCCTAAAAGAACACAGCATTATCTTGATGCGGCGATGTTTGAGGATGTTCAAATCGAAGTTCTAGGAAATGGAGTAAAAGCGTTGTATGCAGAAGCAGTGAAAGCGCGCCGTTAACAACAGGTTCTTGGCGCTAGGGGGCCACTCATCAATACTAAAGATTTACATAGACTGTTAATGCATTGGCCTTACATCGGTCAGTGCTCGTCTATTGAAGAAATCGAATGCGGGGCAGTGAATGTTACGTACAAGGTTCATGCTAGGCACACTTACTTTTTACGCGGTTATCAAACGTTAACGGACGCGCAAATCTTACAGTCTCATCAGATTCAGCGCTCGCTAGCAACCCAGCTGCCATTTGTGATTGCCCCTTGCTTCACGGAAAAAGCGCTAACGTTGATCAAATTTAATGGTGCATCTTACGCTTTGTACCCTGCTGCTCATGGAAAATCCGTGAGTAAACTCTCGTCAGTTCAGGCTCAATCGGCGGGTTTTGCTCTCGCACTAGTGCATAGCGCGCTAGTTCAGCATGATGGTAGCGCCTTTCCAACTATTACCCTTAGTTGGGAAAAAGAGGTTTGGTTACGCAAACTAGAAACGATCATTAAACAAATTCGTCAAACACCTACCAGTGATGACAGCTACTGGGCAATGCGGCGTGCTGAACAACAGCAAGAGTACTTAGCGAATAACAACAGTGACCACCAATATAAGATAGTCACTCAGCGTCAGCTAATCCACGGCAACTACCATCAGGCTAACCTCTTTTTCGATAGGCATAATGCAGTGTCAGGGCTGATTGATTGGGATTTATTGCAGAATATGCCACGTGCCTATGATGTGACTCGGGCATGTGCATATATGTTTCAAATGGATCCTCTGCTATCAAGTGCCTTTATTAGTGGCTATACGTCGCAATTACCACTGACTGCCGAGGAGCTAATAGATGGAGCCAGAGCTTGGGGTATGTATGCGGATCACCATATTTGGCCGCTAGAGCAGGTGTACTTACATAATAATGTTGCTGCAAAGCGCTTTATTCCTCATCAAGATTTTCTGCCTTTTTCTCAGCAGTGGTGTCGCGTCGCTTACCACCTAAAAAACGATAAGGATATACGATGAACCAATACGTCTTTTTTTGTCAGCCTAACAATTGTGACCAGTTTACTTACTTGATCAAGGAATCCCCCAACTACCTTGCCGAAAAAGAAGCATTGTTAGAGCAGGGGTTGATCATCGAAGGGGATGTGATTGTTGCTGATTGTGCGGAGACTGCGATTGAAAAATTCCGCCAGATTAATCTCAATGCAATCGAGGATTACATACAGTACGATCCTACCGTTGGCTTTACGACTTTTATCGTGGAAATGTATCATTCGCTGCGTCGCCGGTTTGGAATGAAATCATGATTGTTGATATTTATCAGGTTGATGCCTTTAGCGCGTCATTGTTTCAGGGAAATCCGGCAGGGGTGTGTATTTCGGCGTCCATGTTGGATGAAGCAGCCATGTTGGCCATTGCCGAGGAAATGGCGCTCTCTGAAACCGCATTTCTTGCCTTAGATACCATGTCCTTACGCTGGTTTACACCGAAAGTTGAAGTCGCACTCTGCGGTCATGGCACACTCGCCACAGCTCATATTTTAGCTGAGCGTGGTGATGTTAAGATGGGTGACAATGTCACTTTTTATACGCAGTCTGGGCCTCTTGATGTGACAATTCAACGCGAGGGTATAGCCATGGCCTTTCCTGTTCCAGAGCTGGTAGAGGTAACGCCAAATCCATTGCGGCTAGAAGGTTTAGGTATACATGGCTCTGTTATCCGCGCGAGTTATTGCTTTGGCGAAAAAGAGCTATTGGTGGTTAATTCTGAAGACGATGTAAAAGCGCTGTCTCCTGATTTTGCTGCGCTAACTACGCAGCCTGGACGTGGCGTGGTGGTGACTGCAGCAAGCTCTGATAACACGGTCGATATTGTCTCTCGCTACTTCGCCCCTTGGGTAGGGGTGAATGAAGATCCCGTGACGGGTTCGGCGCATTGCGCGCTGGCAGCGTATTGGTCACAAGCATTGAGTAAAAAGCAGCTTATCGGTTATCAAGCGTCCGCGCGCGGTGGGCATATCGAGATGACGCTTACCAACGAGCATGTGTTGCTACAAGGCCGAGCAGTGACCGTATTTGGCGGAAAGTTAGATTTAAGTAAGACCTAGCAAAAATCAGCGCAACCAAAAAAGAGGCCAAACGGCCTCTTTTCAGTGGTGAAGTGGGGTTAAGCCACTTGTACTTGTTGTTGTTCGATGTCTTCACTGGGTGTGGCACCAGACTCAGCACCGTGCATCCAACGAATCAGCGTGCCGGATAGCGCGAGTAAGATCACACCGGAAATCGCAGCGGTTGCCGCGATACCGCCGAAGATGGCCATAGCGCCATAATCACCCACATGCGAGCCTATGATACCCGCCACATAGTTGGCAATCGCGTTAAAGCCAAACCATGCACCCATCATCAATGAGGCCAAGCGTAGCGGCGCGAGCTTAGTGACCAAGGATAAACCGATCGGCGAGAGACAAAGTTCGCCTAACGTGTGGAAGAAGAACGCGCCCACCAGCCAAAACATCGACGTCTTCACTGTGGTATCACCGCCTTGCTCTAACACCGCGCCAATCATGCACACGAATCCAAGCGCCAACATAAATAAAGCCATCGCGAACTTCACGGGCGAGCTTGGCTCTTTAGGACCCAAACGAACCCATAATGACGCCGCAATAGGGGCACAAACAATGATGAAAAAAGGGTTAAGTGATTGGAACCAAGCCGCCGGTATCTCAAACCCACCAACCATACGGTCCGTATACTCTTGGGTATAAATATTCATCAAGCCACCGGCTTGTTCAAAGCCAGCCCAGAAAATAATGACAAACAAACCCATTAATAAGATGACTTTAAGGCGATCGATTTCTTGCTTCGTCAATGGAGCGTTGGTCTTGGAGTGATTGGCGTCTCGCGCTTGCTGTGCGGCTGGGACTCGGCCTATTTCACCTAACCAAGAGTTGGCCATGGTTAGCTGGATCAGCAGGCTGATCACCATACCTACACCGGCGGCGAAAAAGCCATATTGCCAGCCGTAAGCGCTGGTCACAGAGCCCGAGACGAAGCCTGCTAACAATGAGCCAATGTTGATGCCCATATAAAAGATGGTAAACGCACCATCACGACGATGATCGCCTTCATCATAAAGGTCACCAACCATCGTCGAAATGTTGGGTTTTAGCAGGCCACAACCGGTGATGAGCAACGCGAGACCGGCGTATAACGTATGAACAATGTCCAAACCGTATTGTTGAGCAGGAAAAGCTAAGGTGAATTGTCCAATCGCCATCAGTGCACCACCAACGACGACAGCGCGACGTTGGCCAATGAAGTTATCGGCAATCCACCCACCAATCAGCGGCGTGATATAGACGAGGCCAGTGTAGTAGCCATAAAGTTCGAGTGCGTCTTTGGTTGACCAGCCTAAACCACCGTTGATGGTTTGATCGGTCAAATAAAGGACGAGGATGGCACGCATTGCGTAGTAGGAAAAGCGCTCCCAAAGCTCAGTGCCAAAAAGTAAGAACAGTCCCCGAGGGTGACCAAGTATTGTTTTTTGGTTTTCCATAACTATCTAATTATTCGTTGAATGATTGTTGGGTCTGCATGGGGCTAGCCGGGTGCAGGGTGTTGGCGTTAACGCCTTTGTAAAATGGCCTCCTGTATTTTGTAACAAAATATGTAAAACTAGCGTAATGGTTTTTTACCAAAATTAAAAACTATTATTCAAGCCAAATTAGCGTGGATAATAACAGTCTGTCTATTACATGTGGGATATATGACCAGAGCATGCCTGTCACCTATAGTGACGTGACAGGCGTTTGCGTCTTTGCGTGGGATCAAAGAAGAGGGGATTATGTGATAAAGGTCACTCTAACCGTGTTCAGCGATCAGGCGATGGCTTGACGTAACCACAGGGCAATATCTTCGTACATCACTTGATGACTTTGGTCTGCGTCGGCCCAGCTCATCACAAAGTGGTAAAGTTTTTCCGGGTGGTAGGCTTGTCCGACCAATTGATTAGCCAGGGTTTCTAGCGGGCCTGGCGTTAAACTATCAGTGAATAACTGGCAATCGATGATTTCTCCATGTTTCACATCCAAGTGCAGCTCAACGCCTCCCCATTCAAAACGCTCATCAAAGGTATGCATGAACTGCGGGCTGTTACCGAAATTCCACGCCCAACTGCACTGTTTTTCATAAATCGCGTCAAACCCCTCGACATCGGGCTTGGCGTCGGGAGAAATATACTCAATCTCAGTGGTATGGCCATAATGGCGGAAAAAGGCGGTTTTAATCGCGTCACACACGCGTTGGTGATCAACGTCTGGGACAAAGTCAGCGATATTGGCCACGCGGGCACGTACAGATGAAATCCCCTTGGCTTGTAGCTTTTTAGGATCAGGGTTGAGGTAGTCACCCAGTCGCGACAAGTTGGCATTAATCAAGAGCGTACCATGGTGAAAGCCGCGATCTTTGGCCTCTTTGTAGGCTGAGCCCGATACTTTTCTTGGGCCGTCGGGTGTATCCATGGTGAGGTCATTTCGGCCACTGGCTGACGCACTGATCCCGAGCGTTTTCAGGGCATCGAGTACAATTTGCGTTGATACTGACTTATCATAACCTGGTTTACCTGCCATAAAGGTAAAATTGGTGTTGCCCAAATCGTGAAACACTGCGCCACCGCCGCTTTGTCTCCTCGCCAACACCACGGCATCTTGTTCCATTTTGCGCGTATTACACTCGCGCCATGGGTTCTGTCCGCGTCCAATGACCACCGTATTGTCATTACGCCAGAGGAACAGGACGTTCTGCTGCGACGACATGGTTCGAAATATGGTGTCCTCCACGGCGAGGTTGAACCAAGGGTGGGTCGACGTCGAAACAAACACACGTAAGGGACGACTGGTGTCTTGCATACTGGCTCCAAGTGTTCGGGAAACAAGTTATTAGGGAAACGCGGTCGGAGGCCAAGTAGAGAGTGGCCACACAAGCTTGTTTGGCAATATAGGCGCTAGAATACCAAACAATGCTTAGCGAGTTATTCGATCAACGCCCATATGCTCGATTTTTACTGGATTGAAGCGCTGAATGACCAATCTACCACCAAAATGACGCCCCTTGTGACCGGATGGCAAGGAAAAATAGCGTAAATGCTGTTTAGCGTTTGGCATTAGTCGTGGCATTAATTAGTATGTAAGGTCAATTTATTACCTGTTCTCTCAGTCAATTGGCATTGAGGCGTATTATTGAGGCGACTCTGTCAGTTTGCTTAGACAATGGGTGAAACCATGATGTCAGCAGGTATTGTCACGCACCTACCTGATTTGGACTGCCCAACGGGTCGACGAGGAAACAATGCAACAATTAGAAGAAATTCTTGCGAATGCAACCAGTGCGGTGGCCGATGCCGCCTCTGTGGCTGCATTGGATGAAGTCCGGGTTAAATTCCTAGGAAAGAAAGGCGAGCTAACCGCACAATTACAGGCGTTGGGCAAACTGCCTCCGGAAGAGCGCCGCGAAGCGGGTCAAAAGATTAACCAAGCGAAGCAAACCGTACAACAAGCGATTGCTGAGCGTAAAAATGCGCTTGAGCGCGCCGAGTTGGAAGCGAAGCTTGCCGCAGAAACCATTGATGTAAGCTTGCCGGGCCGTCGTATTGAAAACGGTGGTATTCACCCCGTGACGCGTACCATTGAACGTATTGAGCAATTTTTCGGTGAATTGGGCTTCTCTGTCGCTTCTGGGCCAGAGGTTGAAGACGGTTTTCATAACTTTGATGCGCTGAATATCGCCCCAGATCATCCTGCACGTACCGATCACGATACTTTCTTCTTTAACCCTGATTTGATGTTGCGTACGCATACCTCTGGCGTACAAATTCGTACCATGGAAGCGGGTAAACCCCCATTCCGTATTATTGCCCCCGGTCGCGTTTATCGTAATGACTACGACCAAACGCATACCCCGATGTTCCACCAAGTGGAAGGGTTATTGGTCGATAAAGACATCACCTTCGCTGATCTCAAAGGGATCCTCAACGACTTCTTACGTAACTTTTTCGAGGAAGATCTGGAAGTGCGTTTCCGCCCCTCTTACTTCCCGTTCACAGAGCCCTCTGCTGAAGTTGATGTACGCCGCAAAGGCGGAAAATGGCTCGAGATCTTAGGCTGCGGCATGGTTCACCCGAATGTACTACGTGCGGTGAATATCGATCCAGAGGAATATCAAGGCTTTGCCTTTGGTATTGGCGTAGAGCGCCTAACCATGCTGCGTTATGGCGTGAATGATCTCCGTGCGTTCTTTGAGAACGATTTGCGCTTTTTGAAACAATTTAAGTAATCAGTGGGGCAAGGTAATAATGAAATTCAGTGAATCTTGGTTGAGAGAGTGGGTAAACCCAGCAAACGACACCGACGCGCTTGCCCATCAGATCACCATGGCCGGCCTCGAAGTCGATGAAATTGCACCCGTTGCTGGCGACTTTAGCGGTGTGGTTGTGGGCGAAGTGGTTGAGTGTGGCCAGCATCCAGATGCAGACAAGCTGCGTGTCACCAAAATCAATGTCGGCGAAGATGAATTGCTTGATATCGTTTGTGGTGCACCAAACTGTCGTCAAGGCCTAAAAGTCGCGGTCGCAAAGGTTGGTGCGGTATTGCCAGGTGACTTCAAAATCAAAAAAGCGAAGCTGCGTGGTCAACCGTCTTTCGGCATGCTGTGCTCATTTACTGAGCTAGGGATTGATGTCGAATCTGACGGCATTATCGAGCTACCTGCCGATGCACCGATTGGTGCTGATATCCGTGACTACCTCGCGCTAAACGATGTAACCATCGATGTCGACTTAACCCCGAACCGTGCTGATTGCTTGAGCCTGCGTGGTTTGGCGCGTGAAGTCGGCGTATTGAACCGCGCTGATGTCACCGAGCCGACCATCACTCCGGTCGCTGCCAGCATTGAAGATAAGGTATCCGTACGTATTGATGCGCCACAAGCATGTCCACGTTATTTAGGGCGTGTGGTAAAAAATGTGGATCTTAATGCCCAGACCCCGTTGTGGATGCAAGAGAAATTGCGCCGCAGTGGCATTCGCGCTATCGACCCTGTGGTGGATGTCACTAACTATGTAATGCTTGAGCAAGGTCAGCCGATGCATGCCTTTGATCTTAGCAAGCTTGAGGGTGGCATTGTGGTGCGTATGGCAAAAGAGGGCGAAACGCTCACATTGCTCGATGGCAACGAAGCAACACTCAATGCGCAAACCTTGGTCATTGCCGATGAGAACAAAGCCTTGGCGATGGCCGGAATTTTTGGCGGGCAAGACTCTGGCGTCACCACAGACACGCAAGATATCTTACTCGAATCGGCGTTTTTTGCCCCTGATGTGATCCGCGGCCGTGCACGTAGCTATGGGCTACATACAGATTCCTCTCACCGTTTTGAGCGTGGCGTCGACCCAGCTTTACAAGCAGCGGCGATGGAGCGGGCGACTGAACTGCTATTAGCGATTTGTGGTGGTGAAGCGGGAGAGATTGTTACCGCTGAGTCGGCAGAAACACTGCCAACTCGTGACACTGTCACCCTCCGTCGAGAGAAGTTAGATGGCCTATTGGGTCATTCTATCGAAAACAGTGATGTACAAGCCATTTTGTCTCGCCTTGGTTGTGCGGTAACGGAAACCGAGAAAGGGTGGCAAGCCACGGCACCTAGCTGGCGTTTTGATATTGCCATTGAGCAGGATTTGATTGAGGAAGTCGGGCGTATTTACGGCTACGACAACATTCCAACCCGTGCGCCTAAAGCGGCACTGACGATGCGCGAATACAAAGAAGCAGCGATGCCACTGAAACGTGTCCGCGATTTGTTGGTTGACCGTGGCTTCCACGAGGCGATTACCTACAGCTTTGTTGAACCTAAACAGCAAGCGCTGATTGTTCCCGATGTTGAGCCGCTGATCCTGCCAAGCCCAATTTCTGCAGATATGTCAGCCATGCGCCTGAGCTTGCTTCCTGGGCTTTTAAACACGGTTGCCTATAACCAAAAGCGTCAGCAGCCTCGTGTGCGTTTGTTTGAATTTGGTTTACGCTTTACCCCGGAAGGCGAGGTCGGTGGTGCCGTTCGTCAATCGAGCATTCGCCAAGAAAGCATGCTTGCGGGGGTAATTGCAGGCCCTGGCAGTGAAGAGCATTGGGATCTGGCGAGCGCGACCGTTGACTTTTTTGATTTGAAAGGCGACCTAGAAGCGGTACTGGAACTCACAGGCAAGTTGAAAGACTTCCGTTTCATGTCAGCCTCTCATCCTGCCATGCACCCAGGTCAAACCGCCGCGATCGCGTTTGACGGCAAAGTGGTGGGTCACATTGGTACCCTGCACCCTGAGCTTGAGCGTGAGTTTGGCTTAAATGGCCGAACGGTGGTGTTTGAGCTAGAGTGGCAGGCCATTGACGAACGCTTTATTCCCGAAGCGGCAGGACTGTCTAAATTCCCTGCTAACCGCCGGGATATCGCGGTGATTGCTGATCAATCGCTTGCTTCTGGCGATGTGGTGGACGCATGTTTGCAAAGCGGCAACCCCTTGCTTAAGGACGCACAGCTTTTCGACCTTTACACCGGCAAAGGTGTGGAAGAGGGCAAGAAGAGCTTGGCGATCGCACTGACCTTGCAATCTGATTCGCGCACGCTTGAGGAAGCCGATATCAGTGAAGCCGTGTCTGGTGTTGTCAGCTATTTATCAGAGAAATTAGGCGTTACCTTGCGTGACTAACCTAACGTCATCCCAAAAAGCAGCGGAAACGCTGCTTTTTTTATGCCTAAATGGCCTAACATCTATCCATTTGAAAAACTAAATAAATTCACTATATTTGATGAGAAAGCGTTCAGATATTGATAAAAAAGCCTAATATTAAGCAGCTTAGCCGTCTATTGACTATGCTGGTTGAGAAAACCCTTGTAACATCTTGGTTTGAAAGGTCAATTTTTTGGACATTGTTCGTGCTTTTTTAATGTAAAAAAGTTGGCGCAAATCAGCCAGTTGGCATACACTTGTTTTGAGCTGGCCTTCAAATATCCCTAAAATACAAGGGCTAAAGGCGTATGGGCCAAGTGTAGAATGGTGGTGTCGATACTGCGGTATTGCATATGTGTTCAACAATTCTTGAGGGAAAAACCTATGGCGCTCACTAAGGCCGATTTGGCTGAGAACCTGTTTGAAAATATCGGGATTAGCAAACGGGACGCCAAGGAGACAGTCGAAGCGTTTTTCGAAGAGGTTCGGAAGGCGCTCGAAAGTGGCGAACAGGTCAAGTTATCAGGGTTTGGTAACTTCGACTTGCGAGACAAGAATGAACGTCCCGGTCGAAATCCTAAAACAGGGGAAGATATTCCGATTACGGCGCGCCGCGTCGTGACATTTAGACCGGGCCAAAAACTCAAAGCGCGAGTTGAAAACGCAGACGTTGAAGAATAACGCTGTGTGACCCCGACAGTGGTGACGACACCACACTAGAAAGCCGTGTGCCGATGCGCCACGGCTTTTTAATTTGTCTATACATGATCACATTGTGAGGGGAAAATCCTGGGTTTATTGGTTATCTCGCTGTAACGTTTTGTTGTCTAGTTGTAATAAAAGGAAGCATTATGCTGACAGCACGCCCAGGTGCCTTTATTGATGCCGCATTGACTGCACCTCATGCTTTTACCCCAGACTCATGGCGAGTAGGCTCGCTTACCTTCAATCACAGTGCCCCCGGTATTATTTCGATACAGCCCGATGTCGCCAAGGTTTCGCGTTGCGTCGTATTGTCTTCAGGTATTCACGGTGACGAAACCGCGCCCATTGAGCTCATTGACAGTCTTCTTGCCGATATAATGTCAGAGACATTTACCCCCAATGTGCCGCTATTACTGATTATTGGCCATGCCGAAGCGATTAAAGCGCACACTCGTTTTATTGAAGATAACCTCAACCGCTTATTCGGAGGCTGGAATGAGGAAAAAAACGAAGAGCACTACCTAGCCAATCAGTTGCAACAAGCGGTAAGCGATTTCTTTTCTGCTCAACCGGACAGTATGACTCGTTGGCATCTTGACTTACACAGTGCCATTCGCGAGTCCTATCACTATATGTTTGGCGTGATCCCAACGACGCCAACCCAAAAGGATGTACGTCCATTGGCGGCATTACTCAATGACGCCAAAATGGATGCCACTATTCTGTCTCAATCACCATCACCGACTTTCAGTTGGTATAGTGCCAACCACCATGATGCACTGGCTGCCACCTTAGAAATGGGCCGTGTCGCGCCTTTGTTTGAAAATGATATGCGTGAATACGAGCCGCTTGAACGCACCTTACGAGGCTTACTCAAAGCCGCCACATTACCGACTGAATTGGCGCCGATGCGCTTTTATCGTGTGACGCGAACCTTGACCAAGTACACGGAGCAATTTGCCCTCACGTTCCCTTCATCAGCTAAAAACTTCACACCGTTCGAGAAGGGGGCATTATTGGCCACCGACAAGGGACAAGAAATCTATGCCGAGCATGAGGGGGAAGTGGTGATCTTTCCCAATGCCAATGTCCACCTAGGTCATCGGGCTGGATTACTCGCCACGCCCTTTGACCCTAATGTCAATCAGCCACTCTTTGTGCACGCACCACAAAAAGCCTCGGCGTAGCGCTTTTCAAGCTGGCAATCAGTCGGTAAAGTGCGTCACAGTATTGGTTTAATGGATGACGCATGCGAGTGTCAGAACTCACCGCCCGCCAACAGAGCCGTTGGCGGCGCGCGTTACTTACTTTCTCGGCTTTACTGCTGTTGGTGTGTGGGCTTGCGCTGAGTGTGGGCGAGATATGGATCAATCCGTTCGCGCCTGACTCAATATTAGAGCAGCAGTTACTCTTACAGCTTCGCCTCCCTCGTGTACTGGTCAGTGTGATGATAGGGGCCTCACTGGCAATGGCCGGGGCAAGCCTACAAGTGCTATTGGGTAACCCACTCGCGGAGCCCGGTGTCTTAGGCATTTCCGGTGGCGCAAGCATTGCTGTGGTCTTACTGTTATTACTCGCACCAGCTTGGGCGTCGAGTGGCAGTATGGCGGTCACTGCCATGCTGGGCGCGAGCTTGTTTACCTTTATATTAGTGATATTAGCCCGTCGCGCTCTAGCGACGGCACGCATTTTATTGGTTGGTGTTGCTCTGAGCATTTTGGCGGGGGCAGGCGTTACCTTGGCCTTTTATTTCAGTACTGACTTTAATTTGCGCCAGTTAATGGTCTGGTTAATGGGATCACTGTCCGGCATGCGATTGGAGCATGTGGGTATACTGACAATGACCTTACCTTGCATTGCGGTATTGTGGCGATACGGACATAAGCTTGACCAGCTTATGCTAGGAGAGTCTCAGGCGCAGCAGTTAGGGCTAGATACACATCAACTACGTTGGCAATTGATTGCCTTAATTAGCGTTTTGGTCGGGGTATCTGTGGCTGTTGCGGGTGTTATTGGCTTTATTGGCCTCATTGTTCCTCATTACTTACGCCTGTGGCTTGGCAGCCGGAACCGTACCTTGTTGCCCATGTCTGCGTTGGCAGGGGCGCTATTATTGGTCAGCGCCGACACCGTTGGTCGACTTATCCTTCCCTCAGCGGAACTTCCGGTGGGGGTGGTCACCAGTGTGCTTGGTGCCCCATTATTTATTTGGATGTTGGTGAGGGCGGGATGATCGTTCACGCTAAAGATTTGAGCTTATCGCCACGTTTACTACCGATGTCCTTATCGGTTGATGCCGGGCAAGTGGTACACCTTATCGGTCCCAACGGAAGTGGCAAAAGCACCTTACTGGAACTCTTGTCGGGCTTGGAAGTGCCGCAATCGGGGAGTGTTTGGCTGCAAGGCCAACCCGTATCAGGACAAACCCGATACGATTTGGCGCAAGTGCGGGGATACCTAATGCAACAACAGCGCCCTGCGTTTGTCATGGCGGTATTTGAATACCTCAATCTCGTGCTCGATAGTGTGCAATTGGCAACCGGTGAGATTCGAGACAAGACGGTCGCGGACGTGGTGTCTCGTTTGGCCATCAGCGACAAGCTCCACCGAAGAATAGACAGCTTATCGGGCGGAGAGTGGCAACGGGTGCGATTGGCGGGCGTCATGTTGCAAGTTTCAAAGGCGTTAAATCCACATGCGCGTTTGCTTTTGCTTGACGAGCCGTCAACCGGACTTGATGTCGCGCAACAGGAAGTGATTTACCAAGAAATGACCGCCTTGGCGCGAGAGCAGGAAATCGCAGTTATCATGGCTAATCACGACTTAAACCGCACCCTAGAGCACGCGGATACGGTTGTGGTGCTTAAACAAGGTCGTGTTGTGTCACTAGGCCCACCGAAAGCGGTATTGACGGATCAGCTGCTCTCAGATGTTTTTGCCACGCCACTGGAACAGGTATCAACCGCCAATGGCCCAGTGATCATGCGCGCGTCCTCGGCATGAGTTTGAACGTTTTGACCTAACTTTCGCTGTCGTCGTTCTCAATCACGTTAAGCTTGGCGCGAATAAACTCGGCATGATCGACATAGAGCAGCTCGGCGGTTTTACGGATCACCGCTTCCTCGAGCGGATCAATGTTCTCATCGGCATACGCGACTGACCACATCGCCTCGATTAATGCTATCCGCGCTTGTGGGTCAAGGTCGCGTAATTTATCCGTATATTCATACAGCGAGGTCGCATGCTCGCTGTGTTGTCTCGCCTCCTCAAGTAATTGCTCGGCTTGTGTCACGTCGAGTGATAGCAACTGGCAAATACGGTTGCGTTTGGTTGTTCTCTCTCGCTCATCAATATCATGATCGGCCATCGCCACTTCACTTAATAGCCCCGCCATCGCTTGGTGAAGGGATAGCCCGGATTGCTTACCGTGTTGGCCGGTTTCAGCGGCGAGGGCGGATTCGAGTTTTTTAAAAAGCTGTTTTAGCATGGCTGCTCTCCCAAACTGCGGGGTTTGTTGGCCGTCATTATGCGTTTATACGCGACGAACGGCCAATGCGTTTACTTTACGCTGCCACGTTGGTGGTGAGCGCGTGGCTGGCGCGACTTTGATTCTTTTTACTTTGTGATAGGATGCGACACCAATCAACCTTATTTATCGGCTGTGACACTGATAAACGCCTTAAAAGATTAAGCAGTAAGCAGGAATCGCCTTGAGTTCACGTCATCACAACACGCCAGAGACACTGTTTGCAGCACTAAACGATTGTATGCTGCAAGACCGTTTTCGTTTTAAAAAGCGCATCCATGGCGCGCAAAAAATCAAAAAAGACGACGCCAAACAGGCGGTGTACGATCAAATCGCCGCGGAAATGGCGCAGAGTATGCAGCGTGTGCTCGCCCGTCGTGCCAATGCGCCAACCGTTCGCTATCCAGAAGCATTGCCAGTCAGCCAAAAGAAAGATGACATTGCCGAGGCAATCGCGAATAACCAAGTGGTGATCATCGCGGGGGAAACGGGCTCAGGTAAAACCACTCAGCTGCCCAAAATTTGTATGGAACTTGGGCTAGGTGTCGCCGGTACGATAGGCCACACTCAGCCACGTCGCTTGGCTGCGCGCTCGGTCGCCTCACGGATTGCTGAAGAGCTTGACGTCGAGTTAGGCAGCAGCGTGGGCTATAAAGTGCGCTTCAACGACAAAGTCTCAGAGTCGACGCAAGTCAAACTGATGACGGACGGGATCTTGCTGGCCGAAATTCAACACGATCGGTATCTGAATCAGTACGACTGCATCATTATCGACGAAGCCCACGAGCGCAGCCTAAACATCGATTTTATTCTCGGCTATTTGCGCGAGCTATTACCCAAGCGTCCCGATCTCAAAGTCATCATTACCTCGGCAACTATCGACCCAGAGCGTTTTTCTAAGCACTTTAATAACGCGCCTATGATAGAGGTGTCTGGCCGAACGTATCCGGTGGAAGTGCGCTACCGTCCATTGGTGGAAGAGGACGATAGCGATCGTGACCAGCTGGAAGCGATCAGCGATGCGGTCGATGAACTGTGTCAGGAAGGACCGGGTGATATCCTGATTTTTATGAACGGTGAGCGTGAAATTCGCGACACCGCCGATCATCTCCAGCGTCGTCAACTGCGCGATACCGAGATTTTGCCCTTGTACGCAAGGCTTTCTGCTGGCGAGCAAAATCGTGTATTCCAATCTCACTCGGGGCGCCGGATTGTATTGGCCACCAACGTCGCCGAGACCTCGCTAACCGTGCCGGGCATTAAGTATGTGATTGATCCCGGCACGGCACGGATTTCTCGCTATAGCTACCGGACTAAGGTGCAGCGACTGCCGATTGAGCCGATTTCACAGGCCAGTGCTAACCAGCGTAAAGGGCGCTGTGGCCGTGTGTCGGAAGGCATTTGTGTGCGTTTATATAGCGAAGAGGACTTTTTAGGCCGTCCTGAATTTACCGATCCAGAAATTCTGCGGACAAATCTGGCCTCAGTGATCCTGCAAATGACGGCAATAGGGCTCGGTGATATTCAAGCCTTCCCGTTCGTTCAGCCGCCTGATAGCCGTCATATCAAAGATGGTGTCCGTTTGCTTGAAGAGCTGGGCGCGATCAAACCCGGCCAAGCCACTGATAAACGTAAGCTGACCGCCATCGGTAAAACCTTGGCCAAACTGCCG
Organism: Salinivibrio sp. PR6; assembly: GCF_001995955.1. Classification (NCBI taxonomy): domain Bacteria; kingdom Pseudomonadati; phylum Pseudomonadota; class Gammaproteobacteria; order Vibrionales; family Vibrionaceae; genus Salinivibrio; species Salinivibrio sp. PR6. The sequence continues at coordinate 27,028 of NZ_MUFA01000005.1, read as the reverse complement.
ATTGACCCGCGTTTGGCACGCATGGTGATTGAGGCGCCCAAGCATGGTGCCCTAAATGAGGTGATGGTGATTGCCTCGGCCTTGGCTATTCAAGACCCACGTGAGCGTCCGGCTGATAAGCAGCAACAAGCGGATGAAAAGCATCGTCGTTTTGCCGATAAAGAATCGGACTTTTTAGCCTATGTAAACCTTTGGGATTACGTTAAAGACCAGCAAAAAGCGCTGTCGAATAACCAGTTCCGTAAACAGTGCAAAAAAGACTATCTCAATTACCTGCGCGTGCGAGAGTGGCAAGACGTTCACTACCAGATCACCCAAGTGATGAAAGAGCAGAATGCGCAATTCAACCAAGAGCCCGCCAGTTATCAGGCCATTCACATGGCACTGCTCGCTGGGCTATTAAGTCACATCGGTCTGAAAGACCAAGAAAAGAATGAATACCAAGGCGCGCGGAATGCACGATTCCATATTTTCCCAGGTTCTGGGCTTTTCAAAAAGCAGCCTAAATGGGTGATGGTTGCCGAGCTGGTTGAAACCTCGAAACTCTGGGGGCGAATTGTCGCGCGAATCCAACCCGAATGGGTAGAGCCACTGGCGCAACATTTGATTAAGCGCAGCTACAGTGAACCACATTGGTCACGCAAGCAAGCCGCTGTAATGGCCAGCGAGAAGGTCACGCTATACGGGATCCCGATTGTGGCTAGCCGTAAAGTCAATTATGGCGCCATCGACCCGGTGCTTAGCCGTGAGCTGTTTATTCGTTCGGCATTGGTTGAAGGGGATTGGCAAACCAAACATGCCTTTTTCCGCCAAAACCAAAAGCTGCTGGCGGAAGTGGAGGAGCTCGAGCTCAAGTCTCGCCGGCGCGACATTTTGGCAGACGACGATACCTTGTTCGACTTTTACGATCAGCGCCTCGATCATAGCGTCGTCAGCGGGCGTCACTTTGATACGTGGTGGAAAAAGGCACGTCAAGACAATCCCGACCTGCTTAACTTTGAAAAAGCCATGCTACTGCAAGGGGACGCCAGTCATGTCACGGAGCTGGATTACCCCAATTTTTGGCATCAAGGCAACTTGAAACTCAAGTTGAGCTACCAATTTGAACCCGGCCAAGACCACGATGGGGTGACGGTGCATATCCCGCTGCCGATCCTCAATCAGGTGTCAGAAGAAGGTTTTGACTGGCACGTTCCCGGGCTACGTCAGGAGCTGATTGTCGCGCTGATTAAATCGCTACCCAAGCCACTACGTCGTAACTTTGTTCCGGCACCAAACTATGCGGATGCGGTCTTACAGCGCGTGACGCCGATGGAGGCACCTTTGCTCGATAGCATGGAGAAAGCCTTGAAGCAGATGTCCGGTGTCACCATCGAGCGTGACAGCTGGAACTTCAGTCAACTTCCCGAGCATTTGCGTATCCAGTTCCGTGTCGTCGACGATAAGAATCGAACCTTGGCCGAAAGCGAAGACTTAAATGCGCTTAAAGTCTCTCTGAAAGACAAAGTACAAGCGACGTTATCGGATGTGGCGGATGATGATATCGAGCAGCAAGGGATTACCCAATGGAGTTTTGGGGCTTTGCCCCAGCGCTATCAGCAGAAAAAACACGGCTTTGAAGTCAAAGCCTATCCCGCATTAGTCGATGAAAAAGACAGTGTTGCCATTCGTCTGTTCGAAACCGAAGATCAACAACATAAAGCCATGCAAGCGGGGCAGCGTCGGCTTATCTTGCTCAATGTGCCATCACCGATTAAATATCTGCATGCACACTTGCCCAACAAGTCCAAATTGGGACTCTATTTCAATCCGTATGGTCGCGTGTTGGATTTGATTGATGATTGCATCGCTTGCGGGATCGATAAGCTTATCGAGCAACACGGTGGCTTAACCTGGGAGGCGCAGGCATTCGAATCGCTTAAAGAGACGGTGCGTGCTGAGCTAGGCGATACCGTGGTGGAGATAGCGCAACAGGTCGAGCAAATATTGACGCACGCGTTCAATATCAACAAAAAGCTCAAAGGCAAAGTGGATCTTTCCATGGCGTTTGCGATGTCGGATATCAAAGCCCAACTAGAAGGGCTTATCTACAAAGGCTTTGCCACCGAATCAGGTTGGCAGCGGCTGCCTGATATTCTTCGCTACATGAAAGCGATCGAGCGACGGTTGGAAAAGCTACCTGTGGATCCAACCCGCGATCGCAACCACATGCTCAAAATTGAATCTGTGATGAATGAGTACAAGGCGTTGCTGAACAAGCTGCCTAAAGGAAAGCCTGTGCCTGATGAGGTGAAAGCGATTCGTTGGATGATTGAAGAGCTACGTGTGAGCTACTTTGCGCAACAACTCGGCACGCCTTACCCTGTTTCGGATAAGCGGATTAAAAACGCCATTGCGGCGGTTTAAATGCGGCAAGCTTATGCCGCTACGGATTAGATGAAGACGGGTAAAACGTCGATGTGAGATAATTTATATAAATATCAATAAATAATCAAAACCGTGTCACATGGCACGGTTTTTGTTTTTGTCAATACGAACGACAGTCAGCTCGGTGGTGCGTGTTGCCGTGGCAAGAAAGGAGCAAAAAATGAAACAAGCAGATGTGGCCCCTTGGTATCGGGTGGTTTTGTATGTATTGGCGCTAAGCATGCCAACCTCGGTTTGGGCCAGTTTTAAAGATGAGGTCAGTGGATTATATCAATCACTCAATCTCGCTGGGGAGGTGTCGTACCAAGCCTTTTCTGATGCGTATCGCCATTTTAAGCACAACCCAAGTAGCAAGCCGGTGATGACACTGATTGATTACGGAAAACCGTCGTCAGAAAAGCGGTTTTGGGTGATCAATGTGAAAAAACGCCAAATGCTATTTCGCTCTTATGTCTCTCATGGCAAAAATAGCGGCGCTTTATATGCAAAGCAGTTTTCTAACAGAATCAACTCGCTAAAAACATCATTGGGGGTCTATCGCGCGGCTGAAACCTACCATGGCAAACATGGCTACTCACTGCGTTTAGATGGGCTTTCGAAGGGCTTAAACGATAATGCGCGCGCAAGAGCGATTGTGATCCACGGTGCTGATTATGCTCACCCTAAGGTGATTAAACAAAGCGGCCAATTAGGTAGAAGCTGGGGCTGCCCGGCGTTACCTAGCTACCTATCCGCGCGCGTGATTGATGCGATAAAAAACGGCACTTTTATCTATGCGTTTGCCAGCCAAGCTTGATGATCAAAGATGTCATAGCGGACGGGCTTTTACGAGTCATTTCACGGTGAGCGATGTAACACCTGCGCATTGTTCACCGTGAACACGCGTTCTCTACCAAGAAAAAATAAAGGCATGTTGATACGCCTTCTATCGCGCTAGCGTATGCTCCTTACCACTAAGGAGGAATGCCATGGCACGCCTAAATCCTTTTACTCTATGCTTACTCTCCGCCTTTACCCTGTTTCCTACCAGTGATGCTGATGCTGATGCTGCACCGTCGGCGCCAGCGTTGATGCATGGTATTGACGGACAGATTGCCGAACAAGACTATCGTGGTTATTGGGCCAGTGAAAAGCTCGATGGGATCCGTGCTTACTGGACAGGATCTCGATTATTGACGCGGCAAGGCAATCCTATTCATGCCCCTGAAGCGTTTATCCAATCGCTTCCCCAGACACCTTTAGATGGCGAGTTATGGGCCGGAAGAGGCGAGTTTCAAACCATATTGCGTACCGTGTTGGACGATAAACCAGACCCTGACGCGTGGCAGAACGTTCGTTTTTATGCGTTTGATTTACCGGAGCAACCTGGCCCGTTTTCTGCTCGCTATGCAGCACTGAAAAAGATAGTCGCCAACAGCGCATCGCCATTCTTAGCCTTGGTAAAGCAAAAGCCAGTGACTGACAATGACGCGCTCCAAGCCCAGCTTATTGCCATCAATGAATCGGGGGGTGAAGGTTTGATGCTGCATCATCCCGATAGCCTGTACTTAGGACACCGCGTAGAGAGCTTGGTTAAGCTAAAAACCTACCAAGAGAAAGATGCCACCGTTATTGGTATGACGCCCGGAAAAGGTCGGTTACAAGGCTTGATGGGCTCTCTGGTGGTACGCCTGGCTGACGGCACCGAGTTTAGCGTGGGATCTGGCTTTAGTGATGCGCAGCGGGCTGATCCGCCACAGGTTGGTAGTACTATCTTGGTGCGCCATAACGGTGTCACCCAAAAAGGCATTCCACGTTTTGCGCGTTTTATTCGCGAGAAGCCGTCCCTGTAATGAAACCTCCGCCAACGGAGAGTGATACCTCACCGTTGGCGGTGTTGCCGCTCCCCGTTAACGATTAGCGCTCACGAATGCGCCTGAGTGACGGAAGAGGAGGAAGCACCTGTCTGTTGGCGCAATTGATGGTCCAGGCACTGGCAATCAGCGCTGTATTTTTGTTTCCCCGTTTTACCGATCCCTGGGTTAAAACTATTGGTAGGATCTAACTGGTGATAGAAGTTAGCTAAGTCCGGCTCCGCCGCATAGAGGTGACCTACGTTATGCTCGGCAGGATACTTGGCACCTCGTTCATTGAGTAGCGCCAGCATTTTCGCCTTAATCGCACTCACATCCGCACCTTTTCTCACCACATAGTCTTGATGGAAGACGTGGCAGAAAAAGTGCCCGTAGTAAAGCTTGGCGACCATCTCTTGTTCTATCTCGATGGGCAGGTGCTCTTCCCACTCGGTCTCGTTGCGCTTAAGCGCAATATCTAACGCGAGAATGTCTTCCACATCACGGCTGTGCATGGTGTGGTAGCGAATCGCCGCACCGGCTGCCGCAAAGCGGTGAAGCATGGCTTTTTTCGCTTCATCCTCACTACAGGCAAAGTAATCACTGTCTGCGTGTTCGGTGAAAAAGCGGCTCAGAAACGCCGAGGCTTCTTCTATTCCCTCATCTGAGGCTTTGAATATTAGGTGGTGCTCAAACCTATCGCGAAATGCGAGCATTCGTTTGGGCAAGTGCTGTGGAAAAAGCTGACTGGCGTATTGCATCACTTTATCGGGTAATGCTTTAGGCAGTAGGGGAACACTGTCTAGCCAGGCGGTTATTTTTGCTTTCAAGGCAAACATTTTCGGGATTGCATCTGTTCCCAGTCGACCAATCGCTAAAAACACATCTTTTCCGTAACGCTCGGCGATATCAAAGGCGTCACGATGCATATACTCAGCCACCTCTGGCAAGTGAGAGAGTTCGCTCAGAACACGGCGGCGCAGAGTATTAAGCACATCTGGGTTGTTGGTGCCAATGTAAAAAACTTGCTCGCGCTCAGGGATCGGGTAAGTATCAAGGCGCACGGCAAATACGGCAAGTTTCCCCGCACAGCCGCTCACTTCATGTAAGCGGTGTTTGTCGGCGTTATAGCGCGCGGGGCTGTCAGCATCGACATCACGCAAGATCTGCTCGTAGTCATCAGCAGACGCCTTGCGCTCGTCATAGGTAATATCATCGGCGGTGTAATCACCATGCTCAACGCGCGAGAGAATAGCTTCTGGGTCATCACCTAGGGCAATGCCCAAATGATTAACCAGCGTCAGTTCACCATGTTGGTTCAACTGTGCGAACAAAGAATACTCGGTATAAGCTGGGCCGCGTTTGACCAATGCACCACCGGAATTATTGGCCACACCACCGACAATCGATGCGCCAATGCACGACGAACCGATGACCGAATGCGGCGCGCGCTTAAGAGGCCTGAGCGTCTGCTCTAACTGGTGCAATGTTGTTCCGGGAAAACTCAGTACCTGCTTACCGTTATCGAGAAGCTGTAATCCGTCTAGGCGTGTAGTGTTGATAATTACCACATCACGGTCGTAGTCGCTGCCTTTGGGGGTTGAGCCTTCGGTTAAGCCCGTATTCGCGGCTTGCATGATCATCACCACATCCGCGTCGACACATGCTTGGAGCACTCGCCATTGCATCACCAAAGAGGTGGGAAAAATAACCGCCAGCGCAGGGCCGCCTCCCGAGCGAAAGCCTGTACGATAATGCTGGGTCTGGCTTGTCTCAGTGAGTACGTTGCTTTCGCCCACGATGTCGGTCAAGGTCGAAATAAATGCTTGTTGCTGTGATGACGACAAACGTGATGGGGTATTCATAAGCGTTCCTTTCCTTTACGTTACGACAAAGGCTGGGGTCAGCCTAGCTGGCCCGCTTGTGGAGAGAAAGGCCGAGAGGAGGCTCGGCCAATAACATGTAAGATTACGCCCCGGAGAGGACATCGGCAAATTGCAATACATTGATTAACACCAAGCCAATAACCGCCGCGGCAATCAGATAGTAAATGGTGGGTAAGACGGTTTTCCGCAGCGTCACGCCCTCACGGCCGAGTAAGCCGACCGTCGCGGATGCTGCGACCACATTATGGATGGCGATCATGTTGCCAGCTGCGGCACCAACGGCTTGCAGGGCAATTACCACCACGGTCGATGCGCCTAACGTTTGTGCCACTTCAAACTGAAACTGGCTAAACATCATATTGGACACCGTATTGGAGCCAGCAATAAAAGCGCCCAACGCCCCAATGGTGGCGCTTAACGCTGGGAAGCCATTCCCCACTAAATCGGCCGCAAAGCGTGCGGTCATGACTGGCATACTCACCAAATCAGCACCATTAACGCCTGAGTTAATAAAAATCCGTACCATGGGAATGGTAAACACCAAGACAAATCCTGCGCCAATCAGTGTTTTACTCGATTCACGCGCAGCCGTTACCAGCGGTGACAATTGACGCGCTTGCAGCAACACGGCTAATAAAGCCACGAACGCAAGGATACCGCCCGGTAGATAAAGTGGCTGAATGGCGGCGTTGACCCCTGTTTCACCAAACAAAGAGGAGAAACCGAGGCTGACATCGGTCAGTGCCGTCTTGACCGTCGGGCTAACGCGGCTGATCACCAAGAAAACCGCCAACAAAATATAAGGGGTCCAGGCCATGGCCATGCTCATCGGCTTTTCTTGAACCTTAAGATCCATCTTCAGCGAGCCCAGCCAATGGGTTGGCCACGTCGACTCGTCATCAAAGTCCCACTGGTTTTTCGGCACTAAAAAGCCTTTACGTGCCGCGGTGGTCACAAGCACAATCCCTGCTAGACCTCCGAGTAATGAAGGGAATTCGGGTCCTAACAACCAGCCGGTGAGGGCATAAGGAACGGTGAATGCTAACCCGGCGAAAATCGCAAACGGCGCCACCTCTAAGCCTTCTTTCCAGCTCTTGTTCTTGCCGAAAAATCGGGTCAACATCATTGCCATTAGCAAAGGCATCAGTGTGCCAATCACCGCGTGAATAAACGATACTTGCGTGGTAATAGACTGCAGGTAGGTCGCCCAATCACTGCCATTGGCGGTGAGTGTTTGCCCAATTGCATGGCTGTCTAACCCTTTGTTTACGCCCACGATAATAGGTGTGCCCACTGCGCCGAAGGAGACAGGCGTAGATTGAATCATCATCCCCACCACAACCGCGGCGAGAGCAGGGAAGCCGATGGCGACCAATAACGGCGCCGCAATGGCAGCGGGGGTGCCGAAGCCTGATGCCCCTTCAATGAACGAGCCAAAGCACCATGCAATGATGATGGCCTGAATACGCCTATCATCGGAGATGGTGGTAAAGCCGTTGCGAATCACGGTAATCGCGCCGGTGTGCTTTAAGGTGTTGAGCAAAAGGATGGCACCAAACACGATCCAAAGTACGGCTGCTGTAATGATTAAACCTTGTGCGATAGAGGCCGATACGCGTGCCGCACTCATCTGCCACTGGAAGAGTGCGATTAAGACTGTCATGATAAAGGCAACGGGCATCGCTTTCTTGGCTGGCCAATTTAAGCCGACCAGTAAGATAGCCGCGACCACGATGGGTGAGAACGCGACGAGGGCGTATAGGGTATCTGTCATAAGGGTTCCTTATTAGGTGTCTCTTCCGTTGAATCACGTTGAATAAACAAGTCACCAATGTGTTGTTATTTTGCTGACAGCTCGGTGACTCGATGTTAACCGTATGTGACATTACGCGTTTGCATTTTTCTGATATATGGAAATAATGAAAATAATTACTTCCATAATTGACATAATATGCCGAAAACAGATGATCTTGTCCTCTTTGCTCAAGTCGCCGAATTAGGCTCTTTTAGCAAGGTAGCGGAAATAAATTCCCTGACAAATTCCGTAGTTAGCAAGCGGATTAAAAAGCTCGAAGAGGGGTTAGGAGTGCAGCTTTTGTATCGCACCACGCGTAAGCTGACACTGACAGATGCCGGACGTACCTTGTATCAAGGTGCAAAAAATGTGAAGCAGGCCGCTGATGAAGCCTTTGATGCGGTCGCAGGGTTTGGGGAGGCGATAACGGGCCAGATTAAAATTTCAGTGCCGACCATTTCTGGGGAACTGTTGTTGGCCGAAGCGGTGGCGGCGTTTTGTGGGCAATACCCTGGTCTCAACATCGATATGTCGTTGGACAATCGCTTTGTTGATTTAATTGATGAGGGGTTTGATCTGGTTATCCGCACCGGCTACCTCGAGGACTCTAGCTTAATTGCTCGCCATATTATCGACTCACAATGGGTGGTATGTGCGGCGCCCAGCTATATTGCGCGTCATGGGCGGCCACAACATCCTATCGAGTTAAAACAGCATAATTGTCTGCAATATGCCTACCAAACCACGGGAGCCAGTGACTGGGAGTTTAAAGGCGAGCATAAAAACCAAGTGATTAAAGTGGCCGGCAACTTTTCGACCGATAACCCCATCGCCCTACGACAAGGTGCGCTAAGTGGCCATGGCATCGCGTATGTACCGCGTTGTTTGGTGTATGACGATTTGATGCAGGGCGTATTGGTTGATCTTTTTCCTGACCAAGTGGGCAAAAAACTCGGGATTTATGCGGTGTATCCATTCACTCGCCAGCCACCTAAAAAAGTACGTTTGCTGATAGAGCACATCCGCAATAAATACCTTGCGATTCAACATTGCTTTTAGAAAGCACCACGTGGTTCATATATTGCGCCCACGTGGTGATAGAGACGCCATTGTTATTTAAGCATTCTGGCCATTTCACGCCCTGAGCCAATGACATCGTCGATATTAGCGACCACGGTTTTAGGCAAACCGAGAATGTTGTACTCGAGCTGCTGGTCGAGCCAATCAAGCTTAGAGTCGGTGGTAACAAACTCGCCCCAAGCGGCGTCAATTTTGTTGGCTAAGCGGAGTATGCCCGCCAATGGCGAAAACTGCTCATCGTGTACGGGCGAAAACTGATAACGAATTGCATCGCTTAAGCGCTGGGGAAAGTTCCAAGTTTGTGCGAGCTCTCCACCTAACTCGGCGCTGGTGATCCCCAAGATAAGCTGCTGGGCTTCTTGCTTGGGCTTACCCGCCTCCATGTGCAGATTGATACGGTCCAGCTTATCGTAAGCGGTGGTCATGATCAGCAGCTCACCGAGATTATGGAGCATGCCGGCGGTAAATGCTTCGTTACCGTCCATTCTTAATGCGTTTGCTAAGGCTTTACTCAAGGTTGCAATTTCGAACGTGTGTTGCCAAAACGCATCCATATCCACTTCGTCATCGACGTCAAAGGCACTCATCAGTGCACTAGACACCACCAGAGTTCTCACAGGGCCTAGACCTAGCCGGATAACGGCCTCGTTGACAGAGCCTACGTTTCGGGCGCGGCCAAAATAGGCTGAATTAGACAAGCGAAGCACTCGCGCGGAAATGACCTGGTCGTAGGCGATTTTTTCGGCGATTTGATTAAGCTCAGCGTCATGGCTGTTGACCAACTCAATCAACTCTTGCACGACTTTGGGGATTTTCGGGAGACGATCGATAAGCTCGACCAAGCTATTGGATTCCATAACAACTTCCTTCAGCGTTGGCTCTGATGTAACTATAGATCAGAGCCAAAGGCTTCAGGGAAGAAAATTACTCCGTGGCGGGCGTAGCGCAGTAGGCCTGTTTTCTGGCATTAAAACGCTCTACTAGGTTTTGAATGGCCTCTTCGCAGTAGGGGCGCAAACCACTGGCAACCATCGTTTTGCATCCGTGTCCCACACGCCGCCCATCGACAATAAAATCAAAAGCAAGATCGACTTTTCCGCGTTTGCCGCTCACTTGCATCACCGAGTCCGATAAAGCGACATCGGCAGATTTGATTGAGAGATCATCAAACGCCAAGCTCATTTTCTCGTACATAACGAGTGGACGTTCAGTGTTGATCATCATTTGTTGCTCCCGCATTAGCGGCACCATGATATGCGGGAAGTTCTTACCGGAAAACTGCACGTAGTGCTCGGCGATCTCTGTTGCTAATGCTTTATCGTGACGTGTCTGTCCATGGCGTGTCATGGTGAGATAAAGCTTTTGATTATCGTCGACGACGGTAACGCCATCGTCTGTTTCGATAATCGACAAGGGCGTGTTGGCACTGATCATGCCATTGAACTGAATCTCGATTTGCTCGCTGATCCCTGTTTTGGCCAATAAGATAGAAAGCAGCAAATCCCCGGGCACACAGAACCGTGAAGCGTCTGTGTCATGAATCGGGTTAAAGTCGCCGGCGATACGTTTAGCAAAGTCACTTGCTTGCTGGCGAGTAAAAATCAGTTTGCCATCTTGCTCAGTGTAATAATGTTCTAATTTCATAATGGATAACAGATGCGAGAAATAAGCCGACATTGTAACCCAAGCGAAGCGCGGCATTGGTCTAGCCAGTCGTTGCATTATCTTTTTGTGATTAGAGTCAACGACTAAGGTCTAAACCCTTACTACTTCAATGGTAAGCGTGAGAGTGTTATAAAATAAATAAACAGGTCACTTGCATAGGAACGGCGTATGGCATTCCCTTATCGACACATCGTAGTTTTGACAGGCGCGGGAATATCTGCAGAGTCAGGGATTAGAACCTTTCGAGATCAAGATGGCCTTTGGGAAGAGCATCATATTGAAGACGTTGCAACGCCTGAGGGCTTTGAGAGAAACCCGACCCTTGTTCAACAGTTTTATAATGATCGTCGGCGGCAGTTACAAGGAGAGATCATCCCCAATCCGGCCCATGAGGCACTGGCACGCCTAGAGCAGGAAACCGAGGCCAGTGTACTCGTTGTGACCCAAAACATTGATAATCTTCACGAGCGCGCCGGCACGCACAATATCATTCATATGCATGGTGAGCTGTTAAAGGCGCGTTGTAGCCACTCGCAGCAAACCATCGATTGGACGGGTGATATCCAGGTGTCCGATCACTGCCATTGTTGCCAGATGCCCGCACCGTTGAGGCCACACGTGGTGTGGTTCGGAGAGATGCCTCTGGGAATGGGGAAAATTCATGATGCACTCAATCAAGCGGATCTGTTTGTTTCTATTGGCACCTCTGGGGCGGTGTATCCAGCGGCGGGGTTTGTGCACGAAGCGGCGATGCATGGTGCGCACACTATTGAAATAAACTTGGAGCCCAGCGCTGTGGAAAGTGAATTTAATGAACGGCGTTACGGGAAGGCGAGCACGCTCGTGCCGAAGCTGGTGGAGGAGATTCTGGCTCTGGAGCAGTAACGCAAGAGGATACAGATAGAAAAAAGGGCTGCTGGTGGAATAGCAGCCCTAGCGCAAGGGTTACTTTAACCTGTCTTTCGCGAGCCATTGCGAGCACATGACCAACACTAACGACACCAATAACATGATAGTGGCAAGTGCATTCACTTCGGGTGATACGCCCACTTTAACCATCGAATAAATCTTTAAGGGCAAAATTTCATAGCTTGGCCCGGTCACAAATGAGCTAACGATAACGTCGTCCAGCGAAAGGGTAAAACTCAGTAGCCAACCTGCACCGACCGCAGGAGCCGCCAGTGGCAAAATAATCTTGGTGAGGATGACCCATTCGCTCGCGCCTAAATCACGCGCGGCTTCAAGCATTTTAACGTCAAAGCCATTTAAGCGACTGTATACCGTGACGACCACGAATGGTAGGCAGAAAGTAATATGAGAGAGCAGTAGGGTTAAAAATCCCAGTTGCGCGCCCATCAACACAAATAGCGCCAATAACGAAATAGCCATCACAATGTCCGGGGACATCATCACCACAAAAAGCATGCCATTGACAAACTGTTTACCGCGAAAGCGGTAGCGAAAGAGGGCAACGGCAGTCAAGCTACCAATCATGGCGGCAGCACTAGCAGAAAAGACCGCAATGGTTAATGAGTTACCCGCCGCTTGCATCAGGCTATGATTATTGACCAGCTGCCCATACCACTCCCAAGTAAAGCCTTTCCAACTCATGCCAAATTTGCTGGCATTGAACGAGTTAACGATCAACACCAGAATTGGGATGTAAAGGAAGGCGTAAACCAAGGAGAGAAAACTATTCCTTAGCCACCGGATCATGATAAGGCCTCCTTGCGATTCATCCACTTACCCACACGCCAATATGCAAACAGCAACAGGCCCATTAACACCGTCAGAGAGATACTGGCGGCTGAGCCAAATGGCCAATCACGAACGTTCAAAATCTGGCTCTTAATCACATTGCCGATCAGTAGGTTTTTCGCTCCCCCCAGTAAATCCGAGACGTAGAACATGCCTAGAGCGGGAAGAATGACCAGCAAACTGCCAGCAATAATACCGGGTGTGGTCAATGGCAGGATCACACGCATAAAACACTGGAATTTGTTGGCGCCTAAATCACGCGCCGCTTCAAGGTAGCTGCGATCGAGTTTCTCGATGCTCGAGTACAAAGGCAGGATCATAAATGGCAGCAAAATATAGACAAGGCCAACCATCACCGCATACTCGGTGTACATGATGCGAACGGGGCGCTCTATTAAGCCAAGCCACATCATGCTTTCATTGAGTAGCCCACGGGTACCAAGAAATATTTTTAGCCCGTACGTACGGATCAAGGAATTGGTCCAAAACGGAACAATCACTAAAAACAGCATCAAAGGACGTGTATTTTTAGGCATTTTGGCAATGATAAACGCAAATGGATAGCCAATGAGTAGGCAGATCAGGGTTGCCAAGGCCGCCATGTAGAAAGAGTGCCAGACTACTTTCGCATAAAGAGGATCGAGCAGTTTCGCATAATTGCTCAGCGTGAAGGTCATCTCGACAAGATCGGCGTCATCGCGCGTTAAAAAACTGGTCGCGATAATCATTAGGTTGGGTAAAAAAACAAAGATAAGCAACCAACCTACGACCAAACCCACGATGGCGGTTTGCAGATTAAGCTTTTTCATCGGCCAGCACCACCTCCCAGCTTTCTACCCACGTCAGAGCCACTTTCTGATCGATGGAGTGATCGACGTCTGGGTCATCTTCATTGAAGAACTCACTCACCATCACGGTTTGCCCTGATGGCAACTCGAGGACCGAGTCGAGGGTCATGCCTTTGTAATTTCGCTCGCGGACATAGCCCACAATACCATTGGGCTTAGCATTACCATGAATTTCTTCCAAGCGGATGTCTTCAGGGCGAAGCAATACCTTGATAGCGTCACCTGGATGGACATCGAGCTTGCAATAGACCTCACACTCACGTGATTCGACTCGGGCCCAAATACGTTTGTCATCGATGCGTTTAATCACATTGGCATCAAAGACATTGATTTCACCAATAAAGCGTGCCACGAACAAATTCTTAGGCTCTTCATATATCTCACGCGGTGAGCCGTCTTGCTCGATTTCGCCATCACGCATAACGATAATACGATCTGACATCGACAGGGCTTCTTCTTGGTCGTGGGTAACGAAGATAAACGTAATCCCCAGTTTGCGTTGCAGCTGTTTCAGCTCCATCTGCATTTGTTTACGCAGTTTGTAATCGAGTGCAGAGAGGGATTCATCCAGCAAGAGCACGCTCGGTTTATTCACCACGGCGCGTGCAATCGCGATACGTTGCTGCTGTCCGCCAGACAATTGATGAGGTTTACGAGAGGCATAATGGTCAAGCTGTACCATTCGCAGCGCTTCCATCACCCGAGGTTCAATATGGTGATGATTCACGCCCTGCATGCGCAGGCCAAATGCGACGTTTTCAAACACTGTCATATGTGGGAAAAGCGCATAGCTTTGAAAGACAGTGTTTACATTGCGTTTTTCTGCTGGGAGGGTCGTGACATCTTTGCCATCAATAACGACAGCACCACTGTCGGCATCTTCCAGCCCCGCAATCAAACGCAGTACGGTTGTTTTGCCACAGCCTGAAGGGCCAAGGATCGTTAGGAATTCTCCGTTATTGACCGTTAGGTTGAAACGGGAGATGATTTCTTTGCCGTCGAAACTTTTGGTTAGTGACGCGAGCTCGACAACCGGTTTGTGAGATACATTTGCGTGCTTCAATGGTTCGTTCTCTCTCTACCTGGCAAATTGTCTTGTACATTCGTACCCATAAAACAGACGGCGCATAATAGACGCGTGTCAGTCGAAGTTAAAGCAGTTTTTCGCTCGTTTTGGCACTTTGGTGTCCGTTGTTCGATAAGGTGTCCAGCCTAAACCAGACCATTGTCAACGCAAAGCTGATCTGGTTATTTTTCCTTATTTGTCAGAATGATTTTTGGCTATGGGTTACAGTCAGATATACTGGGTGCATTAGTCATGATAGATAACGATTATGAGTCAACAAGAATACAACAATGCTTTACATATCGGTGGGTCGGTAGAAACAGCGCTAAACGGTCGCTACCGGCTCGATCCTTTTGAGATAATCAAAGAAGCCTTCTCTCAGACCTTCAAGCACTTTTGGTCGTTTTTGCCCGCCACCTTGTGCCTATTCGCGACTCAAATAGGTATCTTAATGCTGATGCTGACGTTGTTGTTGGGCGCGCCGTCGCATTTATTTGAGGCATTGGTCGGTCAACGTGAGCTCACCACAGATATGATTTCATCCGTGTGGTTAGCGAATTTTACTTCCGAGGTTCTGATTGCGCCATTATATGCGGGGGCGAGCTTAATGGGCTTGAGTCACGCTATAGGCTTTCGTTCTAAACCACGCCATCTACTAAAAGGGCTCGTGTTTGCTTTACCCGTGACGGTCGTGATCTGCCTGTCGGTGACATTGCAAAGTGTGGCGAGCATGATTTTTCCATTACTGAGCCTTTATGTTGCGATGGCGTTTTCCATGTCGCCGTTATTAATTTGTGAAAAACGCCTCACGCCGGTTAAAGCTCTCACCGTATCCTTCCGGGCGGTAAACAAGAAATTGTTCCAAATGGCAACCATTTATGCCGTTGTCGGCGTGCTATTTCTCATTTCTTTTGCCACCGCTGGCTTTGCCTTGGTTTGGGCGTTACCCTTTCTCTTCAATGTTAAAGGTGTGATTTACCGAGAAATGTTTGGCGTTGGTGTGGAGGTGACAGTGTCACAAAATGAGAATGAAGAAAGAGCGTCGAATAGTACGACTCCGTCGTCATCTGACCAAGACACCTTTGACGCTTGATTCGCTTTGAGCCTGCAACTGGAGTTCTGATGAAAAAACTAGCCAGTGTACTGGTTTTGCTGGGAATGGTGAGTGTCCCGGCCAGTGCCGATACATACCGTTTTAGCTATAGCAAGCTATTTACTCAGCTTAAACATAACGTGGAAGAAGGGCATCCCGATATTGGTGTGGCGTACTTTATGGTCTCGGCCGAGTCGGGAGAGGTTTGCCCGATTTCTCGCGCATGGATGAGCAAGGAAGAGCATTATGAAGCCTTTGATATTCCAGCCTCTCAAGCGCTGCCGCTTCCTCTCGATAACCAGCTCCGCAAAGTGAACCCGGATGTCTTTGTTGAAACGCCCTCCGATCGTAACTGCGATATTTCGTTCCAGGTATTGGTTGATCAGCCAGTAGGAAAGAAATTAACCAGCCAGCAGATTCAGGGCTGGTTGCCTCAGATGGATACGATGATGGAAAATTTAGGCGGGATGTTTGCTTCTTGGTTTATGCCGAAGACACAGGGAGTCGTCTTGCATTTTGCGCCCTCGGTGACTGGTGCGGTGACTAGCAGTGAGGGAACAAAATACCCAATCGATGCTCACCAAGCCATTATAGATGTCAATCATCTTGGCGAAAGCGCCACGTTAACGCTGCCAGACGCTCCCATCAAGGTGTCGCCTTGGTTGCCGAAAAACGGATAAACGGGAAAAGACTTCAAGTCTACACTGAGCTTCAAAGACATAATGCGCACGATGTAGAAGGCTGAAACGACAAAAAACGCCCACTGTTTAAAATGGGCGTTTTTATTAGCAGGCCATTTAGGGCCAACGACAATTCTGTCATGCTTCAAACACTATGTGCCGACATTGACCACGTCGAGTGATAAGTTGGGGTCAACCTCGACAGGGCTCTCTGAAACGGGCGCCGGATCGGTAAAGTTTTCCTTATCGAATGCGGTATCACCATCCCCCTCAAACGTCATACCCGCTGCGACGGATTTAAAATCAAACAGCTCGGTATCGGCCATATGCGAGGGGACGATATTTTGCATTGCTCGGAACATCGTCTCAATGCGGCCTGGGTAGCGCTTGTCCCAATCTCGGAGCATATCTTTGATCACTTGGCGTTGTAGGTTGGGCTGTGAGCCACAAAGGTTACACGGAATGATCGGGAAGGCTTTTTGCTCTGAATAACGCTCAATGTCTTTTTCTCGGCAATAGGCCAGTGGACGGATCACCACATGTTCGCCGTTATCAGAGACGAGCTTCGGTGGCATGCCTTTCATCTTGCCGCCATAGAACATGTTCAAGAACAAGGTCTCTAGTATGTCATCTCGGTGATGGCCCAATGCAATTTTGGTTGCACCCAGCTCTTTCGCTGTGCGATATAAGATACCGCGGCGAAGTCGCGAGCATAGTGAACAGGTTGTCTTGCCCTCTGGCACTTTCTCTTTGACGATGGAGTAAGTGTCTTCTTCAACAATTTTGTACTCGACGCCCAAGCCCTCTAAATACTCTGGCAAAATGTGCTCAGGAAACCCAGGTTGCTTTTGATCTAAGTTGACCGCAATGAGTTGGAATGAAACTGGCGCGCTCTTTTGCAGGCTTTGCAGCATATCAAGCAAGGTATAGCTGTCTTTGCCGCCTGATAAACAAACCATGATGCGATCGCCGTCTTCAATCATATTAAAGTCGGCAATCGCTTGTCCGGTGTTGCGACGAATGCGCTTTTGCAGTTTATTAAATCCGTATTTTTGTGCTTTGCTCAGCTCTTCGGTGCTCATAAGTACTATCGCGTTGTCAGGCAAGGTAAACGCATTACACTGCCAGTGTGCATGAATGGCGGGTATGATACGGATTTTGACCACAAATGCCAGTCACCCGCAGGCAGTGAATGCCACTGCCTGCTGTATGAAGGAATGAGAAAGGTTAATCGTTAGCGCGAGGATCGAGTGGGCTAATGTAACCATCAGGTTTGATGGCAAGTAAGTCACAGTCGAGTTGATCAATCATGTGCTCTGCGGTATTCCCGATGAACACCGCGGATAAGCCAGTGCGCCCTGTGGTCCCGAGAATGACAAGCTCTGCATCCAGCTCTCGGGCAATGTTAGGGATAACATCTTCCGGCAACCCTTCTTGGACATGCGTGCGTGTTTCTTCGATGTGATGGCGCTGACGCAAGGCTTTCATGGCGGTGAGATGATGGCCTCGTACCGCATCGGTATACGATGTTGGATCAAAGTCAGGCAGCTCGATAGTAATATTCACCGGCGTAGCAGGGTAGGCGTTAGCCAGGTGCAACTCAGCCCCTAGCATGGCACTCATGATATTCCCTTCATCGACCAATTTGTCGTTGAGCTCAGCGTGAGTTTCGGTTTCAGATGCCACATGAACAGAGGCGACTATCTTGCCTTTATCTGGCCAACCATGATCTTTAACTAATAACACTGAACTTGGGCATTTGCGTAACAAGTGCCAATCGGTGGGCGTAAAGATGACAGAGCCTAGTGTGTCGTGCTGGTGTGTCGCTTTAACCACCAAATCGTGGTGGTGGCTCAGCACGCGTTCGACAATCGCTTCGTAAGGGCGGTTATGCCATACCACGACTTTTTCGATCTCACATTCTTGAGCTTGGTGCGTTTGAATAACCTCATTCATCCATTCTTCACGCTGGTGCATCACACCTTGGCGCATTGCTTGCCGCTCATCTGATGAGAGCATAGATGTCATTTCGTATGAAAAGTCATAAATGGCAAGAAAGAGGGTGAGCTTAACCTTTGCATCACTTCGCTGGCTAAGCGTGACCGCACGTGAAAGTGCAGGTTGTTGTTCTTGGGAAGGATCAATGACGACGAGCAGGTTCGTGTACCTAGACATATCTGCCTCCTTTGCACAGATGCATCGGTTAATTTCACTTTAACCTACTTAGTCCGTTCACGCGAAAGAAATTGTTCACCATTGAGCAAAAAAGAGAAATGGCGCATAAAGCGCCATTTATTAACAACTTATTTACTTTTATTCGCTAAACAAAGCACTCTTCATCCGCAAGACGTGCAAGCTCTTCTAAGTTTAGAACCGTAATGTATTTACCTTTGACGGCCAATATTTCTGACTTTTGGAAGCGGCCCAATAAGCGACTGATAGTTTCAACGGTGAGACCTAGGTAGTTACCAATATCACCTCGTGTCATGGTAAGGCGGAACTCTCGCGGAGAGAATCCACGCTGAGCAAAGCGCTTTGAGAGGCTATAAAGGAAAGCGGCCAGACGTTCTTCAGCTGTTTTCTTCGATAACAGCAAAATCATATCCTGATCACCTTTTATCTCATTGCTCATTAGTCGCATGATTTGTTGGCGAAGCTTGGGCATTTTCCCAGAGAGGTCATCAAGTGTGTCGTAGGGGATCTCACAAATCATTGACGTTTCTAGCGCTTGAGCAAAGCTGGGGTGCTCACTATCGTTAATAGCGTCAAAGCCTACCAAATCGCCGGCGAGATGGAAGGCAGTTATCTGCTCATCACCTTGTTCTGTGATTGTGTAGGTCTTAACCGTACCTGAACGAATCGCATACAGCGCTCGTAGATTATCACCGGCTTTGAACAGTTCTTGGCCTTTCTGAATAGGTTTTTTTCGCTCAATGATGCTATCCAGTTGATCCAACTCTTGCTCATTTAACGTAAAGGGAATACACAGTTGGCTAATACTGCAATCTTGACAATGAATTGCGCAGCCGCCTGACTGAACCCGCCGAGTGATGATCTTATTCGACACCATACACCTGCCTAAAATTGATAAACGTCAATATACATATTACACCATGATTGCGTGCCAGGTCGACCTTATATCAGGAGTTTGAGGGCGGAGTAAGCCGTATAAAAACCATAAAGCGCCAACATTGTGGCACATATCAAACGCAGTGCGTGGTTGTTAAGAATTGGCTTTATCCGCTCGGCAAGGGCACCAACGGTTAACATCGCCGGTAGCGTCCCTAATCCAAACCCAAGCATCACAAGGCCGCCCCCGGATGCGCTGCCAGCAACGGCGGCCCAACTCAGTGCGGAGTAAACGAGCCCACAGGGGAGCCAGCCCCACACAAGGCCAAAAGGATAGGCATATAATGGCGAACGCAGTGGCATTAGCTTGGACGTTAGCGGAGAAATAAATCGCCAGAGTTTGCTACCCAGCCGTTCAATATAGCTAAGGCCATTCCATACTTGAGCCATATAGGCTGCCAATAGCAACATCATAATGGCCGCAAACAGCCGCAATACCGCAAGATGCTGTGTTAAATCAGACAAAGCAAGCAATGAAGCCACGGTACCACCGATCATTGCGCCTGCAAGGGTATACGAGCTGATACGCCCCAAGTTATACAAGACAAGATACGGCCACTTGGCTTTTTGTGGCGGAATGCCAAGCGACATAGCCGCTGCGACCCCACCACACATCCCTAGGCAGTGGCCCGCCCCCAACAAGCCAATGACGAGGGCACCAATAAAATCAATGTTTGTCATCTTGCGTCGACGCGTGAGGCTCGGTTGGTTGGCTTGATTGTGATCCTGCGTCTTTCTCCGGTTCTTCTTCATCAAAAAGGATCGAAGAGCCTTGTCGTTCTAGATCCTCGAATTGATCGGATTTGACGGCCCAGATAAACACGACGGCCGCCACGCAAACCAGCATAATGGCGATGGGGATCAAAATATACAAACTAGCCATAACGCTAATCCTCTTTTTTGTTAAGTAGGCGCAGCGAGTTAGACACGACAATGATTGAGCTTGCTGACATACCTACCACCGCTATGTAAGGGGCGACATAGCCCATAACCGCCAAAGGCAGAATGGTGATGTTGTAGCCTAAAGCCCAAATTAAGTTTTCGCGGATAATACGGCGAGTTTGCTGGGCAAGCTGCCTGGCGGTCAGTAGTTTTTCCAAATCGTCACTCAGCAACACCATATCGGCGGACGATTTAGCGATATCAGTGCCTCCTCCCATCGCAACCGACAAGTGGGCACCGGCTAAAACGGGGGCATCATTGACGCCATCACCCACCATCAGGGTCACGGTATCATCATCAAGGCTTTGAAGGTACGCCAATTTTCCTTGAGGAGATACCCCTGAAGTCACAGAATCAATGCCGAGCTGGTTAGCGACCTGTTCAACATTTCGCGATTGATCACCGGTTAGCATGGTGGTTTGGATCCCAGCTTGTTTAAATGCGGCTATCAAGCGTGCGCTACTGGGACGAATCGGATCGGTCAGTGAAAACGCGGCCACCACTTGCCCCTCGCAACTGAGCACGACGGGATAGGAATCATAGTGAGTTTTAGGCGAGGATAGAGCAAACGCCGCCTTGCCAATACGCCAATGCTGGCCATTGATCTCGCCGCTTACCCCTTGACCAATATGGTTGTCCGCCGCTTTGACTGTCAGAGACTCAGTCGCTTTTGATTGGAACGCGTTGGCGATAGGATGATTGGCAAACCCTTCTAAGCTGGCCGCAATGTTCAATGCCGATTGTTCGCTAATGTCAGCAGCAAACACGTGGACTGAATCAATTTTCACCTCACCCTCGGTCAGTGTACCTGTTTTATCAACCACCAATCGATTCACCTTGGTTAAGGTTTCTAAGACGTGACCTCGGCGTAACATGATGCCGAGCTGGCCAAAGGTCGATGTTGAGCAAGTCAGGGCCGTGGGGGTGGCGAGTGATAATGCGCAAGGGCAGGTCGCAACAAGCACGGATAGCATGATCCAAAAGGCATCGTCAGGTTGAACAAAATGCCAATAGAGCCAAGTCGATGCGGAAATAATTAAGATGGCGGCGACAAAGTAACGCGCGATATGGTCTGCCAACACCGCCACCTTGGGTTTTGCCATTTGAGCTTCATCTTGCAAACGCACAATATGAGCCACGAGAGACTCTTTGTGATTACTCGTAACACAAATATCGACATTCCCTTCCACATTCATGGTGCCGGCATAAACGGCATCACCCAGTCGCTTAGTCTGAGGTAGTGACTCGCCTGTCAGCATGGCTTCATCGACAGAGGTTGTGCCAGACAATATTTGTCCATCGGCAGGGAAGGGCTCACCGGGCAATACGCGAATGTTATCGTCTATTTTAAGACTGTTAGCTGGCACGGCTTCACCGTTAAGGCGGCGCGCCATTTTGGGAACCAGTTTTAACAAGTTGGCGCTGGCTGCTGCTGCCGTGCGGCGTGCGCGCATTTCCAGAAAACGCCCGAGCAATAAGAAGAAGGTAAACATTGCCACCGATTCAAAAAAGACTTCGCCCTTTCCAGTGACAGTCGCGTACAGGCTTGAGAAGTAGGCAAATAACAGGGCAATAGAAACGGGGACATCCATTCCCAGTGTGCGTGCCTTAAGGTTCCGCCAAGCATTGGTGTAAAAGGGCAACGCAGAGTAAAGCAAGACAGGCGTCGCGAAGATTAAACTTATCCAACGGAAGTAATTCCGAAAAGTTTCGTCCATATCGCCAAACACTTCGAAGTACATCGCCACGGCTAACATCATGACCTGCATGGTGGCCAAGCCAGCAATCCCCAATCGGTATAAGTACTGCTTCATGTTGCGATGGTATTGTTGCTCTTGTCTGTCAGCCTCAAAAGGTGCCGCTTTATAACCTAGGTGATGAATGCGTGTGAGTATTGTACTCAGGGAAGTTTCACTCTCATCCCAACGCACCTGGGCGCGGTTAGTAGTGGTGTTGACCTGAATATGTGTGACGCCTGTTGTGCGTTGTAACTGCTTTTCAATCAGCCACGCACACGCAGCGCAGGAGACACCGTCAAGTGACAACGTCACCTCTTTTTGGTCTGCCACATCTCGGACAAACTCTTGTTGTACATCTTGATTATCGTATAGCGTCAGTGATTTGAGCTCTTCGGGGACGAGGTCGGCCTTATCGGCGTTCTCTGTACGATACTGATAATAAGAACTCAAACCACTGTCTACGATCGTGGTTGCCACGGCTTGGCAGCCAGGGCAACACATAAGGCGGGGTTTATCGAAAATCACTACTTGGTAGGTGTCTCCTGTTAGTACAGGATCACCACAGTGATAACAAGGCGTGGTCATGGTTACTGCTTACCGGTTAACGTCAGGGGAGTTGAGACAGGGAAATTGATACGACCGTGCACTTTCCATTGCTTATCGAATGAAGTGATTTCGATAAACCAGGGGCCGGATATTGGCTCAGCAAGATCGATATGATAAATCCCCGCTTGGTTTGGGTTTACCATGACGTTCACATCTTTTCGCTCGAGCGTACGGTGCTGAATATGCACCTTGAGCGCAGGAAATGACGCGAGATCGCCCTTATCTAGTGCTATCGCGATTGCCTGGTTGTTTGACGACAATTGCGCTGAAACACCCAGCTGGGCCGCGACTTTCAGTTTGGATAGATCAACATTGATCGCCTTGCCTTTCTTGTAATAGTCCTCTGCCACCAGAGACACAGAGTTCATCGAAAAGACGGTCACAGTTAACAAACTCGCGACGACAACAGAAGCGGGAAGGGCAATCAGGAACCAAGGCCAAAACTGCTTGTACCAGGGTGTTACCATCAGAAGCTCCTCGGTTTGAGCATTTACATTTAAGAAGCCCCTGCAAGCAGGGGCTGTATCACACCTAAGTGCTTATTCTACCTCAGGATTACTCAAGCGCCATACATAGGCAGAGAGTATCTGGATTTTTTCTTCGCCAAGGTGAGCTTCCCACGCGGGCATCACGCCTTGACGGCCACCACGAATGGTTTGCTCAACGGCGCGGCGAGAGCCACCATATAGCCAGATATTGTCAGTTAAATCCGGCGCACCAAAGGCAGGGTTACCTTTGCCGTCCGTGCCGTGACATGCGGCACATACAACAAAGCGAGATTTACCTTTAGCAGCCATTTGCGGATCGACTTTACGACCTGACAAGCTCAGTGCATAAGCGGCGACTTCTTTAACGCCTTCTTCACCCATGGTATCTAACCAAGCCGGCATGTTGCCTTTTCGGCCATGGAGAAGGGTGGCTTTAATGGTTTCAGGCTCACCACCATACAACCACGCATCGTCCGTAAGGTTCGGGAAACCAGCCTGACCGCGCGCATCCGACCCATGGCAGGCCGCGCAGTTTTGGCTAAACAAACGTTGACCCACTTTCAAGGCTTCTTCATTACGCGCGATTTGGGTAATCGGACGCAATGATTTGCCATCTTCTTGGTACGCCAGTTTGCGGAATGCTTCACCAAACACCTTGTCAGCTGCCTCGAGCTCCATCGCATATTGGTTAATATGCTGCGCTTCTTGCGCTTTTGCCATTAACTCACGCGACTCCTCGACACTGCTTACGTCTTGGTACGAACTTTTCCAACCTAATACGCCAGCAAAGTTACCCAGCCCCGGATAGAGGATGAGGTACCCCAAACCAAACACCAAGGTCGCCCAAAACATGTACGACCACCACTTAGGCAGTGGGTTGTTGAGTTCACGAATACCATCATACTCGTGACCCATGTCATCGCCTTCTGCGACGCCCATTTTATCTTTGGTTGTCCAAATGATAAGAGCAGCACAGCCAGCAATCGTGCCGAGTACGATGACTGTTACGAAGATACTCCAAAACGTACTCATTAGCGATTATCTCCTGTCTTGTTATTGGACTTATCCTGATTGTTCTCCTCATCGTCGAAAATCAGGTTAGCCGCTTCATCAAAGTGCTTTTTGCGACGTTTGCTATAAGCCCAAACAACGATCCCAATGAAGCTCACAAATAGGACAACTGTCCAGATACTATGAAAGGTGCCGATATCCATAGGCCCTCCTTATTACTTCATTGCGTGACCTAGTGACTGAAGATAAGCAATCAACGCTTCTATCTCCGTTTTACCTTCAACCGCCGCCTTGGCATTCTCGATGTCCTCATCGGTGTATGGCACACCAAATTGGTCACGGAATACTTTCAGCTTCGCGGCCGTTGTTTCCCCATCCAGCTTGTTCTCTGCTAACCAAGGGAAACCAGGCATGTTCGATTCAGGTACTACGTCACGTGGATTAATTAAGTGAACGCGGTGCCATTCGTCAGAGTAACGATCCCCAACTCGGGCGAGGTCAGGACCGGTACGTTTAGAGCCCCATAAGAAGGGATGCTCCCAAACACTTTCCCCTGCGACGGCATAGTGGCCGTAACGCTCGGTTTCAGCACGGAATGGACGAACCATTTGACTGTGACACACGTTGCATCCTTCACGGATGTAGATGTCACGTCCTTCCATTTCTAACGCTGTATACGGACGAAGGTTATCTACCGGTTCAGTGGTTTGCTTTTGGTAAATCAATGGCGTTATCTCCACCAATGCACCAAAGCTGATTGCAACGATGATCAAAATCGCTAGCAAACCTGTGTTTTTTTCTACTATCTCGTGGCGATTTGAACTCATTTAATCGTCCTCCTTACACCGCAGGCTCAAGCGACTTCAAGCTAGCTTCAGGCGCACGAATCGTTTTATATGCGTTGTAAGCCATCAAGAACATGCCTGATAGGAAAATCGCACCGCCGATAAAGCGGACGAAGTAGAACGGATAGGAGGCTTCCAATGACTCCACAAAGCTGTATGTCAACGTACCGTCAGTGTTGACGGCGCGCCACATCAGACCCTGCATCACACCAGAAATCCACATAGCAACGATGTAAAGCACGGTACCAATCGTGGCAAGCCAGAAGTGTACGTTCACCAAAGACACTGAGTACATACGCTCTTGACCAAACAGTTTAGGAATCAAGTGGTAGATAGAGCCGATAGAGACCATTGCGACCCAACCGAGTGCACCAGAATGAACGTGACCGATTGTCCAATCGGTATAATGCGACAAGGCGTTAACTGTTTTGATCGACATCATTGGGCCTTCAAACGTAGACATGCCATAGAATGACAAAGACACGATAAGGAAGCGCAAGATGGGATCATAGCGAAGTTTATGCCACGCACCTGACAACGTCATAATACCGTTAATCATCCCGCCCCACGAAGGTGCAAACAAGATTAACGACATCACCATCCCCAGTGACTGTGTCCAATCGGGCAGAGCCGTGTAATGAAGGTGGTGAGGACCCGCCCAGATATAGAGCGAAATCAATGCCCAGAAGTGGACGATGGAGAGTCGATACGAGTAAACAGGGCGACCCGCTTGTTTGGGAACGAAGTAGTACATCATACCCAAAAAGCCTGCTGTCAGCAGGAAGCCAACCGCGTTGTGTCCGTACCACCACTGCACCATCGCATCAACTGCGCCAGCATAGATGGAGTAAGACTTCATCGGTGAAACAGGGATTGCCATGCTGTTGACGATGTGCAACACCGCGATGGTCAGAATAAAGGCACCGAAGAACCAGTTGGCCACATAAATATGTGACGTTTTACGCTTGATAAGCGTGCCAAAGAACACGATAGCGTATGCGACCCATACCACCGCGATGGCGATATCAATTGGCCACTCTAGTTCAGCGTACTCTTTAGAGGTGGTGTATCCCATTGGCAGCGAGATGGCTGCAGAAAGGATGATGGCTTGCCAACCCCAGAAGGTGAACTCTGCTAACTTCCCTCCGAACAACCGTGTTTGACAAGTTCGCTGCGCAACATAATAAGAGGTTGCAAACAACGCACTGGTACCGAAAGCGAAAATCACTGCGTTGGTATGCAGTGGACGCAGACGGCTATACGTCAAATACGGAATATCAAAGTTCAGTGCAGGCCACACTAATTGAGCGGCAATAAGTACACCTACAGCCATGCCCACAATACCCCACAAAATCGTTGTTAGGGTAAATAAGCGGACAACGCGGTAGTTGTAGTCTTGTTCAAGCTGCTTAACTTGGCTCATATTGCATGCTTCCACTTTTAGTTAACTACACTCACGTTTGATACGGACGAAGCCTCCGCTTCGCCTGTTAACATACCATTTTTAAGAAAACGCCCCGTTGCGTATGGTTTTTAACCACTTTGCACACTCCGTTGCTATTTCTTTGTAAAAATGGCATTTTCGACCAGAATCATACTGTAGATACTGGTTAAAAAACAGGGTCTAACCCACACACTTAGTGCGGCTTACCTACCTTTCTTATAAAACTTTGACCTCTGTAACACGGAGAAAGCGACTCATGGCAGCAGAAAAACTCACTCGAGGACGACTCGCGCAAATCATCGTTATGCTTACACTTTTGGTGGTTGCTTTCTTCTGGAGGACGCTGGTCTATACACCTGGATTGACCATTATAGACTGTGAAGGGGAACGTGGATTTTGTGGCACGTCACAATCTCAGCAGCTCATAGAGTTTGCCTGGAGTAAAGAACAAGATAATGTAATTTTTTCAGTGGTTTCAGACAAAAAGCCACATTCGGCTTATTGGGGAGAAGAAGGAAGTAAGCAGATCGAAATTAGCGATCAGCTAGACCGAAATGGGGAGAAGATCACGCTAACTTGGCAGTGGAAAACCCAAGATTTACCTCGCAATCCGATGAGGTTTAACCTTGTCTTTGATCGATATCAATTTAAATTTAATTACCCCAAAAGCGAGTGATAAACTGCGGTTTAAATC